>CAIPZZ010000215.1 GCA_903869665.1 uncultured Opitutia bacterium | reverse complement strand
AGTCAAAGCGCAGGTCGCCATCGGCGGCTACGCGGCGGCCTCCTGGACCCACACCAGCGGCGCGGCGGCTGACCGCCTCGACATTGACTCAGCCTTGCTCAAGTTCTCCGGCGACTCCAAGCCCGTCTCGGGCGTTGTCAGCCTCTTCTATGCCCCTTCCTCGGCTTTCGCCAAAGAATCCGACTCGGGTATCTCCATCGACTCCGATATCCACGTGCTCGACGCCTACGTCAACTGGAATATGGGCAGCGGCTGGAGCCTCACCGGCGGCCGTTTCCTGAGCTGGCTCGGCTACGAGTCGTTCTTCGCGGTCAACAACCCTGAGATCACTGGTGCCAACACCGTTGCCGGCTTCATCCCCGGCTACGAGGAAGGCCTCCGCCTGACCTACACCGAGAAGGATTGGAACGCCGGTTTCGGCGTCGTTGACTCGGCCTACAACGTCACCGCCTTGTCCGCCGATGGCAAGAACGTCACCGCCCTCCGTGGCGACGGCGAGTGGAAGAGCAACTATGCGATCGAGGCTTACTTCAGCTACGGTGGCATCAAGGACCTCACCGTCTGGCTCGGTTTCGCCTACGAGACGCAGCCCGCTGGCGCCAAGGCCAAGGCCACGATTGACTTCTGGGCCCAGTATCAGGTCAGCAAGGAGCTCTATGTCGCCGGTGAGTTCACCGTCGAGGACAACGTTGCTGGCGCCACCGCCGACAGCGAGACTTGGCTGATCCTCGCGAACTATATGTTCGACGACAAGGTTAGCGTCGCCGCCCGTGTCAGCGGTGACACGAACAACGGTGCCGTCGTTGACGATGTGAAGTGGACCCTCGCGCCGACCTACACGGTGTCGAAGAACTTCAGCGTCCGCGGCGAGATCAGCTACCTGGTCAACAGCGGCAAGGCGGCGGCTGACGCCACCTCCGTTGGCGTGCAGGGCATCTTCCGCTTCTGATTCGCTCACGCGAATCGGAATCACCGGACCTAATTCAGGCCGGGCGCTGGTAACAGCGCCCGGCCTTTTTTGTGCCCAGAAATCGGCGCCCCTTGCTGAAAACCACAGGACATAGGGTGTCGGTTCGTCGGGCTCCGAGCGGTTGGGTCTCGTTGGCAAGCATCCTGCTAAACGTTGGTCAAGCGGCCGGCCGCGCTCCCGCGCATCCGCCGCGTTCCATTAACCAACACCAACCATCCATCCAATGACCTCCTCATTCCGCAAACTGCTCGCCGCGGGCGTCCTCGCCCTCGGTGCCGCCGCCGGCGCCGTCCGCGCGGCCGACGCCACCGTCAAGGTCGGCGTTCTCCACTCCCTCTCGGGCACGATGGCCATCAGCGAAGTCTCGCTGCGTGACAAGGCCGACGGTGTGCACCTCACCTGCGAGCCTGCCAAGGTGCTGCCGATGGCGCAGCGGTATTTCCTGTTTTGATCTTCTACCCCAGAGGCACGAAGCACGCCGAGAACGAATTTCTCTGTGCATGCTCCAGCGCCATGATTAATTTCCGCCCATGCAGCTCATCTCAGGTGCGAGCACTCAATCGGATGCCAATCTGAAGGAGATTTTTCTCCGCGTGGAGCGCCTTACCATTGCCAAGCGTCTCTGGCGCGGCATGGCGGAGGACGGCATGGAGTTTGGCTTCGAGCTGGCTGGCCGAGGTTCGTGCGCTGCACGGCGATGGCGTGTGGCTTGGCGCGAGCGCGTTACGCCACGGCGGCTGGAGCATCAAGTTTGTCGCGGCGGACAGCATCCGCCTGCGGCAGACCCTCCGGCAACTGCGGGCTATCCTCGCCGCATACTATCCGCGGCTGGCCTGCGACCCGCGCAAGCTGTGAGCCTGCCGCCTTCGCGGCAAGTCCCTCGTCGTCATACGCGCCGGCTAAAAATCTCCCGGCAAGGATCTGGAGACGCTGCTGGAGCAGCTCTTCGCGCGGTGAGAAACGGGAGAGGCTGTGCTTTTGTAGGGGCGCAGACTTGCTGCGCCCTTCCTTCGACGACCGCCCAACGGGCGCAGCAAGCCTGCGCCCCTACAAAATCCGTCTCCACGCCTTCGCGCCTTTGCGTTTCCTCCATCATTCGGGCCGGGGAATCGGCTTGTCTCACCCTCCTTCGCCGCGAAGCCTAGCGGGTATGGTCATCAAACCCAAAGTCCGCGGCTTCGTCTGTGTTACCGCCCACCCCGCTGGCTGCGCCGCGCACGTCGCCGAGCAGATCGCCCACGTCCGCGCCGGCGGCCCCATCAAGGATGGGCCGAAAAAGGCCCTCATCATCGGCGCGTCCACCGGCTACGGTCTCGCCTCGCGGGTGGCGGCGGCGTTTGGCTCGGGCGCGGCGACGGCCGGCGTGTTTTTCGAGCGTCCATCCGAGGAGGGTCGGCCCGCCACGCCGGGCTGGTATAACACCATCGCGTTCACCAAGGCCGCGCGTGAGGCCGGCCTCTACGCCCGCAACTTCAACGGCGACGCGTTCTCTGACGCCATGAAACAAGAGGTCGTCGCCGCACTCAAAGCCGACCTCGGGCAGATTGACCTCGTCGTCTATTCCCTCGCCTCGCCCCGCCGCCAGCACCCGCGCACCGGCGCCGTGCACAAGTCCGTCCTCAAGCCCGTCGGCGTGCCCTACACCAACAAAACCGTGGACACCGACAAAGGAATCGTGAGCGAGATCACCATCGGCCCCGCGACCGACGCCGAGATCGCCGACACCACCGCCGTCATGGGCGGCGAGGACTGGGAGCTGTGGATGGACGCGCTGGAGCAGGCTGGCGTGCTCGCGCCTGGGGCGACCAGCGTCGCCTACAGCTACATCGGCCCGGAGGTCACCTGGCCGATCTACAAGAACGGCACGATCGGTCTCGCCAAAAACGACCTCGAGCGCGCCGCCCGCCGCATTGACGCCCGCCTTAAAGCCCACGGCTACGGCCGCGCGTTCATCTCCGTTAACAAAGCCCTCGTCACGCAGGCCAGCAGCGCGATCCCCGTCGTGCCGCTCTACATTTCCATCCTCTACAAAATCATGAAGGCGAAGGGCACGCACGAGGACTGCATTGAGCAGATGCGCCGCCTCTTCGCCACCCAGATGTATAACGGTAACCCGCTGAACTTCGACGACGGCGGCCGTGTGCGCCTCGACGACTGGGAGATGCGCCCCGACATCCAGGCCGAGGTCGTGAAAATCTGGCCGCAGGTCACGACGGAAAATCTCGCCGCGCTGACCAACATCACCGGCTACCGCACCGAGTTCCTGAAGCTCTTCGGCTTCGGCCTACCCGGCATAGACTACGAGGCCGAGATCGAGCCGCATCTCGCGATGCTGTGAGGCAAGAAGCGGAACAGAGCTGCCGGAAACGAAATGAACACGATCGGCAAGATTGCATGGGCGCTTATTTCGTTCAATCTTGGCTGTTTTACAGCCTCCATTATTGCCGGTGTCATTCTCGTGCATGCTAACATGGGTGCGGGAACGAGCTTGGGATTGGGCATGGGTTTAAGCGCCCTGTTCATGGCTTTCACCCAACTCTTTGAAAGGGGGCGGCGGCTTCAGGTTCTCGTGTTTTGTGCACCGATCATATTTATCACTGCAATACTGTTGGCTGAACTCAACTGGCTCCGCATGAGCGTCGCTCTCATTTGCCTAACGGTTATTGGATTAATTGATGGCGGCATTGAGCGCTCGCGCCGCAAAAAGACAAAATCTTAGCGTGGTCCTGCTCGGGATCCGCTGTGGCGCGGCAAAACGTTTTCTGCGGCCTCGATCCACTCGCCTCAGCTGTAAAAATAAACGTAGCCGGCGAACGCCACGGCCGTAACGCCGGCGGCGGCGGCGAACGACCAGAGGAAATTTTTCCGCTGCGCCGCCATCGCGAGTGTGGAGAGGATCACGCCGAGCTGCGCGGCCAGCATGCCGTAAAAAAACCGCTGACTGCGCGCATGGTGCCGCTCGGCAGAGAGATTGGTCTTGCGCACTTGCAGCTCCAACAGGCCAGCGATGGTCTGGTTCAGTTTTGCCTCGGTGTCGTAACGGTTAGCGGCAAAACGCAGACGCGCGGCGGTGAGACTGCGCGCCACGTCGGAGCCGACGTCGGCCTGAGCCTGCTCGATGGCGTCAATGGCTTGGCTGATCGGCTTCAGCGCCGCGTCAAAGGCGTTGGCCCGGTCGCGCGCGGCGCGCAGCGCGTCGGTCAGCACAGCGTCCTTCACCTTGGCAAGCGGCGCGGCGATCTGTTCCTCGTTCTGGCCGGCCTCCAGCGCGGCGAGCGCCGTGTGAAGATTTTCATCCAACGCGGCCACGGCGGGCGGCGTCGGCGGCTCGCCGGTGAGCAGTGCGCGCCGTGCCTCGGCCGACGACGTCCCGATGGCCTCCGTCGTGAGCGGCCGGGGCGCGAGCGTGGTGCGTAGCACATCGAGCGTCGAGCGCTGCATCGTGCCGCGCAGTTTCTTGGCCTGAAAATATCCCCATTGGTCACCGGCCTTGGACTGCTGCTGCGCGGCGAGACCACGGTCGTATTGCGCGCGGGTCATCTCGCCAGTGGAGAGGCCGGCGAGCAGCGTCGCGACAACGGTGAGCACCACCGGCGTCGCGCCGAGGAGCTTGCCCCAGCGGTTGGGCGGTAGATCTGATTTCAAAGCGTCAGAAATTTCGACTTTGGCCATGCGGCCAACGTGGCGCGGTGGACGCCGGGACGGAAGAAAAATTCCCCATGCCGCGCCGGAAGCGCACGTTTGGCGTTGCCGCCACGCCCCGCGCCGCACTGGCTTCGGCATGCCTGCCCCGCAAACCCCGCGCGCGCCCAAAGCCCCGCCGTCCAGCCAACGCGATCCCGCGCTGCCGCCGCTGCCGTTTCAGATCTCGCTGCGCCTGATCGCAGCGACGGTTCACGTCATTTTCGTGGCAGTCGCCATGCAGGATTACTGGGGCGGTTACTGGTGGAACGCCGATTTCGCGACGCTCGGTCCGTGGCTGGCCGCGCTCATGGGGGCCGCGTGGGACTGCCTGCGCTTTTTCGCCGACGGGCTGCGGGCGCTCGCCCCGTGGGCGTTGGCGGAGCTTGTCACCGTGGCCTTGGTGTTCGGCGTGCGGTTCCATCTGCTCATGCGGTTGTGCGCGGCGGCAGGGCTGGGGGTGTTTGCGGTGCAGGCGCTAAAAGGCTATGTGCCCGGGCGGTTTTCGCTGCTGCTGTTCGTGATCACGGAGTGCATCACCGTCGTGCTCGTGCTCATCGCGCGCCCCGCCGGCCGGGCGGACTGGCGGCCGGTGACGGCGTTTTTCACCATGGCGGCGACGTTTTATTTTTTCGCGCTGAGCTTCGCCCCGCCTGAGTTGCGGCTCATCCCCGACGGCGCGGGCGTGTTCGTGGAAGGCACGGGCGTGGCCTGGACGATCTTCGCCAAGCTTTCTCTTGGCCGCTCCTTCGGCCTGCTGCCGGCGGACCGGGGCATCGTCACCCGCGGTGCCTACCGCTGGGTGCGGCATCCGGTCTATCTCGGCTATTTCATCAGCAACGTGGGTTTTCTCCTCGCGAATTTCTGCTGGCGGAACCTCGCGGTGTTTTCGCTGCTCTATTCGTTCCAGGCGATCCGCGTGATCCGCGAGGAAAAGCTGCTGCGCGCCAACCCGGAGTATCAGGCGTATTGCCAAAAGGTGCGTTGGCGGTTTGTGCCGTTTGTGTTCTGAACGGCGGGAGCGGCACGGCGTCTCGCCCGTAATTTCGGCGTTCAGCCCTTGGGCGGGACGCCCTGCTACATCCTACCCCTGATAATCGAACCCCGGCACGGTGAGCGACTGGCCGTTGTCCTTCGCGCCGAGCGCGAGGATGAACGGCGCGGCCGCCTTCGCCCATGCCTCCGCCTTCGGATAGCTCGCCGCTCCGTCGGCCCAGCATTGGCGAAGCATGTCGGTGTTGATCACACCAGGACTGAGCGGCACGGCGGCCATGCCTTTGGGCAGCTCCTCGGCGAGCGCTTTCGTGAGGCCCTCGATGGCCCACTTGGTCGCGCAATACGGCGCGACCTCCGGCGACACGCCTCGACCCCAGCCAGAGGAGAGGTTGACGATCACACCGCGTTTCGCCGCGACCATGGCCGGCGCGAATTCGCGGATGACATTGGCCACGCCCTTGAGGTTCACGTCCATCAGGCGGCCGAACTCGTCGGCGGAGATTTTCCAGAGCGGCGCGGGATCGTTCATCAGCGCGGCGTTATTGATGAGTAGGTCGGGCGTGTCGCCGGGTGCGAGCGCCTTGGCCGCCCAGATGCTCACCTTGGTCGGGTTGGCCACGTCCACGACCTCAAAGCTGTGCGGCGCACCGTGCGCGAGGCGCAAGTCCATGATACCCTCCGCGCCGCGCCCGCAGCCCGCGACGGTGTGGCCGAGCCGGATGAGCTCCTCCGTGAGTGCGCGCCCGAGCCCGCGCGTGACTCCGGTGATGATGATTTTTTTCATTGGCCACGAAAAACACCAAAAGCCACTAAAAGGAAACCCCGAATGGCCTGAAATTTTTGTGCCTCTTCGTGTTTTTCGCGGCCATTCCTCCGTCACCGGCTCTGCAACGAGAACTTGTTCAGCCCAGCTTTGCGGCAGGCGTCCATCACGAGCGTGATATTTTTGAGTGGCGTGTTCTCGTCGGCGCGGATCAGCACCGGCATATCTTTGTCCACCTCGCGCGCCTGCGCGAGCAACGAGTCGAGCTGCGCGGCGGTCGCGGCTTTACCGTTAAAGGACAACGCGCCGTCCTTCGTGATGCCGACGGTGATCGGCCCCTTGAACTCGTTCTTCCCCGCCGTCTCGACCTTGGGCAGCCGGATGTTGAGGGTGGGCGACGGCTTCACTCGGAACTGCATCGTGACAAAGGCGAAGAACACCAGCATCACGAGCACGTCAATCAGCGGCACGAGCGCGAGCTCGCGACGGCGACGACGGCGTTGGTAAAGCGCCTCGCTCATCTGGCCGGGACGGTCTTGGCGGCGAGCTGCGCGAGCAGCGCCTCGGCGATGGCGCGGAAAACTTTCGCCGCCTCGCCGTCGGGCGCGGTGACGACGACCGGCGCGCCGGCGTCGCCGCCAGCGCGGATTTCCGGGATCAGCGGCACCTGGCCGAGGAGCACGGTGCCGAGCGAGTCGGCCGTCTTTTGCCCGCCGCCCTCGCCGAAGAGCGCGTGCCGGTTGCCGGCGGGATCGAGAAACCAGCTCATGTTCTCAGCGACGCCGAGCAGAGGCACGTTGACCTTCTGGAACATCAGGCCGCCCTTCCGGGCGACATTGGTCGCGGCGGGCTGGGGCGTGGTGACGAGCACCGCGCCATCGAGTGGAAGCGTCTGCACGAGGGAGAGCTGCGCGTCGCCAGTGCCGGGCGGCAGGTCAATGAGCAGCACATCGAGCTCGCCCCATTTCACGTTTTGGACGAACTGCTGGATGGTCTTCATGATCATCGGGCCACGCCAGACCACGGGCGTGTTGTCGTCCACGAGGAAGCCCATGCTCATCACTTTCACGCCGTATTTTTCGAGGGGGATAATGGTGTTCTCGCCCTCGACGTTCGGGCGCTCGCCGTGCAGGCCGATCATCAACGGCACGCTGGGGCCGTAGATGTCGCAGTCCATCAGGCCCACGCGCCCCGGCCGGCCCCGCGCCGTGAGGTGCGCCGCGAGCGCACAGGCGAGGTTGACGGCAAAGGTGCTCTTGCCCACCCCGCCCTTGCCCGAAGCGATGGCGACGGCGAACTTGATGGCTTTCGGCGCACCGGAATTGCCGGCGAGGTTGCCGTTCGCGCCGCCGACCGGGACGCCGCCGGCCTTGGGCGCAGTGACGGCGACCGTTACCTCCACGGCGCGCACTCCCGGCACGGCACGCAGGCATTGCTCGGCCTCGGCCTTCAGATGCGCGGGGATTTTCGGGTCACTCGTCGTGAGCGCGAGCGCGACACGCGCCGTGCCGTCGGCGAACTCGGCGGAGCGCACGAGGCCGAACGATACGATGTCGCGGCTGAAGCCGGGATACTTTACCTGAGCGAGGGCGGCTTTGAGAGCGTCGGAAGTCATGCGCGGGAAAAAATGGTGGAGCGGGAGCGTTTAGCGTTGTGAAATCCGCGCCAGGCGCAAATACGAAGGGCCATGCCGCGAAACTTTTCCCGTCGGGATTTTCTCGCCTCGTCCGCCGCGCTGGCGGCGCTCTCCACCGCGCGCGCGGCGCAGCCGGCCGGCGGCGGGCTGGAGGTGATTTTAGAAGGGGCCGGCGAGCGGCCCATCATCGTGAGCGTGACGGCTAGCACGCCGGCACTGACCAATCTCGCCCAACGGGCTTTCGACGTGCATGGACGCTACAAGCGCGTCGCCTCGGGCGCTCAGTTCGACCTGCGCTTCACTGCCGCCGGGGCGAACCAGGTGCGCGTCGAGGCGCGGCAGTCCGGCGCGCTGGTCCTCGGCGAGACCGCCACCGGCACGAGCCAGAATTACGCCCTCCTCCGCGCCGCCGACCTCGCGGTGAAGGCCACGAGCAAGCTCAACGGCTTCTTCGCCTCTAAGCTCTCGTTTGTGCGCCTGCTGGCCAAGCCGGCCCAGGAGGACGTGCACACCAGCGACCTGTTTTTCACCGAGACTTTCAGCATCACTGCGGACCGCGCCCACGCGATCACGCCCCACTGGTCACCCGACGGACAGCGTCTCATCTACACCAGCTACAAAAAGGGGTTTTCCGACATCCTCGTGCTCAACCTCGCCACACAGCGGGTCGAGGATTTTTTTGCCAACAAGCAGGGCACCAGCGTCGGCGCATGCTACAGCCCCGACGGCCGGCAGGTGGCGATGGTGCTCAGCGGCGAGGGCCAACAGGAGATTTATGTGGGCGACGCCGACGGCCGCGCCGCGCCCGCCCGCCGCACGCGCTCCGACACGGTCAAGTCCCACCCTTGCTGGTCGCCCGACGGCGCGCGGCTGGTGTTTTCCATGACCCCCGGCCCGCAGCTCTACCTCATGTCCGCCGATGGCGGCACGCCGCAGCGGCTCGTGACGGGCTTCAGCTACGCTGCCGAGCCGGACTGGTGCCGCGCCGACCCCGACAAGATCGCATTCACCGTCGGTCAGGGCCGGGGCTATCAGATCGCCGTGGCCAGCATCTCCGGCCGTTTCCCGGCGAAGGTGATCGCGCCCAAAGGTCTACCCGCCGCCTACGACATGCAGGAGCCAACGTGGCTGGCCGACGGACGTCACCTCGTCTGCACCGCCAAGGCCGCCGACGTGCGCGTGCTCTACCTGCTCGACACGGAGACCGGCAAGGCCACCCGCCTCAGTCCCGCCAGCCTCGGCGAGTGCTCGCAGCCGAGCGTGTGGGGGCCGTGAGGGCGACCGATTTGCCCCGGGCAAGGCGTTGGGCGTAGCGCAGGCTTCCAGCCTGCGTTCGGAAGCAGACCAGAGCACCCTTGGCGTATCGGTAGAATTGCAGACTGGAAGTCTGCGCTACTTCTCAACCCAGCGCGGCGACGTAGTTCGCCTCGGCGGCGTCCCAGTCCACGACGTTCCAGAAGGCGGCGATGTAGTCCGGGCGGCGGTTCTGGTAGTTCAAGTAGTAAGCGTGCTCCCAGACATCGAGGCCGATGACCGGCTTGCCCTCGATCCCGGCGACGGCCTTGCCCATGAGCGGGCTGTCCTGGTTGGCGGTCGAGCCGACGGCGAGCTTCTTGTCCGCGCCGACGACGAGCCAGGCCCAGCCGGAGCCGAAGCGCGTCGCGCCGGCCTTGGCGAAGTCTTCCTTGAACTTGGCGAAGCCACCGAGCTGCGCGTCAATCGCGGCGGCGAGTTTGCCCTTGGGGGCACCGCCCTTGCCGGGGCCGAGGATCGTCCAGAAAAAGTAGTGATTGCTGTGGCCGCCGGCGTTGTTGCGGACGCCACCGCGGATGGCCTCGGGGACTTTGGAGAGGTCGGCGATGAGGGCGTTCACGTCGAGATCGGCGAGCGCGGGCGTGTCCTTGAGGAGGTTGTTGGCGTTGGTGATGTAGGCCTGGTGGTGCTTGCCGTGGTGGATCTCCATCGTGCGCGCGTCAATGTGCGGCTCGAGGGCGTTGGCGGCGTAAGGCAGGGCGGGAAGGACGTAGGACATGGCGGGCGGGAGGTTGCGTTGAGGTTGAGGAAAAACGGGAGAGCGACAGGGTGCGCGCTTGGCCGGCGGCGTCAACTGCGGGGTGAAAGTAGCGCAGGCTGGCAGCCTGCGCTACTCCTTCCCGCCGCTTCGCGCAAAAAAAACTCCTGGGGCCCCTCGCGGCACCTGGCTCCAGCCCGGGCCTATCCCTTGCGCGGCCCTTTGCGCCGGCCGGCGGGTTTGGGCACCTTGTATTCGCCCGGATCCTCGCCCAGGGCTGGTTCTACACCGAAATTCAACAATTCCCACAGCTCCAGCCCGCAACCCTTGGCCAGCTTGTCCAAGGTGGGGAGTTGAATCTTCGGTTTATCGCGGTGATTGATGAAAGCTGGGCGCGGCCCGATTGCCCGCCGCCCTACCAAATTTACGTCAAGATGGCCTATCACTTGGCGGAGGAGGCCCGTGCGGGCCTGTCGGAATTTTCTATCCCACCCGATATGCGCGGCATCCTGCTGGAATTTCAGTCCGCCGCTGTCCGCATCGCAGCGCGGCATCTGGAAAAGCGCGGCGGTGTCACCTTCGAGCGGCTTAAGCGCGTCAACCCTGAAGGCCACGAATCGTGGTCGGCCCGTGATCTGGCGCGCGTGCTGGAATACCTCAATTTCCGCAATTTTCAGCCGGTGGTGGAAAAAGCCAAGGAGGCCTGCGCCCAGAGCGGCCAGCCGGTGGCCGACCATTTTGCTGAAATCCGCAACATGGTCGCCATTGGCTCGGGCGCGCAGCGCGAATTGGAGGACTGGGCGCTCTCTCGTTACGCCTGCTACCTCGTCATCCAGAACGCCGACCCGAGCAAACCGTTGGTGGCGCTTGGGCAGAGCTATTTTGCCGTGCAGACTCGCCGGCAGGAGCTGGCGGACGAGGCGGCGTTGAAAGAGAACCAGACGCGCCTGTTGCTGCGTGCCGAGATGAAGACGCACAACAAAAACCTCGCGGGCGTGGCGAAGCAGGCAGGCGTCGTCCAACCGATGGACTACGCCATCTTCATGGATCACGGGTATCGCGGGCTCTACGGTGGGCTCGGGATGCGCGACCTCCATACCCGTAAACGCTCAAGCCCAGCGAGCACATCCTCGACCACATGGGCAGCACCGAACTGGCGGCCAATCTTTTCCGCGCCACGCAAACTGAGGAAAAGCTCCGCCGCGAAAACGTGCGTTCCAAGGAGGTCGCCAACCGCATCCACGACGAGGTGGGCCGCAAGGTGCGCCGGACGATCCATGAGCTAGGCGGCACGATGCCGGAAAACCTGCCGGTGGCCGAGAGCATCAAAAAGGTCGAAAGCCGGGAGAAGAAACGGCTCAAAGCCGAGCATAAGAAAATCGTGGAGCATAAGTCGAAGCCTGAAGCGTAACTGACCGAGCGCATCGCTTGCTCATGAAAAACTTGGGGCCAGTCTGCCTACTGCCTGGCGCAGTGCCTTGACCGCAACGACTCGCCGACCGACTGGGCCGGAACCTGCGCTAGTCCTCCCGGCGCTTGGCGCGGAAAAATTCTTGCAACAGCTCGCGGCACTCGGCTTCCAGCACGCCGCCGGCCGTCAGCTCGACGTGGTGGTTCACGCGCGGAAGGTCATTCAAATTGGTCGCGCCGCCGAGGCAGCCCATCTTCGGGTCGGGCACGGCGTAGCACACGCGCTTCACGCGGGACATGAGCAGCGCGCCGGAGCACATCGGGCACGGCTCTTTCGTGACGAAGACCGTCGCGCCGGTGAGCCGCCAGTCGCCGAGCTTCGCGGCGGCCTGCGTAATCGCGAGCACCTCAGCGTGCGCGGTCGGATCCTTGGCGCCCTCGACGGTGTTGTGCGCCGCGCCGACGATCTCGCCGCCGAGCTCAATCACGCAGCCCACCGGCGTCTCGTCCGCGCGCCAGGCGTCCACCGCCTGGTTGTAGGCGAGGGCCATGAAGAACTCGTCGTCGCGCGCGAGCTGCGACGGGAAGCGTTTCTCAAACGGACAGGGCGAGGACGGCATCGGAAGACGGAGGACGGATGGCAGAGGAGGGAGGACGGAAGACTGCGGACGGCGGTGGGAGGCGTCACGGGCGCGGGAAGGAAACACCTTGACTTACCCGGCGGACTACGGCCTTACAAGGTGCTTTCACCCGCCATCGCATGACGACTCCTCCTCTCCCCGCCGGCCCCGCCGCCGCCTGAACCATGGCTGCTGACGAAAAAATGATCGAGGTCGAGGGCAAGGTGGTCGCGGTCCTGCCCGGCACCATGTTCAAGGTGCAGCTGAACAACGACACCAAGCATGTCGTGCTCGCGCACATCTCCGGCAAGCTGCGGAAGAATTTCATCAAGATCGCCGCCGGCGACAACGTGAAGATGGAGATGAGCCCCTACGACATTGATAAGGGCCGCATCACCTACCGCATGAGGGACAACGCCCCGCCGCCCCCCGGCGCGCGCCGGCCGCGGCGGTTCTGAGCGGGGCGACGTGTAGCCCGCTTCGGGAGAAGCGGGAAAGGATTTCTTGGGGCTGGAAAATGGGGACGCGACACCCCCGTCGCGTTTGCATTGCGGTCGGCGCCCCACCGCGACGAGGGCGTCGCGGCTCCAAGGCGAACCGGTTCTTCGCGCGCGAATCCAAGTTGCCCCGCGCGCCGCGCCGCCGTTTCCTCACGCCGTGCCCGCGCCTGTGAAAAAATCCGCCGCCGCTCGTCCGGCTACTCCGCCGACCCCGCGCGCGCCTGCCTCGAGCCGCCCCGACGTGGTGGACGCCGCCCCGCCGCTCCCGGCCGCGCTGGATGACGCCATCACGGACTTTGGCAACTCGCTCAGCCTGGAGCGCGGCCGCTCGCCGCGCACGCTGGAGGCCTACGAGAACGACCTGCGCCAGTGCGCGCGATTTCTTGCCGCGCGCGGCGTCCGCACCTGGGCCGGGGCCACGCCCGCACACGCCGCCGCTTGGGTGGCTTCGCTCGGCCGATTCGCCACGTCGAGCGCGGCGCGCAAGCTCTCCGCGCTGCGCATGTTTGCGCGGCACCTCGTCGCGTCGCGCGCGCGCGACGACGATTTCACCGCGCTGCTCACCGGTCCGAAGCTCCGCCGCAAGCTCCCCGCCACGCTCACCACCGCCGAGGTCGGTCGCATCCTCGCCGCGCCAGCGGGTGGCGGCGCGCAGGCACTGCGCGATCGTGCGATCCTGGAGCTGTTTTATTCGAGCGGGCTACGCGTGTCGGAACTGGCCGGGCTGATGTTGCAGCAGGTGGACTTGGAGAACGGCTTTGTGCGCGTTTTTGGGAAAGGCTCCAAGGAGCGCATCGTGCCGCTCGGCGGCGCGGCGCGCTCGGCGCTCAAGGTGTGGCTCGAGTCGGGTCGGCCGGCTTTCGTGCGGACGAAGAAAACCGGCAGCCAGTTTTTCCTGAGCCGACGCGGCACGGCGCTCTCTCGGCAGATGGTGTGGGTGCTGGTTAAAACCCACGCCAAGCGCGCCGGCGTGACGAAGCCCGTGAAGCCGCACCTGCTACGCCACTCGTTCGCCACGCACCTGCTCGGCGGCGGCGCCGACCTGCGCGCCATCCAGGAGATGCTCGGCCACGCCAACATTTCGACCACCCAGATCTACACCGCCGTCGAGGAGACGCGCCTCGTCGAGCACCACGCGAAATTCCACCCGCGCAACCGGGAAAAATGACCGAGAAGAAGGCGGCTGCTAAGTCGTAGCGCCACCCAAACGGCTGTCGAAGTTTGTGGACCTGAAGCTCGTGGGCCGGAAGGAGTTCAAATCCGGCGCGGTGGCACTGCGGTATGAGGCGCAGCGGTGAGTGGAGGGCTTGGGCGCAGCAAGTCTGCGCCCCTACACGACCGTCTCGTGTGCCTGCTCGGTTTGCAGCCGCAACTGGCCGCAAGCGGCGTCGATGTCGTGGCCTTTTTCGCGGCGGAGTGTCACGGAAATCCGCGCGCGGCGGAGCACCTCGGCGAAGCGCTCCTGGCGAGTGATGCTCGGGCGCTGCCACGGGAGGCCGGCGACGGTGTTGTAGGGGATGAGGTTCACGTGGGCGTGCAGGTCGCGCGCGAGGTCGCGGAGCTTCTCGGCCTGCTCCAAGGCGTCGTTGACCTCGGCGATGAGGATGAACTCCAGCGTGACCATGCGGCCGTGTTTCTCGGAAAACGCCTTCACCGCCGGGATGAGCTTGGCCAGCGGGTAGGCCTTGTTGACGGGCATGATTTTCTCGCGCACCTCGTCGGTCGCGCCGTGGAGCGAGATAGCGAGGCGGAAGCCGAGGGGCTCGTCGGCGAGCTTCAAGATTTTCGGGACGAGGCCGCTGGTCGAGATGGTGATGCGGCGCGCGCCGAAGCCGAGGCCCCAGTCGGCGTTGACGATGGTGAGGGCGCGGATGAGCGCGTCGTAGTTGGCGAGCGGCTCGCCCATTCCCATGACGACGATGTTGTCGAACGACGCCAGCTCCGTGCGGGCGCGCGGGGTGCGGGCGTCCTCAAGGTGGCAGACGTGGAGGAGCTGCGCGACAATCTCGCCGGCAGAGAGGTCGCGCTTGAGGCCGGCGAGGCCGCTGGCGCAAAACACGCAGCCCATCGCGCAGCCGACCTGCGTGGAAATGCAGATGGTCTTGCGCGAGTGCTCGAGGCCCACGCCTTCCTGCGGCACGCGGATGATGACGGTCTCGATGAGCGAGTGGTCGCCGAGCCCCAGGAGGAGCTTGTCGGTCACGTCGGCCGACTGCTTGTTGAGCACGAGCGAGGCGGGGAGGAGGTCAAAGGTCTCGGCGAGCCACGCGCGGAGGGGTTTCGAGAGGCTGGTCATGTCGTCCCACGAGCGGGCGCGCTTTTTGTAGAGCCAGTCGAGGATCTGCTTCGCGCGGAACGCCGGCTCGCCACGCGCCGCGAGGCGCGCGGTGAGCGTGTCGAGCGTCTCGCCGGTGAGCGGCGGTTTGGCGGGCGTAAATTTCATGAAGGCGAGTCGGGCGGATAGTCGGGGGCCGCAGCTCGGGAGTCGAGCGTCGAGCGCGGCAGTGCTGGGCGCGGCTGGACGAAAATCGCTATTGCGCACGCTGGCGCGACCACTACACCGTTGCGACCCTTTTACCCATCCCCATGAACCCTACTCGCTCCCTCCTCGTCTTCACACGTCCTGCGCTGTTGCTCGCCCTCACGCCGCTCGCGGCGTTTGCCTTCGACCTGAAACCCCACCCCCTTGTCAGCAGTATCGAGAAACTCGATCCGGCTTTTGACAAACTCGTCGCCGCCGGCACGAAGGTTGAAAAAATCGCCGAAGGCCTACGCTGGTCCGAAGGGCCGGTGTGGTATGACGGCGGCATCCTGTTTTCCGACGTGCTCGCCAACACCGCCTACCAGTGGAAAGCCGGTATGGCCAACGCCATGCCGTATCTGCGCCCGAGCGGTCTGTTCACCGCCAACGCCGGCATCCGCGAGCCCGGCAGCAATGGCATGACCCGCGACCTCCAGGGCCGCCTGCTGATGGCCCAGCACGGCGAGCGCCGCGTAGTCCGCTGGGAGAACGGCACCTTCACCGTCCTCGCCGATAAATACGACGGCAAACGCTTCAACAGCCCAAACGATCTCATCGTGAAGAAAAATGGCGACGTTTACTTCACCGATCCGCCGTATGGCCTGACCGACATCGATAAGTCCAAGCTACGCGAGGTTGATTTCTCCGGCATTTACCGCATTGCGACGGACGGCAAGGTCACGCTGCTCTCGAAAAGCCTGCCCTACCCCAACGGTCTTGCCCTCTCGCCCGACGAAAAAACACTCTACGTCGGCTCCACCGAGGACAACAAGGCGCGCATCGTCGCCTTCGACGTGAAGGCTGACGGCACGCTCACCAATGAACGCGAATTTTTCAACGCCCAGTCGATGGTGAACGACCAAAACAAGGGCGGCTGCGACGGCCTCAAGGTTGACCGTGACGGCAACATCTGGAGCAGCGGCGCAGGTGGCGTCCTCGTGATTTCTCCTGCGGCCAAACTCCTCGGCCGCATCCACACCGGCGAGCAGTCGAGCAACTGCGCTTGGGGCGACGACGGCTCGATGCTCTACATCACCTCCGATTATTTCGTCGTCCGCGTGAAGACGCTGACGAAGGGTGCCGGCTGGTGAGCCCCGCGGAAGCTAAAACCCATCAACCATTCAGGGGCGTCGCCAGACGCCCCTTTTTTGTTTTGGGCCGCACACGGTTTTGGACAGTTGCCGAGTAAGGGAAGCCAGCGCCCGCTTCGCGGGCGCGCTCAATCTGCTTTCAACTTTCAGCCTAAGCCGCTCAACTTCGCCCGCCCGCCATGCACACCCTCCACCGCCACATCTTCCTCAGCGTGCTGCTGACGTGCGCGGCGGCGGTCGGGCTGCTGGCGTTTCTGTTCCTCGTGGCCAACGGATTCAAGGATCTGCTCGGCCCCGCGCTCTCAGGGTTGCTCCCACCAGCCGTGCTTCTGCACCTCCTGATACTGTTGCTGCCCTACGCGCTGGTCTATGCGCTCCCGTTTGGAATCCTCGTTGGCGTGTTGATGGTGCTCGGGCGAATGGCGGCGCAACAGGAAATCATCGCCATGCGTGCCGCCGGGTTGGGCCTTGGCTACGTCGCGCGGCCGGTGCTGCTGCTCGGCGCGCTCGGCACGGCGCTGGCGCTCAAGATCAACTACGACTGGATGCCGAGCACGCGCACGACCTATGATTTCATGCGCCATAACGCGATCCGCCAAAACGTCTTCGACCTGGTGGCGCCGCAGACCTTTGTGAGTAAACTCGTCCCCGACGTCATCTTCTACGTCGGCGAGAAGGACGGCGCGGCACTGAAAGATGTGTGGGTCTGGCGGCTCGAGCCCGGCGGGCAACGGCGCGTGCTCGAGTTTCTCCACGCGCGCGGCGGGCGGATAGACTTTGACGACGCGGCAGGCACAGCCCAGCTCGTCCTGCTTTATCCCATCGCCGATCGGCGCAACCCCGCCAACCCCGAGGATTTCTCCAACGCCGACATCCAGGCCACGGGGTCGGAATCGGTGTATCCCTTTCGCTTGGATGCGCTGCTGGCCAAACCCGCCACCACCGCGCGGCCCAAGCCCGCGTTCCTTACCCTCGGCGAGCTGCTCGACGAGCGCGCCCGCCTCGCCGATCCCGCGCCGGCGGCCGGCGGCGCCGACGCGGCCCGAGCGCGTGCGGCCGAGCGGATGCGGGTGGACGTGGCGCTGAGCGAGAAAGGCGCGGGTGCGTTGGCGGTGCTGGTATTCGCACTGGCCGCCGTGCCGCTTGGCGTGCGCGTGTCGCGCCGCGAGACCTCGGCCAACCTCGCCGTGGCCATCGCGCTCGCGCTATGCTTCTACCTGCTCAACGAGAGCCTGCATTACTTTGAAAATTATCCCGCGCTGCGCCCCGACCTGCTGCTGTGGCTACCGCCCGCGCTCTTCCTCGCGCTCGGCGGCTGGCTCTTCCGCCGCGCCGGGCGGGTGTGAGGGGGGGGACGCGACCAAATTGAACAACGCTAAGGCGCAAAGCTGATGTTCGGACAGAACTCCGTTTTCTTCGCCGCGTCTTTGCGTTTGATCCGAACCATCCGGCAGAAATCTTGGTTTCGGGGCCGGTAAGCCGGATTCTGTTCCACGCCTTGCGGCGCTTCGGCCGTCATTTCTCTAGGCCGCTTGCGCGGCCTGCCGGCCGCCTGATCGGTTGCCCGACCCGACGACTGGCTGCGGCATACCCGCGGCTATGGGGCGGGCCACCCAGCCGCCTATTTTGCCTTGCACCGGACGGGGTTTACCGTGCCGCCGCCATCGCTGGCGGCGCGGTGGGCTCTTGCCCCACCTTTTCACCCTTACCCCTCGACGCGCCGCTTGCGCGGCTTGCTCGGGGCAGGCCCTGAGCTAGTCGAAGGGCGGTTTGTTTTCTGTGGCACTGTCCGTCGCCGCGCTTTGAAACGCGGCGCCTGCGCTCGCCTTGCGGCTGGCGCAGCGTCCTGCCCTGCGGTGTCCGGACTTTCCTCTCCGAGGATTCAACGGGCGCGGGTTTTCCCGCGCCTTGGGATCAAAGAACTCGGAGCGACAGCCAGGCCCCGAAACCAAGGGAGCCAGACTGCGCGCCGGTATGGGCCGGCGCAAGCGCGGGGTTCGAGTTATTCGTGCCGCCAGCCGCGTGAGCGGCGGGACTACCGCTCCGGGGTGCAACGCAACGTCCCCGGCGCGTTGGTTCGATCCGAGCGCGCCGGGACGTCACGCTCCACCGTCATACTCTCCCTGCGCTGACGCACAGGACTACGTTCCGAGCGTAAACCGGCTCAGACCGCCTCCCACCAGACGATGCGGCCGCATTGGTCGCAGGTGGCGAGCTGGTCGCCCTTGCGGGCGGCGGCGTCGGCCTCGCCGGAGAGCCGGAGGTGGCAGCCGCCACATTTGCCACCGTGGACGGGAGCGCACACCGGCTGGGTCCGCGCGGCGACCCGGTCGTAGAGGCGCAGCGCGGACGCATCGAGCGGCGCGCGCGCCTCGGCCAGCGCCGTTTGCGCGACGGCTAGCTCGGCGCGGAGATTGGTGTCGCGGGCGCGAAGGTCGCGGATGCGGCCTTCGTGGCCGGCGATGTTGGCCTTTAGCTCGGCCTCGGCGGCAGCGAATTTTTTCCGCGCCTCATCAATACCATACATGATCTCCAGCTCGCGGCCCTCCAGCTCGCCGATCTCCTTGGTCGTGGTGTCAATCTCGTGGCCGAGCGCCTGATATTCCTCGTTCTTCTTCACGAGCATCTGCTGGTTCTTGTATTTGGCGAGCTTGGCCTCGGCGGAGCCGATGTCGTTTTCGAGGGCTTTTTTATTTATCTCCAGCCCGTGCAGCTCGGCGCGAGCGGAATCAATGGCGGCCTTCTCGGTGGCGATCTTTTTTTCGACGAGCGCGATCTCGCCCGGCACCGCCGCGAGCTGCGCCTCCAAGCTGAACCGCCGCTGGTCGCGGTCTTGGAGAATGAGGAGTTGGTCGAGAGCGGGGTGACGCATGGCAGGCCCGTTGATGCCACCGCTGCGATTAAAGGCAACACCGGCCTTGTCACTTCGTTTTTGCGCGCCCGGCTGCCTATCGGCGGCCGGGCGGAGGCGCAACGACAATCGCGCGATGACCCTAAAATTTTGCCCCGCTTTCCGGCCAAATATGGGTTGTTCGATCGCCCGTTTTTGGCGAGATTTTTGGCCTCTATTTCACCCACGTTTCCCCCTTCATGCCCGACGCCACTGAACCGCAAATTCCCGATCAAATCCCGTCCGTTGGCGGGTCTTACGACGCCGACAAACTGAGCTCGCTCAAAGGACTCGAGGCCGTCCGCAAAAAGCCCGGCATGTATATCGGCGGCACGGATGAGCGTGCGCTCCACCACTGCGTGTCCGAGGTGCTCGACAACTCCGTGGACGAGCATCTCGCGGGGCATTGCAAACGCATCGAGGTCACCATCCATGTGGACGGCTCGATCAGCATCCGCGACGACGGCCGTGGCATCCCGGTGGACATCAACAAGGACAGCGGACTGCCGGGCGTCGAACTGGTGCTCACCACGCTGCACTCCGGCGGCAAATACGGTCAGGGCGGCTACAAATTCTCCGGCGGCACCCACGGCGTCGGCGCGAAGTGCGTCAACGCCGTCTCGGAGTGGTTCGAGGTCGAGGTGTCGCGCGATGGCCAAGTCCACCACATGACGTTCGAGCGCGGTCAGGTAACGAAAAAACTCGAGGTTATCGGCAAAGCCAAAGCCACCGGCACACTCATCACGTTCAAGCCCGACGCGGAAATTTTCCGCGAGACCACGGTGTTTAAGAGCGACCGCATCGCGCAGCGCCTGCGGGAACTGGCGTTCCTCAACTCGGGGCTGGAGATTGTGTTTCTCGACGAGCGCCCCGCTGGGGGGAAGCCCGAGACGTTTTATTACAAGAACGGCGTCGAGGAGTTCGTCCGCCAGCTCAACACCAACAAGGCCGCGTTGCACCCCAAGGTCATCGCGTTCAAGAAGGAGACCTCGCTGGTGAATGACGACAAGGCCATCGAGATCCACGCCGAGGTCGTGCTCCAATACAACGACGGCTTCAACGACCAGGTGCTCTGCTACACCAACACCATCCACAACCCCGATGGCGGCACGCATCTCTCCGGTTTTCGCAGCGCGCTCACCCGCGCCATCAATCAATTTTCCAAGGCCAACAACCTCCTCAAGGACAAGGATCCGCAGATCACCGGCGACGATGTGCGTGAGGGGCTCACCGCCGTCATCTCCGTCAAGCACAGCGACCCCAAGTTCGAATCGCAGACGAAGGTGAAACTGCTCTCCCCCGAGGTCGAAAGCGTCGTCGGATCGGTCTGCTACGAGGGGTTGATGTTTTACTTCGACGCCAATCCCGGCGTTGCCAAGCGCATCGTGGAGAAGGGTCTCATGGCCGCCCGCGCCCGCGAGGCCGCGCGCAAGGCCCGCGAGACCATCCGCAAAGGCGCACTCTCCGGCGGCGGCCTCCCCGGCAAGCTCGCCGACTGCTCCGAACGCGATCCCGCGCTCACCGAGCTCTACATCGTCGAGGGCGACTCCGCTGGCGGCTCCGCCAAGCAGGGCCGCGACCGTCGCTTCCAGGCCATCCTCCCGCTGCGCGGCAAGCTCATCAATTCCGAGAAGGCCCAGCTCGACAAGGTGCTCAATAACGAGGAAATCCGCACCCTCATCACCGCCATCGGCACCGGCATTGGCACCAGCGAGAACGAGAAGGACGAGTCCGCCTTCAACGTGGACCGCGCCCGCTACCACAAGATCATCATCATGACCGACGCCGACGTGGACGGCTCGCACATCCGCACGCTGCTGCTCACGTTTCTCTACCGCAAGATGACGGGCCTCTTCGACCGTGGCTTCGTCTATATCGCCCAGCCGCCGCTCTACAAAATCAAGCGCAAGAAACGCGAGCAATACGTGGACAACGACGAACAGCTCAACCGCATCCTGCTCGAGCTCGGCTCCGAGGACATCGTCCTCACGCGCGCCGCCGATGGCCATGTCTTTGCCCCGGCAGCGATTGACACCCTCGTGGAAAACCTCGCCGCACTCGAAAAGCTCGGCGCCGGCGTCACCCGCCACGGCGCAGACCTCGCCGCCTACCTCGACCAGCACGACGCAGCCACGTCGGATCTCCCGCGCTACATCGCGCGCATTCGCGAGGGCAACAAGGAGACGCACGAGTTTCTCCGCGACGCCGCTGCCAAGGCCGCGTTCATCGCCCAGCACAACCTCGACGCCGACCCCGCCGAGCAGGCCGAGACCACCAAGGGCGACACCAAAAACCCGTTGCCCGTCAAACGCGTGACGATCCATGAAATTTTCGAGAGCGGCGAGATGGCCAAACTCCTCCGCGCCCTCGCCAAGGCCGGCCTCGACACCGACCGCTTCACTGCGACCGAAGCCCCGCGCTACATCATCACCGAGAATGCTGGCCAGAAGTCCGAGAACAAGACGGAGCTGCGCTCCCCGCTCGACATCGTCGCCCAAATCCGCGCCAACGGCCGCAAGGGTCTCAGCATCCAGCGCTACAAGGGCCTCGGCGAAATGAACCCGAAGCAGCTCTACGAGACAACGATGGACCCCGACAAGCGCCGCCTCCTCAAAGTCTCCGTCAACGACGCCGCCAAGGCCGATCAGCTCTTCACTCTGCTGATGGGCGACGAAGTCCCTCCCCGCCGCCAGTTCATCGAAGACAACGCACTGAACGTGCAGTTTCTGGACGTGTGAGACACCTTGCCTTGGTCAATGCAGCAACCATCCTGAAGCCATGAAACTCAAAGCAATTATCCACAAATCCGATGAAGGCGGCTATTGGGCCGAAGTTCCGGCATTGCCCGGCTGCGTCACGCAGGGTGAGACGCTGCCCGAACTCAATGTCAACCTAAGGGAAGCCATCGAAGGTTGGCTTTCCGTTGACAGCCAACAGGAAGAAACGCAGCCCGATGACCAGATCGTCGAAGTTGCTGTCTAAGTTACCCACGTCTAATTCGCCGCGATCGAACAAGTAGTCAGCAACTTACTCACAACTTCCAGCAACTTCTGCTGGCCCTGCGTAATTAATTCCTAATCTGAGCCAGCATGAAACAAGTTTCCGGCAAGGATTTCATGCGCCTCCTCCACCAACAGGGCTGGCAGCTCGCCCGCATTAACGGCAGCCACCATATTTTCACCAAGCTCGGCCACCGCGAGCGCATCGTCGTCCCCGTCCACGGCAATCGCCCACTCAAGCTCGGCCTCCTCAAGCACCAGATGAAAATCGCCGGCCTTTCCGAGTCCGACCTCTGACATCTGGATTCAGACTTTTTACCCACTCCGTGTATACCCAGAACGAAAAGCTCTCCTCCGCCAACATCACCGACATCATGCAGTCGGCCTACATCGAATACTCGATGTCGGTGATCGTCTCGCGCGCCCTGCCCGACGCCCGCGACGGCCTCAAGCCCGTCCAGCGCCGCATCCTTTACGCCATGCTGCGGGAGGGTCTCGTCCACAACCGCGCTTTCGACAAGTGCGCCGGCGTCGTCGGCGAGGTGCTCAAGAACTACCACCCGCACGGTGACTCCTCCGTCTATGACACGCTTGTCCGCATGGCGCAGCCGTGGGTCATGCGTTACCCGCTGATTGATCCGCAGGGCAACTTCGGCTCCGTGGACGGCGATCCGCCCGCCGCCTACCGTTACACTGAGGCGCGCCTCAAGGACATTGCCGAGGACCTGTTGAAGGACATTGACGAGGACACCGTTGATTTCGTCCCCAACTACAAGGAGTCCACCACCGAGCCGACCGTCCTTCCCGCCGGCCTGCCGAACCTCCTGATGAACGGCTCGACCGGCATCGCCGTCGGCATGACGACCAACATCCCGCCGCACAACCTCGACGAGATCATCACCGCCACCGTCGCCATCATCGAGAACCCGCGCATCTCCCTCGACGAGCTGTGCGAGATCGTGCGCGGCCCCGATTTCCCCACCGGCGGCATCATCTCCGGCCGCGACGGCATCCTCAGCTACCTGAAAACCGGCAAGGGCATCGTCCGCACGCGCGGCAAGGCCCACACCGAGGAGACCAAGGGCGGCATGGAGCAGATCGTCATCACCGAGATCCCCTACAACGTTAACCGCAACACCCTCGTCCTCCGCATCGCCGAGTTGGTCGGCGAGAAACAGCTCGACGGCATCCGCGACCTCCGCGACGAGTCCGACGAGCAGACGCGCATCGTCATCGAGCTAAAGCGCGGCGAGCAGGCCAAGGTCGTCATCAACCAGCTCTTCCAGAAAACCGCCCTCGAGTCCTCCTTCGGCGTCACCTTGCTCGCGCTCGACCAAAAGCGCCCGAAGCAGATGAACATCAAGGAGCTCATCGAGTGTTACATCGAGCACCGCCGCGATGTCGTCACGCGCCGCACCAAGTTCCGCCTGCGCGAGGCCGAAGCCCGCGCCCACATCCTTGAGGGCTACATCATCGCCCTCGATAACCTCGACGACTTCGTCAAAATCATCCGCGCCTCCGCCAACAAAGACGAGGCGAAGACTCGCTTGATGGCGAAGTATCCGCTGAGCGAGCGCCAGACCGACGCCATCCTCGAGCTACGCCTCTACCAGCTCACCGGCTTGGAGCGCGGCAAGATTGAGGCCGAATACATGGAGCTGGAGAAGCTCATTCTCGAGTTGCGCTCCATCTTGGAATCCGACGCGAAACTCATGGAGCTCATTAAGTCAGAGCTGCTCGCGATGAAGGAGAAATACACCTCGCCCCGCCGCACCGAGATCATCGGCGCCGCCGGCGATTTCCGCATGGAGGATGTGATTCCCAACGAGGGCTGCGTCATCACCGTCTCGCACCTCGGCTTCATCAAGCGCACCCGCGTCGCCGACTACCGCTCGCAGAAACGCGGCGGCAAGGGCGTCATCGGCGCCGAGACCTACGACGAGGATTTCGTCGAGCATCTCTTCACCGCCAGCACGCACGACTACATTCTCTTCCTCACCAGCATCGGCCAGTGCCATGCGAAGAAGGTCTATGATGTCCCGGAGGGCACGCGCACCGCGAAGGGCAAGTCCATCTCGTCGTTCCTACGCCTCGCCGAGGGAGAAAAGATTGCCGCCATGCTCTGCGTGCGCGACTTCGCGCCGGACCGTTTCCTCGTCATGGCAACGAAGCAGGGCATCATCAAGAAAAGCGCCCTCTCCGACTATGCCAACTGCACCCGCGACGGCGGCCTCATCGGCATCAACCTCGCCGAGGGCGACGCCGTCATCGGCACCGTGCTCACGACCGGCAGTGACGAAATCATTCTCGTCTCACACCAGGGCCTCGCCGTGCGCTTCCGCGAGCTCGACCCCGAGACCAACGAGGTCCTCTTCCGCGACACCGGACGCGCCACGGGCGGCGTGACCGGCATGCGCTTCAAACTAGACAGCGACCACCTCGACGTGATCGAGGTCGTGGACCACACCGCCAAGTTCCTCGTCGCGAGCGAGGCCGGCCTCGGCGTCCGCACGCGCTTCGAAGACTACCGCCTCATCAACCGCGGCGGCAGCGGCGTCTGGGCGATTGATCTGCCTGAAGATGGCTCGGTCAAGCTGGCCGGCGCGCTCAGCGTGAAGGACACCGACGAGATCATGCTCCTCACCGCCAAAGGCCAGAGCGTGCGCTGCCCGGTCAACACCATCCGCGAAGTCAACCGCGGCGGCAAAGGCGTGAAGCTCCTGACGCTCGCCGAAGGCGACAAGCTCCTGAGCATCGCCCGCGTGGTCGAGACCGACGAAGAAATCGAAGCCAACTCCACCCCACCTATCGAGCCGCCGCCGGCGACGTGAAGCTGTAGAGCGACATTCTCCAACCATGAAAAAGATCACGCTTATCACTTCTGCTGTTCTATTG
Source organism: uncultured Opitutia bacterium (assembly GCA_903869665.1). GTDB lineage: Bacteria > Verrucomicrobiota > Verrucomicrobiia > Opitutales > Opitutaceae > CAIYUN01. The sequence goes on along the minus strand of CAIPZZ010000215.1, from coordinate 2,796 downwards.
GTTGGTATCGTTCTGACCGTGCTTTCCGTCGGCGGTTGCGCGACCCGCTATGAATACCGTGGTGCGTTGGCCGCCGCCGCCGATAAAATTGGTGGGAATTGGGATCCCGCGACTGCGACAATTGTTCTCCCATCTCCGCCAACAAACCAGCCAGCCAACGTCGGCCCGTCAGTCACACTTCCTGCTGAAGCTCTTACTCACAGTGGGCCTACAGCCACTCACTCGCCGACCTCCTTTCCTTATTTCTTGGTAAGGCGGCGGCAAACGGCCGACGGTTACGAATGGGATGTCTGGCAAGAGGCGAGCGGCGCAGCTTTGGATTCGGGAAAACTGCGAATCAGTAAACAAGGCAATAATCTGGTCGTGGATGCCCCCAACAAGCGGGTCGAGAATTACGTCATCGAGGTGCTCCAGTTGAAACCCGCTCCGTAAGCAGTGCCGTCTTGCTGGCCCTTGGAGCCGCGACGCCCTCGTCGCGTTATTTCCATCCGCCCAAGCACCGCGACGAGGGCGTCTCCGCTCCAGCCAATCCCAATTTCTCTCAGCGCCTTCGTCCTTTTGAGGCTTTGCGGTTATTCCGTTGCCCCCTCCGCTGCCCCTACTCAGGGGCTGCCTACCTTGAACTCGCGGCGGCTGCTCGGCGCGGTGGCGGGGGCAGGGGCGTTACCGCTGCCGATCTGCACCGCCTTGGGATTTAACACCAGCCCGCCGTCGGGGCTGCTGAAGCTGCGCCGGTCGCTCACCGGTGGGGGCGGCAGGGGCGTGGCCGGGGTGACCAAGATGGGCGGTATCACTAGGGCGGCGGCGGTGCCGGCCGGGGGCGAGGACGTGCCAGGGGCAGTCGCGCCTGGCTTGGCATCCGGCAGCGGAGTCGCGGGGCGAGGATCATACAGCTTGATGCTGTCGGCCCCGAGCTGGAATTCACGGCGGTTCGCCGCGCTCCCGTCGGCGGCAAGGAGTGCGGGAGCCGCGCCCAGGGTCAGCAGCGCGACGAGCGGAAGGAGGCGTCCGTTCGACCCTTTCGAAAGGCTCAGGACAGGCAGGCTCAGGACTTTGAGAGAGGTTTTCATGGTCAGTCTGGGTTGGGGGCGGCGAATGCGCGGAGGCGCGCTCGCGCACGGCTGACACCTTGGCGGGAAAAGCCCGCGCAGCAAGCAAAACCCCGGCGCACCACTTACGCAGGCGCGTTTTCCGCCGCCCAGCATTCTTGCTCCGCGATGAGAGCGTCGCGGAGCAAGCTAGGCCCACATGTCCGCGCCCGCGCGGCGATGGCCACGCAAGAGTTGGATCAAAATCCAAGAGGGGGAATCGCAATCGTAGGAGGCGGTGCTGGTCGCCGCCCTTCCGCTCCGGACGTCGGCCAGCGACGCCCCTACAGCTCCGTGTATTTCTCCGCGCGCCCCTTGGCCTTTTCGACGGGATATTTTTTCGCGTTGGCGGCCATCTTGGTCTCGATGGCGGCGGCCACGTCGAGACCGGTCACGTTGGCAAACTCCAGCGCGTAGATCACCACATCGGCCAGCTCCTCAGAGATTTTCTGCCGCTTGGCCGGATCGGCGACGATGGCGCGCGACGCCTCGGGCGTGGCCCAGAGAAAATGCTCCATCAGCTCCGCCGCCTCGCCGGCCAGCGCCATGCTGAGGTTTTTCGGCGCGTGAAACTGCTCCCAGTCGCGCTCGCGCGCGAAGGCGAGCACGCGGGCCTTGAGCGTGGCGAGAGTGGCGGTGGCGTCGGTAAGCGGGGCGGTCATGGTGCCGCCAGCGTGGGGAAAAACCGCCGCGCCGCAACCCTTCGCCTCAGGCAGACGGGCCAAGAAATTGTTGGCCGCAAAAATAATGACAGATTTTACACCACGGATTTCACGGATAGACACGGATGAAACCTCAATCCTCAGAGTCTGGATCGGGATCCCGTATCCGTGCCAATCCGTGAAATCCGTGGTCAAAGCTCCGATTCAGTTTTGCGCCTCTTTGCGGCCTATTTCAGTGGGTTGTTTTGATCCTCACGTCTCCGGCACCATCCAGCGCAGCTCGGCCGCGGCGCCGGGTCCCTGCGCGAGCGCGCCGACCAGCCACTCCGCCAACGCGCGCGCCTCGCGGTCGAATTGCCACGGCGGATTTACCACCAGCAGGCCGCAGCCGCGCATTTTCGCCGCCGCCGGGTTGACGGTCAGCTCCGCGGTGAAGGCCGGTGGCAACCCGATCTCGCCCAGCCGGGCGAAAAACTCCTCCGTCCTCGCCCGCTCGGTGAGCGGATACCACACCGCGAACGTGCCGCCCGGCAGCCGCCGCAGTCCGTCGTTGAGCGCGCCGGTGATTTTTTCAAACTCATCCTGCGCCTCGAACGGCGGGTCAATGAGCGTGAGCGCGCGCCGCTCCGGCGGCGGCAGCATCGCGCGCACCGCCGTGTAGCCGTCGAGCATCTGGGCCGACACCCGCCGCGCGCCCCCGAGCTCCGCCCGCAGTGCCGCAAACTCCTCCGCATGCAGCTCGCACAGCGCCACGCGGTCCTGCGGACGCGCCAGCTCGCGCAGCAGCCACGGCGAGCCGGGATAAAAACGCGGCGCGGCCGGTTGTGGCACGGGCATCTTGCCCGTGTTCGGCTCCGCTGGCGTTTGAGTCTGCGTCCGGACTTTGCCTTCATCCATGCCCCAGGTCTCTGCGTCGAATATTTTCGCGAACGCGAGATACTCCGTGAGCTCCGCCGGCAGATCCTCTCGCGCCCACAGCCGTCCGATGCCGTCGGGCCATTCGGGCGCGCGCGGGAGGGTGTCGCCGTGTGCCGCTATCGCAAGGT
>CAIPZZ010000214.1 GCA_903869665.1 uncultured Opitutia bacterium | reverse complement strand
TTCCCCATGATCAAGGTCAGCCTCATCTCCCTCGGCTGCGCGAAGAACCTCGTGGACTCCGAGGTCATGGTCGGCCACCTGCACCAGGCGGGCATGGCCGTCGTGCCCGACGCGGCCTCGGCCGACGTGGTGATCGTCAACACCTGCTCATTCATCGATTCTTCGAAGGAGGAGAGCATCAGCCATATTCTTGAGGCACATAAAAACCGCGGTCTGGTGAAACGCCGCCGGGAGCAAAAACTCATCGTCGCCGGCTGTATGGCCCAGCGGTTTTCCAAAGATCTCCCCGGCGCGCTGCCGGAGGTGGACGCGTTTATCGGCCTCGACCAGATCACGAAGGTCGCCCCAATCATCGAGGAAATCTACGCAAAGGAACGCGGTAAAGCGGAGCCGCCGGCATCCTACGTCGAGGGCCGCTCGACCTACATCCCCGACTACGACACGCCGCGCTTCCGGCTGACGCCCCGCCACCTCGCCTATGTGAAAATCGCCGAGGGCTGCAACCACCCCTGCTCATTCTGCATCATCCCGCAAATCCGCGGCCGGCACCGTAGCCGCACGGTGGCGAGTGTGGTCTACGAGGCGCGGCAACTGGTTGCCGAAGGCGTGAAAGAGATGAACCTCATCTCGCAGGACACGACTTTTTTCGGCATGGACACCTGGCAGGAGCGACCGAATCCGCGCGCCCCCGTGGACTCGACGCGCGGCACGGCCCTCACCACCCTGCTGCGCGAGCTCAACGCCATCCCCGGCGATTTCTGGGTCCGGCTGCTCTACACCCACCCGGCGCACTGGAGCGACGAGCTGATCCAGACCATCGCCGCCTGTCCCAAGGTCGCACGCTATGTGGACATGCCGCTCCAACACATCAGCGACCGCATGCTCGCGGCGATGCGGCGAGAGACCTCGTCGGCCCACATCCGTGACCTCGTGAAACGCATCCGCGCTGGCGTGCCGGGCATCACGTTGCGGACGACGTTTATCGTCGGCTTCCCCGGCGAGACGGAGGCGGACGTGGACGAGTTGTGCGAGTTCATCGCGGAGACCAAGTTTGAGCGGCTAGGCGTGTTCCGTTACTCGCAGGAGGAGGGCACGCGCGCCGCGAAGATGGACGGACAGCTTCCCGCCAAGGAGAAGGAACGCCGCTGGCGCCGCGTGATGGCCCTGCAACAGGACATCGCCGCCAGCATTGCCCGCGCCCAGTCCGGCCGCACGCTGCGCGTGCTAGTCGAGTCACCTGGCACGGCCCGCGGCGAGGCGGACGCGCCAGACATTGACGGCCGCGTGCTTGTGCCAAACACGCTCGCGGCAGGGGAATTTGCCGACGTGACCATTAATGGCAGCCAGGGCTACGACCTCGTGGCCAATGCGGTGACAAGCTGAACCGGCTGGGGGCGGACACCCTGCGCGCAATGGAATCCATTTGACTTCCAGCTGGATCGCCACGTCCGGCTGCGCCGGACTCGCGATGACATTGAAAACTGACCCACCGCCTACCGGCTCGCGGGCATGAAAAAGGGCATCGGCGCGGCCGATGCCCTTTGGACTGATTGGACTTAACAGCTCAGGCGCGGCGGTTGTCGCGACCTTTGGCGACCATCCGCCGGCGGAGAGCCGCGAGGCCCAGCGCGCCGAGGCCGGCGAGCAACGCCACCGTGGCGGGCTCGGGGATGGTGTAGATAAGGTCGAAACCGTTGCCGACCTGCTCCAGCGAGAAGGTGCCGACCGGGGTGCCGCTGCCACCGAGCGAGAAGAAGCTGCCGGAGAAGCCGCTGGCCTGAACGTTGAAATCGGAAGCGGCAAAGGTGCCGGCCAAGCTGCCGAAGCTGACGACATTGCTCCAGCGCCACTGGCCATAGCCGCCGACCAGAACCGGATCCTCGAACGAGGAGTTGTCCGTTCCCTGCCGGGTGAGCTTGAGGGTGAACTTCGACGAACTGTTGAGGGCATTGATGTTGAGCGCGCCGTTAACAGTCAGATGATCCCATTCGGTGCCGGCGGAGCCGACCACACCGCCGAGTGCGGTGGGAGGATCCAGCATATCAATCACCAGCGTGCCACCGGGTTGCAGGATGGCGGAGCCAAACGT
>CAIPZZ010000213.1 GCA_903869665.1 uncultured Opitutia bacterium | reverse complement strand
GGTCGCCGCGCTGCGGCGGCAGGCCGGCGAGCTCATCCACACGAGCAACCTCTTCCGCCACCCCTTGCAGGGCGAGCTGGCGCGGCGCGTCGTCGCGCTCGCCGGGCCGGGCCGGGTGTTTTTCTGCAACAGCGGCGCGGAGGCCAACGAGGGCCTGATTAAGCTCGCCCGCCTGCATGGCGTGAAAAAAGCCGGCGGCGTGGAGGGCAAGTGCATCAAGATCATCGCCGCGAAAAACGCGTTTCACGGCCGCACGTTCGGCGCGATGAGCGCCACGCCGCAGGAGAAGATCCAGCACAACTTCCGCCCGCTCGTGCCCGGCTTCGCCTTCGGCGAGCTGAACAACCTGCAGAGCTTCGCCGACCTCGTAGACGACACCACCGCCGCCATCCTCGTAGAGCCGGTGCAGGGCGAGAGTGGCATCAACCCCTGCACGCCGGAGTTCCTGCGCGGCCTGCGCGCGCTCTGCACCCAGCACAACCTGCTGCTCCTCCTCGACGAGGTGCAGACCGGCGTCGGGCGCACGGGCAAGTTTTTCGCGTTCGAGCACACCGATGTGCAACCCGACGCCGTCGGCCTCGCCAAGGGCCTCGGGGGCGGCTTCCCCATCGGCGCGGTCTGGGTGCGTGAGAACGCCGCCGACCTCTTCACCCCCGGCTCGCACGGCACAACGTTTGGCGGCACACCGCTCGGCTGCGCCGCCGCGCTCGCCGTGCTCGACGTGATCACCCAGGAAAAGCTGCTCGAAAAAGTCACCGCGCAAACCGTCCCGTGGCTCGCCGCGCTGCAACAGCTCGCGGCCGATTATCCCGCCAAGGTGCTCGGCGCGCGCGGCCTCGGCTACCTCATGGGCGTGCAGCTCTCCGGCGAAACTGCGCCCGTGCTCGCCGCCCTGCGCGACCGCGGCCTGCTCGCCGCCGGCGCCGGCGGCAACGTCATCCGCCTCCTCCCTCCGCTCACCGCCACCCCGGCCGAGCTGGCGGAGTCCGTGGCCATCTTCCGCGCAGTGCTGGCGGGGTAGCGATCGCCAAAGCCGCCCGATGAACCTCCGTGCCCACCGCACTACGATGGTCATACTCACGGCAATTTTCGTGATGTTCATCCCGACGCTTCAATTACCCTTGTTACACATGATGGAGGACGGCGAAAAGATGCCGTTTCGGGGTATCGTTTTCTGCGCGGCGCTCTGGCTGGTTCCCGTCGCGGCCGTCGGCCTGTGGAAAACCCGACGCTGGGCCATGGTGCTAATGGTAGCGGCCACATTGTTGCTCTTGCTCGGAGGCGGCCTGTCTGGGGCGTCAACAATGGCGGTGTTTCCTTTTGCCATGCTTGCTTCAACCCTCGCTGCATTGCGTTTTGACAGAGTTGCGGACGGCAAACCGTGATGGGCGCAGCTACCAGCTGACATCGCCGGATTTTATCCGTGTCAATCCGTGCCATCCGTGGTTGAAGAAACCCCATGCCTGCCGCCGCCCCGTTTCTTCACGACGACTTCCTGCTCACGACCGCGACCGCGCGCGAGCTCTACCACCGTCACGCCGCGCCGTCGCCCATCTTCGACTACCATTGCCATCTCCCGCCCGACCAGATCGCGGCGAACCGGCAATTCGATAACCTGTTCCAGATCTGGCTCGCCGGCGACCACTACAAATGGCGCGCCCTCCGGGCCAACGGCGTCGCCGAAGACCTCATTACCAGCACCGCCACGAGCGATTACGACAAGTTCCTCGCCTACGCGCGCTCCGTCCCGGCAATGGTGCGCAACCCGCTCCACCATTGGTCGCACCTCGAGCTGCGCCGCTATTTCGGCTGCGACTTGCTCATCAACGAGGCCAACGCACCCAAAATCTGGGAGACGGCCAACGCCCGCCTCGCCACGCCCGCGCTCTCCGTTCACGGCATCCTGACCAAGTCCAAGGTCGCCGTCGTCTGCACGACCGACGACCCCGCCGACTCGCTTGAGCACCACGCCGCCATCGCGAAGTCCGGCCTCACGACGCACGTCTATCCCACGCTTCGCCCCGACAAGGTGCTGCTCGTCAACCAGCCCGCAGCGTTCAACGCTTGGTGCGACCAGCTCGCCGCCCGCGCCAACGTGGACGTAAAGG
>CAIPZZ010000212.1 GCA_903869665.1 uncultured Opitutia bacterium | reverse complement strand
AGGCTTGCTGCGCCTAATGAGCTAACGCCAGCCAGGGAGGGCGCAGCAAGCCTGCGCCCCTACATGCTAAGCCCTTGCCGTCGTTCAACGGGTTTGCCTTTGCCGAGCGGGAGTGGTTGAATGCTATTGCCATGCCCGCCGCCGCTCCTGCCACCCCGCCGTCCGCGCCATCTGTGCGCGCGGACGCGGCCACGGCGGTGATCGTCGCGCTCGCGGGGCTGTTGGCGGCGGCGTTCTACGCGTTGTTCCTGATCGAGTGGCGGGGCAACCCCGACCTGTCGCACGCGATTTTCACGCCGGTTCTATTCCTCGTTTTGCTGCATGAGGCCCGCGCGCGCGGACCGTGGCGTTGGCTGCCGGCCTCGCCGTGGGCTTCGGCCGGGACGGCGCTCGCGCTGGCGGCGGGGCTGGTGCTGTTGGCGGCGGGCGGGCTTTACGCGGCGGCGCTCGACTGGTCCAACGCGCTCGTGGGCTTTGTGCTCGCGGTGGCGCTGGCGCTGCTGCTGCTCGGCGCGCTGCTCGGCCTCGCGGACGGGCGCGTGCGCTTCATGCCCCTCAACTGGCCGGCGCTCGCCGCGCTCGCCCTCTGGCCGCTCAGCGCGCCCATCCCGCCGGGCACCTACACGCGGTTGACCGGCTCGCTCCAGCTTTGGGTGTCGGGGGTCGTGCTAAACGCGCTGCACCTGCTCGGCATCCTGGCGGTGCAGGACGGCAACGTCATCGAGCTCGCGCGGACGAGCGTGGGGGTCGAGGAGGCGTGCAGTGGCGTGCGCAGTCTCGTGGCGTGCGTGGTGGCCGGTCTCTTTTTTTCGGCCACGCTGGTGCGACGGCCCGCTGCGCGAGCGCTGCTCGTGGCGCTGGCCGTGCCGCTCGCGGTGGGGATGAATGTCGTCCGCTCGCTCACGCTCACGTTGCTCGCCAACGCTGGGGTAGACATCGCCGGCGCGTGGCATGATTGGACGGGTTTCGCCGTCCTCGGTGTGACGGCGGCGATGCTCGGAGGGTTGGCGTTGCTGCTGGAGACGCGCGCTCCTGCCGCGCCGCCGCTGGCCCCGCTGGACGGCGGGCCCAGGTCCCCGCTGCGCTGCCTGCTGCCGGGCGGGCTCGCACTGGCGGCGGCGCTCGTGGCACTGTTTGCGCTCGGCACCCACGGCCCGCGCGACGGCGCGGCTTCCGCCGCCGCGCCCGACCTCGCGCGTCTCGTGCCCGCCACACCGGCCGGGTGGGAGCGGGTGACAACTGACGACCTGCGGCAGTTCACACCGACGCTGGAGACTGACACGCTCATGCAGCGCACCTACCAGCGGCGCGCGGCTGATGGCGGCGTCGAGCAGATCACGCTCTACCTGGCCTGGTGGGCGCCGGGCAAGGTCCCCGTCAGCCTCGTCGAGTCGCACACGCCGGAATCGTGCTGGCCTGGCTCGGGCTGGGTGCAGCAGCCGGGGCCGCGCACGGAGGCGCTAGCCGTTGCCGGCCGGGCGCTGCCGCCGCCTATCCACCTGTTTTTCAAGGACGCTGCCGGCCACCCGCAGCACACCTGGTATTGGCACCTCAACGCCGGCCGGCCCGTGCTGCAAATCAACCCGCTCTCGCCGCGCGAGCTGCTCGGGCTCGCGTGGCGGCACGGCTTTCTCACCTCGGGCGAGCAGCTCTTTGTGCGCGTGTCCAGCAACCGGCCTTGGGACCGGATCGCCGCCGAGCCGCTGCTCGCCGAGTTTTTCGCGGGCCTCAGGCCGCTCGGCCTGTGAGTCGTCGCAAACGCGGACCCACCCCTCAGACTCAAACCCCGAAACCCTACGCCGCCATGCTCTTCGGCCTGACCCGACGCGAAAAACTCGCCCTCGCCCTGATTGCGCTGGCCTTGGCGCTATGGTTGTTGGCTTGGGCGGGGTGAACGCGCGCCAGCGGACGAGCGGTTTTTGGTTGAACAAACCGCCGCGCGCGCGACGCTCACCGTCCCATGCCTACCGCTCCCGCCGCCCAACCCGCCACCAACGAGGTCGCCGTCATCAGCACCAGCTACGGCGACCTGACCGTCGCCTTCTGGCCCGATGTCGCGCCGAAGCACGTCGAGAATTTCAAGAAGCTCGCCCGCGAGGGTTTTTACGACGGCACAGCGTTTCACCGCATCATCAAGGGCTTCATGATCCAGGGCGGCTGCCCCAACACGAAGAAAGGTTCGCGTGGCATCCCCGGCACCGGCGACCCTGGCTACAAGGTGAAGGCCGAGTTTAACGCCCGGCCCCACGTGCGCGGCGTGCTCTCGGCGGCGCGCTCGTCCGACCCGAATTCGGCGGGCTGCCAGTTTTTTATCTGCCACGGCGACGCGAAGTTTCTCGACCGGCAATACACGGCGTTTGGCGCGCTCACGGCGGGCGACGATGTGCTGGAGCGCATCGCCACCGTGCCGACCGGCGGCCCGGAAAAGAGCACCCCCGTCGAGCGCATCGAGGTGACGACGGTCAAGATCGTGGCGGCGAAGTGAGGCGCGACGTAGCGGAGCTTTTCGCGAATCTCACGGATGGGCGTGGATGAAGTCGTTGCCCGAGGTGGAACGCGACGTCCCCGGCGCGTTCGTTCGATCCGAGCGCGTCGGGACGCCGCGCTCCACCTTCAGCTACCAGTTGCCGATGTCGTCGGCGGTGCCGTCAATCCCGTCGGGGCCGAGCGACCAAACATCGTAAGACTGGCGTGGTCTTGGCAGGCCGTCTGGCCCGACGCTCGCGCTTGCGGTCGAAGCATGGATGCTCGGATAGGCGTAGCGATAAGCGTGGCCCCAAGGGTCGGGCGGCATTTTGTCCGGCGGAGTGAGATCAAGGTAAGGCCCGCCCCAGTTTTTTTCCATGCCGCGAGGCGGCTTGAGCAACACCTGCAAGCCTTGCGCTGTGCTGGGGTAATCGTCGTAGTCGATTCGGTATCGTTCAAGGGGCGTCTTCAAGGTTACCGCGACAAATATGTGGGTTGCTCCGATTATTCCATGATGGGGATTGATCGCGTTTTTTATTTCGCGCATGATCGTCCAGAAAATGACCAAGACAAAGATTGCGGCGATTGCGCGACTCCAAATCAAATTATGATTGGCAACATGACGCTGATCGTCTGGCGGCGTGGTGGATTCTGGCGGCTGAGTCATGGCGGGGATTTCCGATAAAGACGCCGCCGGCCAGCCTCAGGTCACACGGAATTTTGCACGGCACATGTTTCCCGCCGCTCACGCGGCGGGCTACTGAGGTGCGGTGGTGGCCGCCTCGGGCGGAGCGTTGCTCACCGCCGCATCAGGGCCGGGGACGAGCGCGAGGTAGATGCCGACTACACCCAGCGTGCCGACGACCAGCGCGAGGACGCCGAGCTGGCGGCGCTTGGGCAGTGCGAGCCAAAGCACGAGGCCGGTGGCGCAGGCGAGCGCGATGAAGAGCGCGGAGAGGTCAATTACCCAGCGCCAGCCGGGGCCGGCGTAGCGGCCGCGGTGGAGGTTGTTGATGAGGGCAAAAAAGTTGAACGCCTCGGCGTGGACGCGGGTGCGGCCGGAGGGCCGGTCCACCTCGACCTCCCAGAGCCGGCCGGGCTCCTTGAAGCCGAGGGAAAATTTCCCGTCGAGTTCGTCGTAGCCGGTAAGCGCGCCGGTGATGCGCCAGTTCTGCCGCAGGTGTTCAACGATGCGGAGCGCGTCCTTTTTCGCCACGAGCTCGGCGGGGGTCTGGCCGTCGGTCTCGGTGACGCGGGGCGTGGTCGCGCCGAACCAGTCCTCGTGGTTGACGGTGAAGCCGGTGATGCCGAACAGCATCATCACGAAGAGACCGAGCATCGTGAGATAGATATGGACTGTGCGGGAAAAGCTGAGGAGCTTGCGATTGATGTGCACGGTGGGGGGAGAGTGGGCGAAGTGTCGGGACGAGGGCAGCGTGAACGGCGGGGCGCATGGGGCTCAATGCGCTTTTCGTCGGAAGGGCGGTCAACGCGTTGGGTTAACGCGTTCCACCGTGTGGCTCACGGGGCCGGCGGCGTGGCGGCGGGCGCGGGCTTGGGGCCGTATTCGACCTTGGAGACGTCGCTCTCAGCGGTGGCGGAGAGGTCAACACTGTGCGGCTGGGTGTCGCAGTTGACAACCGCGCTGCCAGTGGTGTGGCGACCGTGTTCGCGGTTGATCTCGACCTTGATGGTGTAGGCGCCCTGCGGCACGGGCTGGCCGGCGTTGTCGAGGCCGTCCCATGCGATGGTGTAGAGTCCGTTGGCGCGGGTGGCGCGGGTGATGGAGCGGACATTGCGCAGATCCGGGTGGCCGACGGCCTGATACCAAGCGGTGAGTTCGGGCACATAGCGGGGATTGTCGCCGAGCACGGCGACGGTGCGGACGAGCTTGTGCTGAGCGTCCTCCACCCAGATGGCGACGTAGGCGCGCTTCTGCCCGCCGGGGCCGCGGCCACCGGGGAAACCGCCGCGCGCACCGGGGCCGCCCGGGCCGCCGCGTCCACCGGGGCCAGCAGCAACGCCAGGGCCACCCGGAGCACCAGGCGCACCGCCCGGGCCGCGTCCGGGCTGGGCGGCGGCGCTGGCGGCGGCACCGATGTTCACCTTGACCGTGACTTGGAAATCTTTCGGCCACGCGGTGGCAGCAGCAGTCGCGCTGGCAGCGCGCGTAGCGGGCGCGGCGGGTTGGCTGGCGGCAGGCGGAGTGGCCGGCGCAGGGGGACGCGCGAGCGGATCAGCGGGCGGGGCGGCCGGGGCGGCGACGGTGGCGAGCAAACCGGCACGGTGGGTTTCACCAGTAGTGGAAACGAACAGATGACCGAGCGCGCGGCCGGCTTGGGCGAGCGCTGTGCCGGGCGCACCGCCGAGCACACAGGCGGCGGTGGAGAGGGCGTTGGCCGTGAGACAATCGGCGGCGATGACCGTCGCACTGACCGCGCCCTCGGCGGGTTGGAGGGTGCGCGGGTCGAGGATATGCGAGCGGCGCTCACCCGCGATGGTGACGTAGCGCGCGTAACCACCGCTGGTGGCCACGGCGGCGTCACGGAGGACGAAGGTGGCAAGGGGCGCGGCGTTGTCGGCAGGGTTGAAGGGATCGGCGACACCGACGAGCCAGTTCACCTCACCCCACGCGCGCAGGTCACCACCGATGTCGAGCAGGCCGGCGGGCGCGAGACGGCGGGCGACCGCGACGGCGCGGTCAATGATGTAGCCCTTGCCGAGCGCGTCCACATTGAGCGCGCCGGGGGCGTCGAGCGCGGCGCGGAGGGCGGCGGCGTCAGGAGCGCGGCCAGAGTCGGCGGCGTCGCGCCAGAGGCGTTTCACCTCGCCGAGGCGAGCGGAGAGTGCGCCGCCGGAGCGGACGGTCCAAGTGTCGTAGGCGGTGAGCAGCTCGGCGAGCTCAGGCGACTGGATCTCCGCGCCAAACTTGACCCGAGAAATTTCGCTGGCCGGATCGTAGGTGCTGAGGATGCGGCGCAGGCGTTCGATCTCGGCGAGGACGGCGAGCTCGACGCGGGCTGCCTCCTCGGGGCGGACGGTTTGGACAGTGAGATCGAGCGAGGTGCCCAACACGCCGTCGCGCGCGAAGGTGAAGCGGGCGGTCTCGGCCTCGCGGGCTTGCGCGGGCATCGCGCCGGCAGGAGGCGTCAGGTTGGGCGTGGCCCACACGGCTTTGGTGCCGGCGAAGCCGGTCAGGCCGACGAGAGCGGCGCGGGTGAAGGGGCGGGACGAGAGCGGGCGGGGGATTTGCATGGATAGTGGGAGTGGTGGGGGGAGGGGGATAGTGGTAAGTAACGACGCGGCGGCAGAGGACAGGTTACAAATGAAATTTTAACTGCGGGCGTGTTAAGCATTATGGCACAGAAAAGATTACGGGAGCATGACGGCGGCTATGGGGCCGGTGGTGGCGATGATTTTTTGGGTGGGCCATATTCGACCTTGCCCGGGTTCGACTCGACGTCGGCGGGTAGGGGGAGGGACAAGGTATCGTCGCCGATCTCCAGCGGGACGGACTGGAGGGTATGGCGGCCGTTCTCGCGGCAGATCTCAATGAAAAGTGTGTAGCGGCCCTTCGGCAGCGGGTTGCCGGCGTCGTTGTAGCCGTCCCACACGAAGGTGTGCTCGCCGGCAGGGCGCGTCGCCCGGGTCATGGCGATGTAGGTGCTCTCCGTGTAGCTGCCGGAGACGCGCCACCAACTGGTGAGATGGCGCAGGTAGGTCGAGTCGCGCCCGAGCACGACGATAGTCCGGACGAGGGCGTGGTTGGCATCCTCGACCCAGAGGGCGAGGTAGGGGCGGTAGTAGGCGTTCTTACCGGCGCCATTGGGAAAGGTCTTCAGCGCGACTGTGACCGTGACCTGCGAGCCGCCCGGCCAGAACGGCGGAGGATACCGGGGCTTGGCCGGAGAATTGGTCACCACCGGCGGAGCTTGAGGGGAGGGCGGCGGGGTGTTGGGCGGCTTCGTCGGCGGCGGCAGGCCGGCCTTGGGGTCGAAGGGATCGTAAAAGGAAGGCCGCGCGGCCGCGTCGGGTTTCGGCGTGGCGGTGGCGGAGGCATTTTCCGCCGGCGGGGCGGACGCGGGGTGGAGCAGGGGAGCGCCGCCGGCGAGGGCGGCGAGGCCCACGGCGGCGCGACGGGAAAATTTTCCGCGCGGTCGTGCGGGCATCTTATTTCAGCGGCGCGGCGGCCAAGGGCTTGTCCGCTGGGGGCGCGGAGGTTTCCGGTTTGCTCGCGGGGGCGCCGGCGGCGGCGTTGACTGAGACGTTCGCTGGCTTGCCGTCGGAGGCGAGGCGGTCGAGGAGCTTGGCGGCGACGCGCTCAAGGCCGGCGCGGGCGAGCGGGCTACCGGGATTGATGTCCTGCACGGCGAGGTAGAACGCGAGGCTGGCGGCGGTCTCGCCGCGGCCCTCAGCGGCGCGGGCTTTCTCGGCTGCGCCGACGTAGTCGGCGACGCGGGGGGCGAGCTCGGCCTTGCGCTGGTTGATAGCGGTGTCGCCGGGGGCGAGCTCGGCGGCGGCGGCGACGGCGTCCCACGCGGCGTAGGCGTTGTTCTGGGCGACGGCCTCCTGCGCCTGGGCGAGGGCCATCTCGACGCGCGACATGCGCGCGATCACATCCTTGAACTGCGGGCCGCGCTGCGCGTCGTTAATGAGGCCGACGGCGAGCTCGCCCTGGCGCTCGTAGATGCGGCGGTATTCGCCGTGTTTGTAGGCGTCGTCGAACAGGGCGGCGGCCTGGCTGGAGATGCTGGCGCCGGCGGAGACGCCGCTGCCGTAGGAGGCGATCTCGGGGTTGAGCGGCCAGGTGGAGGCGGCGCGCTCAAGGAGGCTCTGCGCGCGGTCGAAGTCTCCCATGGTCGCGGCCTGCTTGGCGCCGGCGAGGGCGAGCGAGCTCATCTGCTCGGCGGAGCGGGCGGCGGCAGTGACCTCGGAGGAGCGGAAGTCCTTGGTGAGCGCTCCGATCTCGCCGTTGAGCTTGATGATGCCCTCGTAATCCTTGAGGTCGGCGAGCTTCCGGGCGGTGTCTATTTTGGTGTAGAGCTGCTTGAGTGTCTGGCGCTTCTCCGCGTCAAACTGGGTGACTTCGCGAAGAAACTCACCAAGAAAAAACGTCTCCTGCATACGCTCAAGCGCGGCCATGTAATTGCCCGCCGCGCAGTTTGCCCTGACAGCAGCCATGCCATTTTTTACGTCATTCACGGCTTCCCGGGAGAGATTTTCGACCATGCCTATGGTAAATGGAATGTCGGCCGATCCCGGAAAAAAATCGGAGACCGCCTTCTTGAATTTTGGGTCTAGCTCCTGGGCGGAGCCCTTGAAAATAAACCGGTAAAAACTGGAGGCGATGAGCGCGTGCTGGAACCGACGCTGCAGAAACAGGCTGATGATGGCGCTCTGAAACTGGAGCTTGGCCTGGGTGACGGTGAGCAGCTCATCGGCCTGGAGTGCTTTGATTTTGGCCTCCACCACGGCGAGATCACGAGCCCCGACCAAAAGGTTAGCCGCGCCCACTTGGATGGAAAAATCATCGTAGGTGGGCGAGCGCCGAACGGTTGAATAAGACTGCGGACTTCCCGCCCCCGCACGTGGAGATGAGGCAGTGCCGGAGGTGCTAGAGGTGGTGTTCCCGCCGGGAGCATTCGCCCCGGGTGCCGCCGTGAGGGGTTCGAGCACCGTTAGAGCGGTGCCAAGTTCAGTGTTCAGGATGCGTCCGGTTTTGTTCGCCTGCACTTGGGCCAAGTTGGCGTTTCGCACCAAGGAGCTCTGATCTCGGTTGCGCAAACGCTCCAGCTCAAGGCCAGCGGCATACATTGCCTTTTTCTCCTCACGCGTGCGCCATGCGTTAAAAACTTGGTTGGCGACATCAAGGGCGACACCGCCGTCGGCCTCGAACTCGGCGGCCTGAAAAAGCAGATGCCAGGCCGCCGTGATGCCATCAAGAGTGCCGGCATCGGGATTGTTGCTGGCGAGACTGGCAAAAATCTTGTCGAGCAGCTCCTGATATGCCTGTTGGTCGGACGAGGGAGGCAGCTCAAGGTAACGCTGGAAGCGTGCGCGGAAGATCCGCATCTGGCCGAGATCGTAGGTGTGGCCCTTCCATTTCATGGTGCCGTTCTCAGGGTCAATCATGTCGCCGCTGTCGGCGTCGAAGGCCTTGTTTATGATAGTGAGGAGGGTGTTGCTTTCTAGGCTGTTGCTTTGGTCGCTCTTGATATTGGCGGCGGTGTTGCCGGTGGACTGGGCGTTGTCGAAGGCGTTGCCCACGGCGGTGGCGGCGTTGCGGAGGCCGGGGAAATTTCCCGGCGGCGCGGGCACGGCGGCGTGGAGGGCGGTGAGGACAAGCGCGAGCGTGGCGGACAACGCGAGGGCGGGGCGGAGGCGGTCGGCGATGTTCATGGCTCAGATTTTTTCGAGTTTGCTGACGTAGAGGGCGTCGGGCCGGACGGAGACGCTGAACCGGTAGTGCTGCGTGGGAGAGAGGTTGGCACCGAGCGTGTCGGGGATGACGAGAGCGAGGCGGCCCTTGTCCTTGAGCGGCTTCACGACCACCACGCGGCCGACGCCTTCGCGGCTGCCGAGCTGAGAGTCCACCTCGGCCTCGAGGACGTAGCGATTGCCGCTGAGGTTAGCCGGGGTTTTGAGGTAATCGGCGACGGGAAACGGTTCACCCCGGCTGCAGCCGCCAGCGGCGAGAGTGAGCAGGATGGCGGTGAGCGCGACGGCGGGCAGGCGAGCGCGCGAGGATTCAGCAGGGGTGGGCATAAATTGCACGGGGTGTCGGGCGGAACCCTACGGCCAGCGCTGTTTTCCGCAACCCCAAAACACTAACGCCGCGCCGACCGCGAAATGCGCCGCCAACACCGCCAGCGCCGCCCAAGGCGGCCAGAGCCACCAATCTTTATCCACACCCATGAGTGTGACGGTGTCGTAAAGCCGGCCGTTGCCCGCGTCGCCCATCGGCTTGAGGTAGCCGACCCAGCCCCAGTAGGTCGTGATGAGCGGACGCACGAGCCAGGCGATCCAGACCGGTAGCGCCAGCACCACGCCAGACAGAGGCAGTTGAAATCCCACAAGGTAGATTGAGAGCAGCGACGCCTTGTCGGCCGACGCCATCTGCGCCGAGAGGCCGAGGCACACCGCGCTCATGGCCGCGCACGTGCCCCCGAGCACGAGGAGCTGTTCCGCCCAGCCGCCGGGAAAGTGGCAGACGACTTTTACGAACACCGTCATCCACACGCCCTGCGCCGCGCCGAGCAGCGTGGCGAACGCCAGCTTCGCCAGCGCGTAGGCCGCCGGGCGCAGGCCGGACATCCGCTCCTTCTCGTAGAGCGCGCGCTCGCCGGCGATCTCCCGTGCGCCGTTGTTGCTGCCCATCAGGCACAGCAGGATGACTTGGAAAATGATCAGCCCTGAGACGAGCGTGCCCGTCTTCAGCGATTCGCGCACAAACTCCGCCTGCGCCATCATCGTCTCGACGCCCGGTGGAGCGAGTGCGAGCGTCCGCATCTGCGGCAGCCCGCGCAGCGCGAAGATCACCACAAGGCAGGGGAAGCCAAATGTGATCGCCAGCGTGAGCGCGAGATAGCCCCGGTCGCGCAGCAGCAGCAGCCAGCGCCGCGCGAGCAGCGTGCGGATTTGCGCCGCCACCGGCGGCACGACACGGCGGGAGCCGCCTTCTCCGGGTGGAGGCGCGGTTGGAGTGGGTGGCTCGTCGCTCATGGAAGCCGGCTCCGGTGGCGGCGTCGCCGCCCAGGCCGCGCGCCAGTGCGCGAGTGGTTTTTCGTTTAGCCGGTCGTAGAGCGTCAGCGCGTCGGAGAGATCGAAATGCGCGAGCAGCGCCGGCAGCGGGCCTTGGAACACCACCGCGCCCTCATAGACCACCGTGACCGAGTCGAACAGCGGCAGCTTGGCGAGGTTGTGGATCACGCAAACGACGGTCTTGCCCTGCCCATCCACCAGTGCGCGGAGCACCGCGAGGATCTGCTCCTCTGAGCGCGGGTCGAGGCCACTCGTCACCTCGTCGCACAGCAAACAGACGGGGTCGGTCGTCAGTTCGAGTGCCAGCCCGAGCCGGCGGAGCTGCCCGCCGCTGAGCTTTTCCACCAGCGTGTCGCGCCGGTCCTCCAGGCCGACCAGCCGCAGCAGCTCCCCGATGCGCGCCGCACCGTCCGGGCCGCGCACGCCCTGGTAAAGCTCCAGCGCGCAAGCGAGCGACTCGCCCACGGTGAGCTTGCCGTGCGCAATGCTGAACTGCGGCGCAAATGCCACCTCACGCCGGAGCGCGTCCGGCCCCGCCGCGCGCTGCCCGCGCAGGAAAATCTCCCCCTCTGCCGGCAGGATGCCGAGCAGGCCCTTGAGCAGCGTGGTCTTGCCGCAGCCCGACGGACCGATCAGCGCGTGCAACCCGCCCGCCGCAAACCGCGCCGTCGCCCCGTGCACGAGCGCGGGCGCGCCGGGGCGCGGGCGGACATCGAGTTTTTGGCAGGCGAGCATGGGGCGGCTGGGGGCGGAATTTCACCTTATGCGCCAGCCTGCCATGCGACGCCAAGACTCAATTGCAGGGGATTACTCCGCGACAGCGACGAGCGGAGCGGATGGCGGGAGAGATGAAGCGGGGGCTGGGTCGGCCGCAGACCTTGCAGGGTGCGACGCGCAACTGCACGCGAACACTTCCATTTGTGCGGATCAGTTCGGCGCGGAGCGCCGATTTTTCAATAGTGGAGCCTTGGTCGATCGTGACCATTGGTTGACGATTTTCATGGGAAAGCGCATCAAGGGTTGGCTTGGTGGCGGGCATTCCATTGAAAGGCTAGTTTTCGGGCTTGCCAGCGGGGGACAAGCTCTCTGTGTTGGGCCGCTCTTTCCTTCGAAAGAGCCAGTCCAAACCTTAACTACCAACCAGCAAACTCCGATCGCAAGGCGGCCTTCCGGCCGTCCTGGGTGCCCTCCGGCACCTGAGATCACCGCAGAAAACCATGTCCCTCGCCATCACTCCCAAAGACCTACTCGACGCCGGCGTTCATTTCGGCCACCAGACCAAGCGCTGGAACCCCCGCTCCAAGCCTTACGTTTTCGACCACCGCCAGGGCATCACCATCATTGACCTCGGCAAGACCCACGAGCAGCTCGCCAAGTCCGTCGCCTTTCTTGAGGATACCGTCGCCGGCGGCGGCCAGGTGCTCCTCGTTGGCACCAAGAAGCAAGCCCGCGACATCATCCGCGAGGCCGCCAGCGCGACCAACATGCCCTTCTGTGTGGACCGCTGGCTCGGCGGCACCCTCACCAATTTCGCCACCGTCAAGAAATCCATCGCCAAGTTCAAGAAATACCAGGGCATGGAGACCAACGGAGAGATGTCCAAGCTTTCCGGCAAGGAGCAGGCTGCCATTCGCCGCGAGATGGTCCGCATGACCAAGAACTTCTCCGGCATCCTCGAAATGAACGGTCTGCCCGCCGCCATCTTTCTCGTGGACGCCAGCCACGAGGCGATCGCCGTCGCCGAGGCCCAGCGCGCCGGTATCCCCTGCGTCGGCCTCGTGGACACCAATTCTGACCCGACCAAGCTCTCGCATCCCATCCCCGGCAATGATGACGCGGTGAAATCCATCCGTATCATCGTCGAGGCCGTTATCGGCGCGATCCAGTCCGGTCTCGCCCAGCGTGACAGCCGCCGCGCCGCCCGCGGTCAGGCCGACATGGCCACCGTCACCGCCGAGGTCGCCGAGTCCGCTGGCGTCGCCATCGCGCCCGAGGGCGAGGTGGACCTGTCCAAGGTTTCTCTGCCCGCCGAACTCGTCGCCGAAGTTGAGGGCGAGGCCCCCGCGCCCAAGAAAAAGGCCCTCGCCCGCAAGAAGATCGCCGCGCCCAAGTCCTGAGCTTTTCATCCGGATAAAAAATTCCATGTCCACCGTCATCTCTGCCCAAATGGTCGGCGACCTGCGCGAAAAGACCGGCGCCGGTTTGCTCGACTGCAAAAAAGCCCTGACCGAGTCCAACGGCAACGTCGAGGAGGCCATCACGCTGCTCCGCAAAAAGCTGGGTGCCAAGGTGGACAAGCTCTCCAGCCGCAGCGCCAAGGAGGGCCTAGTCGAGAGCTACATCCACCTCGGCGGCAAGGTCGGCGTC
Organism: uncultured Opitutia bacterium; assembly: GCA_903869665.1. Taxonomy (GTDB): domain Bacteria; phylum Verrucomicrobiota; class Verrucomicrobiia; order Opitutales; family Opitutaceae; genus CAIYUN01. Next base: position 21,579 of record CAIPZZ010000212.1, on the reverse strand, counting down.
CTTATCGAGGTCAATTGCGAGACGGACTTTGTCGCACGTAACGACGAATTCCGCGCCTTCGTGCGCGATCTCTGCCTGCATATCGCCGCCGCCAGCCCGACCTGCGTCAACCGCGAGGAAGTGCCCGAGGCCGACCTCGCCAAGGAGCGCGACATCGCCGCCGCGCAGGTGCTGGGCAAGCCCCCTGCCGCCGTGCAGAAAATCGTCGAGGGCAAGGTCGAGAAATATTTCTCAACCGTCGTCCTGCTCGACCAGCCCTTCGTCAAGCAGCCCGAGAAGACCGTCAAGGAGCTGCTCACGGCCCAGATCGCCAAGACCGGCGAGAACATCCAGATCCGCCGCTTCACGCGCTACCAGCTTGGCGCCTGAGATACGCGGTGATTGCTTTAGAAAGGCGCTTTCCTCCGGCAGGGAAGCGCCTTTTGCTTGGCCGCTATGAAAGTCACACGCGGCCAGATTCTTCGGCGCGGTCTTACGAACCGCTGCCCCAACTGCGGCGGCAAAACGCTGTTCAAGCCCGGCACATTACTCGGTCTCAATCGCGAGTGCTCCGCCTGCGGCCTGCCCACCGAGCGCGACGAGGGGGCGTTTCTCGCCGCCATGTCGCTCAACTATGCCGTCACGTTGGTGGGATTCCTTTCACCGGTCGCGCTGTTCTGGTATGGCGGCGCGCTGTCGGGAAAAACCGCCATTGTGGTCGCTGGCGCGGGGGCGGTGGTTGTGCCCGCGTTGCTTTACCGCCGTTCGCGGTGCTGGGGGCTGGCCAATTATTATTTTTTCCTGCCGCAGCACCTGCCTGCCAACCGTGAGGGGCCGCCTGCCGGTGCCGGCGACAGAAACGATTGAGGGACTCTCATGCGGCTTGAGGTGGAGCGTGACGTCCCCGGCACGCTCAGATCGGAGACTCACGAGCGCGCCGGGACGCCGCGCTCCACCTTGGGATATTCGCTTTCGTGGCCCACGTTGGTAGCAGCGCGACGACGCGCGTTTCGCTAAAACCTCATGGTTTTCCGCCATCTTTTTCTACAGCGTTTGCGGCCCTCCCGAGCCAGGCTGCGTTTTCAAAAATAAAAAACAGCCGGCGACCCCCCGGCCGCCGGCTGTCACGGGCCCCTTGCGGGCACCCGTTTTGCGATTACCCCACGCAAATTGTTCAGGCTGGAGCCTCAGCGGTCGCGCGCCCCGGGGTGGACACGCAGTGCGATGCGCGTCCCAGCCGGCCGGGCTGATCTCGCCTCGCCAGGCGGCCATACGGTGCGCGCGCCGGTCCGATGCTGGCGAAGGCCGGCGCGGATTTGCCGGTGTAGGCCGCAGGTAGGGCGTGACGATGCGCGGGCCCGGTGCTGTTGCCGAACGCGACCGTCCCAACGGTCAGGACGAGTGCGCCCATGGTGAAAGTGTAAATGAGAGCTTTGGCGGAAAGCATGGTGAGGTTGGGTTGATGCAAGGTGAGACGCCCACGTTGTTAGCGGCGCGTGTGGATTACGGCCCGCTTTGTTAAGCCGGCGTAAATCCGCCCGCCGCGTAGGCCTCATCGGGCGCTTGACAAGCACCCGATGGTCCGCTCACTCGTTGCCGTCAGCCTTATGAAGCCCACCGGTAACACGATCTCCGCCGCCCATGCCTGCCACCTTGCCGTGGCCGGCATTTCCGTCGTCGGTTCCGTCGTCGTCGCTCGCGCGACCGGAGGGCTCTGATTCGTCTTACGAATTTGCCCCCTCCGGCGCCGCGCCGGAGGGGGCTTTTTTTGGCCCCAGACGGACGCGGCGGAGGAGCGGGAAACACCCACCGCCCACACCGCCATGAACACCACCACCGAAGCCATCCGTCCCCCGCCGACGCGCCCGCCCGCCTTGCGCCCGCTACCAGCCATTCCTGGCGGCGCACTCCCCGTGCTCCGCGCCGCGCCTCCGCACGACCTGCTCGTGCTCACCCAGCGCCCCGACCTCACCCCGGAGTTTTTCCCGCGGCTCGTGCGTGTCGCCGATCCGGGCATTTGGGCCGTTTTGTGAAACCCACTTTTCTGAGACGACGACGCTCCGGGGTGGAGCGCGACGTCCCTGGCGCGCTCGTTCGAGCTGTGAACGCGCCGGGCGTCGCGTTCCACCCACAATCCGATTGTGCGCCGCATCAACAGGGTGACCCAACAGGTTTCAATCTGCCAAAAAAAACGCGCCCGGCGTTTCGGCCGGGCGCGGTGTTTGAACTTTAGGGACCGGGCGACTTAGCCCGCGCGGCGGATCACTCCTTTTTCGCGGCCTCGTCGAGGATGTCGCCGAGGTTCATCATGTCGTTCGCAGCGCTGCGGTTGAGGGCCTCGTAGGCGCTGGTCTCGGCGGCGAGCTGGTCGGCGCTGTAGTTGGCGGCCTTGATCGAGAGACCGAGGCGGCGCTCCTCGCGGTCAATCTTGATCACGCGCGCGGTCACTTCCTGGCCGGGCTTGAGCACGTCCTTGATTTTCTCGATGCGCTCCTCGCTGATTTGCGAGATGTGCACGAGACCGTCAATGCCGTCCTTGAGGTCGAGGAACGCGCCGAACGACGTGATCTTCGTGACCGTGCCGTTGACGACGTCGCCGATCTTGAAGTGCGCATCAATGTCGCTCCACGGGTCGCTGGCGAGCTGCTTCATGCCGAGGCTGATGCGCTGCTGGTTGGAGTCCACGTCGAGCACGATCGCGTCCACATCGTCGCCCTTCTTGAGGACTTCGGAGGGGTGGTTGACCTTGCGGGTCCAGCTCATGTCGGAGACGTGGACCATGCCGTCAATACCCTCTTCCAGCTCGATGAACGCGCCGTAGGTGGTCATGTTGCGGACCTTGCCGCGCACGCGGGCGCCGACCGGGTAGTTGTGCTTCACCATGTCCCACGGGTTGGGCTCGAGTTGGCGGAGGCCGAGGGAGATCTTCTGCTCGTCCTTCTGGATGCCGAGGACGACCGCGTCCACTTCCTGGCCGACTTTGAGCAGCTCGGAGGGCTTGGTGATGCGCTTCGTCCAGGACATCTCGGTGATGTGAACGAGGCCCTCGACGCCGGGCTCGATCTCGACGAACGCGCCGTAGGGCACGAGGTTGACGACCTTGCCGTGGACCTTCGCGCCGACGGGGAATTTGCGATCAATCTCGTCCCACGGGTTCTTGGTGGTCTGTTTCAGGCCGAGGGAGATGCGCTCTTTCTCGCGGTTGATCTCGATGACCATGACCTGGATCTCCTCGCCCTGCTTGACCATCTCGGTCGGGTGGGAGATGCGGCCCCACGACATATCGGTGATGTGGAGCAGGCCGTCCATACCGTCGAGGTCAATGAACGCGCCGAAGTCAGTGATGTTCTTGACCACGCCTTTGCGCACCTGGCCGGGCTGGATGCTGTCGAGCAGCGCGCGGCGCTTGCTCGTGCGCTGCTCCTCGATGAGGTCGCGGCGCGAGAGGACGACGTTCTTCCGGGCGAGATCAATCTTGATGACCTTAAAGTCGTAGGTCTGCCCGACGTATTGGTCGAGGTTCTTGGGCGGCTGGATATCAATGTGCGACGCCGGCAGGAACGAGTCCACGCCGATGCTCACGATCAATCCGCCCTTAACCTTGGCCTTCACGCGGCCGGCGGCCACGGAGCCCTCGGGGAAGCGGGTCAGGATATTGTCCCAGTTTTTCTTCTGCTCGGCGCGGTCGAAGGAGATGACCGGCGCGCCGGTCTTGTCCTCGAGCTTCTCGATGAAGACATCAATCGTCGAGCCGATCTGTAGCTCGCCGATGTCCATAAACTCGGACGCGGGCACGACGCCCTCGGATTTGCCGCCGATGTCCACGACGACCTCGTTCTGGCGGACTTCGGTGATGACGCCCGGGACGATGGAGCCTTCCTTCAGCTTGTCGAAGGCGGACTGGGCGAGCAGCTCTTGCATTACGGAACTCATGGTGTTGAACAACGGGATCGCCACCGACCTGCTCCGGGTCGCCGGCCTCCCGCGAAGGCCGCGCGCGGGGCGCGGCCATGGGTTGAGGGTTGAACTGACAGGGAAGGGCCGGCGGGAGCATCGCGGCAACGCCAGCCTGACCAAAAGAACCGCCGCGAACGGTCAACTTCCCAGAAGCGGTGGGCGGGCCGCAAGCGCTAATTTCAAGCGGCAGAAAGCGGGAAGCCGGACGCATCCTGACGGCGTGGGGTGACTACATCACCTGTGGATCGCCAGTCCGGTGCGCTAAACGCGGGAAGGCGTGTGCGCAGTCAGGCCGTGGGGCGACGCGCTTTTCGTCACGGCCTCTTTTCTTGGCTCGCAGGGGTTAGGCGCTTCGCGCCTAACGTTCCGGGTCAGACATGCCGAGCCAGAGACTTTAAAAGCTGAAAGGGGAAGTGCCGAGGCATTGTCTGTAGCCGCTGGTTCGGCTCCGTGGTTTGTTTTTTCATGCGTAGCGCAGCGATGCAAGCGGACGAATTTTCATGAAAAGCTCCTGCCAGGTCCGGATTTCTGATTTCGTAGAATCATCAATACGAGCAACACGTCCCAATAAATCTAAGACCTCGGATAGCTGGCTTTCTTTTGGGTCGGACCACACATAAAAGTGCTTATCTTCAGATTGTATAATTTCTGCCGTCATTCCATCTTCGAATACGATTTCATCTCCTATGGCCCAATTTTCACCGTCGAAATTACTGTGACCAAGAATCTCACCAAGCCACTCTTCGTTTCGGATGACGAAAACTTTTTTGGCTTTTTTGGATATGACTAATGGCATGACAGATTTCCTTGCCGAACAGTGTTATTCGGCTGCACTCAGTGCAGCACGAACGGCGTGGCGGCCGAGGGTTGAGTAGGGGAAGTGAGCGGGAGCGCTCATAGGCAAGACCAGATGAAGCCGGGGCTTACGGAATCCGCAACGGCGAATTTTGGCCCAGTGCAGCTTTTTGCGGTTGAGCCGGTTTCCGGCAAAAGCTGCACTCAGGTGTCGCGATTTCCGCAGCTCGCCTTCTTGGGGCGTTTTTGCATCGGCACCATCACGCCATTCCCAGCCGCGTGTAGTCCAGCACGGTGTGGCTGATGTCGCCGTCGGCCAGCGCGGCGCGGTCGGTCAGCGGTGCGGGGGGCGAGACATCTTCGCCTTGTTGGAAGACGAACCGGTGCGTGCCGTCGTCGGCCGCCGGGCTGAACAAGCCGCCCATGACGATGCGCGCCGGCACCGTGCGGCGCACGGCGGCGTCGGCGCGGCAGGGGAAGGGAAAGTTGACGCTATGCACCACGAAGGAGCGCGGTGCGGTGGCACCGACCAGCCCCGGCACGAGCCGCGCGGCGTGTGCCGCCGCCTCGCGCAGCGAGGCCAGCACCGGCGCGGCCGGCTCGCTCGCGGGGGTCTTGATGGCCGCGTAGGCCTCGGCCGTGAGATCCTGTGAGAACGCGACCGCCGGCAGCCCGTGCAGCGCTCCTTCCCAGGCGCCGCCGATGGTGCCGCTCGCCGGGATGAAGCAGAGCGAGGCGTTGCGTCCGATGTTGATACCGCTGACGACCGCCTCGGGCCGGAAGTCGCGCGGCAGCAGGTGCGCGAGCGCGATGTTCACGCAGTCGCTCGGCGTGCCGTCCACCCGCCATGTCGGGCAGCCCAGACCAGCGTCGGCGACGGCGGACGCGACGGGCCGGTGGCGGGACTTGGCCGCGCCGATCCAGCTCTGCTCGCTGGCGGGCGCGACGACGGCGAGCTCGTGGCCGGCGGTGGCGAGAGCGCGGGCGAGCGCGTGGAGAAACACGGAGTCGAGGCCGTCATCGTTGGTGAGCAGGAGGCGCATGGCAGCCCACGAGAAGCACGAAAGCCGGGCCGGGGGAAAGGGATTTGTTGCGCGCCGTCCGCCGTCCTGGCAGCGTGTGGGCATGAACGACAAGGCGAGCAAACAGGAGTTTGCCAAGCTGGCGCGCAACCTCGCGCGGGCAGACGCGACAGCGCGCGCGACCAAGGGCAAACTGAAGCAGGGTGGGGGAAGCTCGCCCGCCACGGCAAAGGTCCGGGCGGAAACGCGCCGCGCACGCGGCCTTCGCCTCGGCGCGGAGATCTACGGCGCGGAGGGAGCGCGGGTGCTTAACGGCCTCATGGCCACGTCGCCCGCGCTGGCGCGCGACATCGTGGATTTCGCCTATGGGGACGTGATCGCCGAGGGCCGACTCGATGGGCGCACGCGGGCGCTCGTCGTGGTCGCCGCGCTGGCGGCGGTCGGGCACGCGCGGCCGCAGCTGAAGGTTCATATCGGATCGGCGTTGCGGGCCGGCTGCACGCGCCCGGACATCGTCGAGGCGCTGCGACTGGTCGCGCTCTACGCCGGATTCCCAGCGGCGCTCAACGCCCTGGCCGTCGCCCGCGAGACGTTTACTGCCACCCGGCCCGCGCGACGAGTTTCTCCGGTCGGCTCCCGCCGCCCGCGTGTGGCACGGAATTAGCATCTACGGCCGGCGGCGCGTGCGCGGCTAATGCCCCGTGCGCGGAGAAGAATTTTTGTTGGACAAGCCGGACGCCGCCGACTTCCCTCGTCCGCATCCACGTTTTCAGCCGACCTTCCACCGACCACCTGTGAGCCACTCGCCCACCACGCGCAAAACTTTCCTCGCCACCTTGGCGGGGTGCCTTGCCGCCGTCGGTCTCGCCCGCAAACTGCCAGCCCAGCCCGCACCCGTTGCGCCGGCTGCGCCGCACCCGACCTTCGCCATCCGGCCGGAGGCCCGCGCCGTCGCCCGCCAGGGTTGACCCCGCCGCCCCGCCCGCGCGTTTTCCGGAGACCACCGGCCCATGTCGAAACTTTTCCCCAAATCTGCCAACCGCCTGCCGCTGCAGATTCTGCTCTATCTGTTCGTGCTCGGTGGCATCGCGATGGCGGGCATCAACTACTACGCGACCAACAAGTGGGCCAACGTCGGCTACGCGCCGGTGCAGCCCGTGCCCTACAGCCACAAGCTCCACGCGGGCCAGCTAGGCATTGACTGCCGCTATTGCCATTCGAACGTCGAGAAGTCCGGCTTCGCCAACCTGCCCACCGCCCAGACCTGCATGAACTGCCACTCGCAGGTGAAGGCCGACAGCCCGCTGCTCGCCGTCGTCCGTCAGAGCTACGAGACCGGTGCGGCTGTGCCGTGGGTGCAGATCCACATGACGCCGGACTACGTCTACTTCAACCACTCCGTCCACGTCACGCGTGGCATCTCCTGTGTGGATTGTCATGGCCGCATTGACCAGATGGAGATCGTGGCGCAGGACAAGTCACTCACGATGGGTTTCTGTCTGGAGTGCCACCGTGCGCCTGAGGAGCACCTTCGCGACCTGCGCGACCCGGCGCAGACGGTCACGCGGCTCGACTGGATTCACCCCGGCGGTGAAAAGGGCCAGGCCGACCAGGGTGTGAAACTTATCCAAGCCAACAAAATCGCGCCGCCGACGAGCTGCTCCGGCTGCCACCGCTGAGATGAAACGTAAATTTGACCACTCCCCGAAGGCTGCAGGCCCGTCGAACGGTGCCCCCGCCGCGCGCGAGCTCTCCGGTCCGCGTTACTGGCGCAGCCTCGACGAGCTGGCCGACACGCCGGGCTTCCGCGAGCGGCTGGCGCGCGAGTTCCCCGAGGGCGCGGCGTCGTTGCAGGGCGTGGACCGCCGGAATTTTTTCAAGCTCATGGCCGCGTCGTTCGCACTCGGCGGCATGGGCCTGGCGACCGGATGCCGCCGGCCGGAAAAAAACATCCTTCCTTACGGCAAGTCCGTGGCCGAGGTGGTGCCCGGTCTGCCGCTATATTTTGCGACCGCGATGCCGATCCGAGGCGGCGCGATTCCGCTGCTGGCCGAGACGCATCAGGGCCGCCCGACCAAGCTGGAGGGTAACCCCTCCTACGCGCCCTACGGCGGCGCGACCACCTTGCAAGCGCAGGCCTCGCTGCTGGACCTCTACGATCCCGACCGGGCGACCAGCCACACGATTGAAGGCAAGCCGGCGGACAACGAGGCGGTCAACAAGCTGCTCGCTAAGATTTCCGCCGACCACGCCGCCGATCAGGGTGACGGGCTGGCGATCCTCGCCGAGTCGTCCACCTCCCCCTCGCGCGCGCGCATGGTCGCGGCGCTGCTGAAAAAATTCCCGAAGGCGACGTGGGGTGAATACGACGCCATCGGCGGTAACCCGGATGGTCGCGCGCTCTACCACTTCGACAAGGCGGCCCGCGTCGTCAGTCTCGACGCCGATTTTCTCCAAACTGGCCCGCACGCGCTCGCCCAAGCACGCGACTTCGCCAAAGCCCGAAAGGTGACGAAGGCCACCGATCCGATGAACCGCCTCTACGTCGTCGAGAGCGCGTTCACCATCACCGGCTCGATGGCCGACCACCGCCTGCGTGTCGCCAGCAGCCATGTGCTCGCTTTTGCCGCCGCGCTGGCGCAAAAGATCACGGGCAACGCCGCCTACGCCGCTCACGCGCAGGGTCTTGAGGTCAACGCCAAGTGGGTCGAGGAGTGCGCCAAGGATCTGCTGGAGAACAAGGGCAAGAGCGTTGTCATCGCCGGCTCGCACCAGCCGGTCGAGGTTCACGACCTTGCGCAGGCGATGAATGTGGCGCTTGGCGCGGTCGGCACCACGGTCGAATACTTGGCGGCGGAAGAGACGCCTTCCCCGAACACAGGCTTCGGTGCTCTCATCAAGAAAACCGAGGCCGGCCAGACCAAGACGCTCATTATCCTCGGTGGCAACCCGGCCTACAGCTTTCCCGACTTCAACACGAAAATCCTCAAGAAGGCGGCACAAATTATCCGCGTTGGATACCACGTAGACGAGACCTCCGCGCTGGCGAAGACGCACATCGCCGCCGCGCACTACCTTGAGTCATGGGGCGACGCGCGCACGGCCGACGGCACGATCGTGCCGGTGCAGCCGATGATTCTGCCGTTGTTCAACGGCTACACCGAGATCGAGGTCGTCGCTCGCCTGGCCGGCGAGGCCGACAGCGATCCCTACAAAATTGTTCGCGCCACCATCGAGCCGCTGCTCGGCGGCGACAAAGATAAGGGCTTCCGTAAATTTCTTCACGACGGCGTGCTCGCTGGCTCGGCTTGGAAGACCGGCGCAGCCGCCGTTACGGTTGCTACGCTGGGCGAACGCAAGACTCCCGCCGCACTTTCCAAGGACAGCCTTGAGGTCCGTTTCGTCGCCGATCTCAAGGTGGACGATGGCCGCTACGCCAATAACGGCTGGCTGCAGGAGTGCCCCGACCCGATCACAAAATTCGCCTGGGACAACGCGATCCTCATTAGCCCGAAGCTCGCCAAGCAGCTCAAGATTGATCCGGCTGGCGCGGCCCTTCAGGTTTCGCGCAAGGAACTGGCCGACATGAACCGCGGACGGGAGCATGCCTTTGTCGGCGAGCTCACGCTGCCCGGAGGCGCAAAGGTGAAAGGACCTCTCCACATCCAGCCCGGCTTGGCCGACTGGACGGTCATTCTCCCGCTCGGCTACGGCCGGACGGTTTCCGGACGCGTGGGCAAAAATACCGGCGTCAATTTCTATGGTGTGCGTGACGTCAACGCGCCGCACTTCGCCGCCGGCGCGAAGCTTGCACTTACGGGCGAACGCTACGACCTCGGCACCACGCAGGAGCACTGGTCCATGGAAGGCCGCGATCTCGTGCGCGAGGCCAACCTCGACGAGTTTCAGAAAACCCCCGCTTTTGTCGCTGAGGAGAGCCTTGAGGCGCACTCCCCGCCAATCTTTGGTGAGAAAAGCGCTGAGGACTACGCCAAGGGTTCCGAGGAGGAGCGCGCCGCCATCACCGCCGAACGTGCCGCCGTCGGCGCCGAGCAGCGCGGCAACTCGCTCTACGAGACACCCGCCTTTGAAGGCCTCCACCAGTGGGGCATGAGCATTGACCTCAACACCTGCATCGGGTGCAACGCCTGCGTCGTCGCCTGCCAGGCCGAGAACAATATCCCCATTGTCGGCAAGGATCAGGTGCAGCGCGGCCGCATCATGCACTGGATTCGCCTCGACCGTTACTATGCCGACGGCAAGGCCGACGGACGGGCGATGGCCGACCTCCTCAGCGATGAGCGCAGCGGGAACAGAGATATCCCGGAGGATCCGCAGGCCATCGTGCAACCCATCGCCTGTCAGCATTGCGAACTCGCGCCTTGCGAGACGGTGTGCCCGGTTAATGCCACGGTTCACGACCCCGAGGGCATCAACACGATGGCCTACAATCGCTGTATCGGCACCCGCTACTGCGCGAACAACTGCCCTTACAAGGTCCGCCGGTTCAATTATTTTGACTTCAACAAGCGCGCGACGGACGCCCTCTACATGGGCCCCCTTGGCCACCAGAGTGACATGACTGAACTGGCCAAGCTCGCCAAAAATCCTGAGGTCAGCGTTCGCATGCGCGGCGTGATGGAGAAATGCACCTACTGCGTGCAGCGCGTGCAGGCCGCCAAAATTGCCCAGAAGCGCGAGGCCGGCCAGACCGCCGACATCAAGATCAGGGACGGCGCGGTCAAGACCGCCTGTCAGCAGGTCTGCCCGGTTGAAGCCATTGTGTTCGGCGATATCAAGGATCCCAAGAGCGCCGTCTCCCAGGCCAAGGCCCGCTCGCAGGACTACGCGCTGCTCGGCTACCTCAACATCCGTCCGCGCACGACCTATCTCGGCAAGCTGCGCAACCCGAATTACGCCATGCCTGAGTTCGACGGCCTCAATCAGGAGAAGCGGCTGCCGTTCAGCCGGCAGGAGTTCAACGCCAAGAACCACCCCGGTGGCGGCCACAGTGCGGCGCATGAGGCGCACCCTGCGGCAGAGAAAACGGAGGGCAAGAAATGAGCTCCGCCGCCGAACATGACGCCGCCGTGCCCGCGATTCTTAGCGAGGTGAATCCCGCTGTGCTGCCGCGTGCGGCGCTGGTGGGTAACAACCGCAGCTTCTCTTGGATCACCGACAAGATCTGTGGCATCATTGAGGAGAAGACACCCCGCTGGTGGTGGATTTGCTTCGGCGTCGCTTGCTTCGTCGCCTCTTTCACCGTCGCCGGTTTGATCTACTTGGTCGGCACGGGCGTCGGCGTGTGGGGCCACCACAACCCGATTAATTGGGCGTGGGACATCGTGAACTTCGTGTTTTGGATCGGTATCGGCCACGCGGGCACGCTCATCTCGGCCATCCTGTGCCTGCTCCGGCAGAAGTGGCGCACCTCGATCAACCGCGCCGCCGAGGCCATGACCATCTTCGCCGTCGTGTGCGCCGCCATCTTCCCGGTGTTCCACGTCGGCCGCATCTGGTATGCAATCATGCCCGGCTGGCTGTTCCCCTTTCCTAACCAGAACGTGATCTGGCAGAACTTCCGCTCCCCATTGGAGTGGGACGTGTTCGCCGTCTCCACCTACGGCACGGTGTCGGTGCTCTTCTGGTATGTCGGCCTCATTCCCGACCTCGCCATCCTGCGCGACCGTTTTTATGCGGCGGGTAAGAAGACGCGCGCATTTTTCTACGGCCTCTTTGCGATGGGCTGGCGCGGCTCCAACCGCCACTGGAGCAACTACGAGATGGGCTACATGATTTTGGCCGGTATCTCGACCCCGCTGGTGCTTTCGGTGCATACGATCGTGTCGTTCGACTTCGCCGTGTCGCTCATCCCGGGGTGGCACACGACGATCTTCCCGCCGTATTTCGTCGCGGGCGCCATCTTCTCGGGCTTCGGCATGGTGCTCACGCTCATGCTGCCGCTCCGCGCCGTCTACAAATTGGAGGATCTGATCACGCAGTATCACATTGACTGCATGTGCAAGATCACCCTCGCGACCGGCACGATGGTGGGCTACGCCTATGCGATGGAGTTCTTCATCGCGTGGTATGGTGCGAACCCGAACGAGGGCTTCGCCTTCATCAACCGCGCGTTCGGCCACTACTGGTGGGCTTACTGGATCATGATCACCTGCAACGTGGTCACGCCGCAGTTCTTTTGGTTCAAGAGCGTGCGTAACAACACCACGCTGGTCTGGGTGCTCTCCATCTTCGTCAACGTCGGCATGTGGTTTGAGCGCTTCGTTATCATCGTGACCTCGCTCGCGCGCGACTTCCTGCCGTCGAGCTGGGGCTACTACTCGCCCAGCATCGTGGAGATTTTCACCTTCTTCGGGACGTTCGGCGTGTTCAGCGTGCTGTTCCTGCTGTTTATCCGCTTCCTGCCGGTGATGCCGATGGCCGAAATCAAGGCTGTCACGCCCCAGGCCGACCCGCACCACCACTGATCTTTCCTTCGACTTTTAGACCTTTTCTCATGTCCGCCCAACCACACGGCCTCATCGCCACCTTTGACACCGCCGCGGAGATCTACCATGCGGCGGAGCAGGTGCGCGACGCCGGCTACCGGCATTGGGACTGCATCACGCCCTGCCCGGTGCACGGACTTGACGGCGCGATGGGCGTTCGGCGCTCCATCGTTCCGCGCTTCTCGCTCGCGGGCGGCATCACGGGTTTTTGCGCCGGCATGACGATGATCTGGTGGACGGGTGCGGTGGACTACCAGCTCACTGTCGGTGGCAAGCCGTTATTCAGTCCGATGTTCGCGTTCCCCATCTCCTACGAGCTGACGATTCTCTTCACCGCGTTCGCCACCATCTTCGGCATCTTTGCCACGAACTTCCTGCCGATGCACTACCACCCGGTGCTAAAATACGACCACATCGTGCGCGGGTTGGACGACAAGTTCTTTGTCGTCGTCGAGGCGCGCGACCCCAAGTTCGACACCAAGGCGACCCGCGCCCTGCTCGAAAAAATCGGCGGCAAACACATCACGGAGCTGGAGGCCTGAGCCATGCGCCACGTCTATTTCGCCACCTTCCTCATCGTCGTGCTCGCGGTTTCCGCGCTCGGCTTTCGCGGTGACCGCTTTAAGCACCCACCGCTGGAGCTGTTCCCCGACATGGACCACCAGGCGCATCTCAAGCCCCAGGCCGAAAGCGCGTTTTTCACCGACGGCCGCGCCGACCGCCCGCTGCCGCCTAACGTGGTTGCCGCCAGCCTGCCGCTCGACGCCGAAGACGGCCTCTTTCGCGGCAAAGCAACGGACAACTCGTGGCTCAAGACCATCCCCGTGGCGGTGGACGCTAAACTGCTCGCGCGCGGCCAAGACCGCTATGGCATCTACTGTGCCCCCTGTCACGGCGCGCTTGGCGACGGCAATGGGATCACCAAGCAATACGGCATGAGCACCACGCCGAGCTACCTCGACGAGCGCCGTCTCGGCCTCACCGCCGGCGAAATTTTCAACGTCATCACCAACGGTTCGACGCAAAACAAGAACATGCTGCCCTATGCCGACAAGCTGTCGCCCGAGGACCGTTGGGCGGTTGTGGCATATGTCCGCGCTCTCCAGCGTGCGCAGCGCGGCTCGCCTGCCGACGTGCCGGCGGCTAACCGAAAGGAGCTCGGCCTATGAGCGCGCCTGCCACCACCGTCTCCGCACCGCTTACCGGCGCGTCCGCTGCCGCCGCTAACCCGGCAGGCAAGGCGCTCGCCGTCGGCCTCGCCGGCCTGTCCGTGTCCGCCATTGGCGTCATCGTCTCCGGCGCGCATGCTGCGGCGACCTCCTATCTCGTCGGATTCAGCTATTGGACGGCGGTGGCCATCGGCATGCTGATGCTGGTGCTCATCCATCACATCTTTGACGCGAGCTGGTCCACCGTCATCCGCCGTCAATACGAGCACGGCCTCGCGGCGTTCAAGTGGCTCTTCGTCCTCTTTCTGCCGCTCCTCGCCACACCTTTTATCAGTGGCGGCGACACCATCTGGCCGTGGATGAACCCGGCGCACGTCATGCACCACGGCACCGTGGCGGAGGACGTGCTTTACCAAAAGAAGGCTGCGTTCCTCAACGTGCCGATGTTTATCGGAGCGACGCTGGTATTTTTCGCCGTCTGGGTCTGGCTCTCGGCCCGCCTGCGGAAGGCGTCGTTCACCCAGGACACCGACGGCGACCTGAAGTGGACCACCATGAACCGCAAGACCGCCGCGTTCGGCATTCCGATGAACGCCCTTGCGCTCACCTTTGCCGCCATCTTCTGGATGAAGAGCCTCGAATACCACTGGTTCTCCACCATGTATGGTGTCTGGTTCTTCGCCAACTGTATCCGCGCCGCGCTGGCCTTCGGCGTGTTCATCATGGTTTGGCTCACGGCGCGCGGAGACTATCGCGGAATCCTCAACAAGAACCACTGGCACTGCATCGGCACGCTCGGCCACGCCTTCGTCATCTTCTGGGCCTACGTCACCTTCTCGCAGTATTTCCTGATCTGGAACGCGAACGTCCCAGAGGAGACTTTTTGGTATAACCTCCGCGAAATCCACGCCGACGGCACGCCCAGCCAATGGAAATGGGTCGGCCTGCTGATTCTTTTTGGCCACTTTTTCGTGCCGTTCCTCTATCTGCTGTCGTTCCGTCTCAAAAGCACGGCCGCCGGCCTGCTACGCATCAATATCTGGATCGCCGCCATCATCTTGATTGACCTTTGCTACAACATTCTGCCGTCACTGAAGGACGCGCACGGCGACCCGTTGCCATTCCTCTCGCTCAACCTCGTCTGGGTCGCTGCCTCGGTCGTTGGCGTCGGCGGCGTCTGCGTCTGGGCTTATCTCCGCAGTCTCGCCGGCTCCGGCGCGAAGCTCATCCCCGTGCGCGATCCACGCATCAAAGAATCTCTCACCTACCATGAGTGACGAACCGCACAACTCCGGCTCCTGCTGTGGCGGCGTGCCCGTCGTCCGCGTCACCCTCGGCGCGTTGCTGCTGCTCGCGGCGGTTTGGTTTGTCTGGCTCAAGCACCGCCCCGAGGCGCTGGGCGACGGCCTCCGCTCCGACGAGCAGCGCGCAGCGACACTCGAAAAACTGCACACGAAAGCGGACACCCTCGCTAAAACCTACACTTGGCTCGACAAGGACAAGAACGTCGTCCGCCTCCCCCTCGACCGCGCGATGGAACTCACCGTTGACGAGCTCAACGCCGCCAAAAAATGAGCGCTGCACCCGAACATTCTTCCGCCCGCCCACCCGCCGCCGAGGCCGCCGCGATTGACGCCTCCATTCGCGTGCCGGTGCTAGTGCTGTTAGGCTTCGCGGTGTTCTGGCTGCTTGGCGCGACTGCGCTGGGTCTCGCCGCCGCCATCAAGCTCCACACGCCGTCGTTCCTCGCCCAATGCGAGTTCCTCACTTACGGTCGCGTTTATCCCGCCGCGCTCAACGCCTTTGCCTGGGGCTGGGGTGTCAACGCTGGCCTCGCGGTCGCGCTTTGGCTTATGGCCCGCCTGGCGCGCGCCACGCTGCCCGGCGCGGGCTTGCTCACCGTCGCTGCCGTCGCGTGGAATGTAGGTGTGAAGCTCGGGGTGCTCGGTATCCTCGCGGGCTGGTCTAGCTCGGTTACTTGGCTTGAGATGCCGCGTCACCTGATGCCGTTCCTGCTCGTCGTTTTCACGCTCATTGCCGCGTGGATCGTAGGCCTGCTTCGGCGCGGCGCTTCGCCCCGCCTCTATGCCTCGCAATGGTGGCTGCTCTCCGCGCTGTTCTGGCTGCCATGGGTGTGGTCCGCCGCCGGGGCGATGCTATTCCTTGCGCCGGTGCGTGGCACGGTTCAGTCGGTCGTCGCCGCATGGTTCGGACACAATTTCCTCGCGCTCTGGTTCGCTCCGCTCGCGCTCGCCGTAATTTATTATCTGCTGCCGAAGTTGCTCGGTCGCCCCATCCGCGCCTACTGGCTCGCGCCGCTCGCGTTTTGGAGCTACGCGGTCTTCACGACTTGGGCGGGCGCGGCGCGGCTTGCGGGCGCGCCGGTTCCGGCGTGGACACCCGCCGCCGGCGAGGTCGCGTGCTTCATCCTCACGCTGCCGCTCGTCGTCATTGCGGTGAACCTGTTCGGCCCGCTGCTCGGCAATCTCGCCGCGCTGCGCAGTAGCGTCGTGCTGCGATTCGCCGCCGTCGCCGCGTTCTGCTTCACGCTCTCCACGCTGCGACTAGCCTTCACCGCGCTGCCCGGCGTAGCGGAGATCACGCGGCTGACCTGGTTCGACACGGCGAGCGACTATGCCGTGCTCTATGGCGAGTTCAGCTTCGCCATGTTTGCGGCTGCCTATTATCTTGCCCCGCGACTTGTGCTGCGCCCGTGGTGGTCTGCCTCGCTCATCAATGCTCATTTTTGCCTTTCGTTCACTGGCCACGTGATCGCCATGTTTGCACTTACCGTCGGCGGCTGGATCCAAGGTCAGGAGCTGGCCGATGGCAAAATCCCCTTCGCTGCTGTCGCGGCCCACACGCTGCCTTGGCTACAGGCCGCGACACTGGGTGGCCTGCTCCTCGCCATCGGCCACCTCGCCTTTGCCGTGAACCTCGTGAAGCTCGTCCTCTGCCCGCAACACCGCGCCGCTTCGGCTGCCGCGCCCGTGCCGGCCTCCGCCTTTTCCGCGCCTGAGCTGGAGCAGGCCCCCGCCCCATGAATCGCGCCTCCCTCGTATTTCTCGGCGCCTTCCTCGCGCTCCTCCTCTCTTGGGCCGCTCTGCCTTTCGGCAACGCCCGCGGCTACGGCGGCCTGGCCGCGCATGTGGACGACACCGAGAACAAGGCTTATCCTGCCCGCATCGCCGGCCCTGCCGCCCGCGGCGCGCTAGTTTATGCCGATCTCGGCTGTGCCTATTGCCACACGCAGCAGGTGCGCGGCGACGCGGACGGTGCCGATGTCGCCCGCCATTGGGGTGAGCGCCAGAGCTACGCTCGCGAATACATCCGCGAGCCGCGCGTTCTCCTTGGCGCGCTCCGTGCCGGCCCCGACCTCCGCAATGTCGGTGCGCGCTACAACACGGCCGACGCCGCCGAGCGGCTCTATAAACTCCTCTATAATCCGGCAGCCGACAACCAGACCGCACTGATGCCGCAGCATGCGTTTCTGTTTGAGCAGCGTAGCCTTGAAGGCCGCCAGCCCTCCGCCAACGCGCTGAAGGTTTCAAGTGTGCGGTCCGGTTTTGAACTCGTGCCCACCGAGCGCGCCGAGAGCTTGGTCGCCTACCTCCTCAGCTTGAAGGACACCTACGACTATCCCGAGGAGAAACGTCTCAACACCCCGCCCGCCCCGAAAAAGGAAGGCAGCCATCAGGCCAGCGAGCCCAAGCCCGCTGCCGCCAAACCTGCGGAGGCCCCGAAAAAATGAGTGCCGTCCCCTCCAATTTCGGCCCGCGCCTTGAGCCTGCCGCCGCCAGCGACGAGAGCATCCAGCGCGTCCACGGAGCGCTGCTTGGCCAAAAGCCACAGCCCGAGCCAGGCGGCTACTCGCTCGCGCCGCTCGCCCTGCTCGGATTCATGTCCGCGCTGATCTTGTTCGGCTGTATTTTTCTGGTGCATAACCGCGGCGGCTTCAGCCCGCTCGTTCAAAACCGTCATGTTGATCCGGCCACCATCGGCACGGAAAAGGTCGAGCTGCCTCTGCCTGACATCATTAAGAGCGGCGCCAAGCTCTACGCCTTGGAGTGCGTGAAATGCCATCAGGCCACCGGAGCCGGCGCGCCCGGTGCCTATCCCCAGCTTGCCGGATCGGACATTGTGACCGGCAATGAGGAGCGTCTTATCCGCATCGTCCTCCACGGTCTCAAGGATTCCTTCAAGCTTAACGGTGCCGAAGTGGTGTATCCCAATAAGATGCCGAATTTCGCCCCCATGGCCGGCAGCGCGAACACCTTCAACTGGAGCGACGAAAAAATCGCTTATGTCCTCACCTACATCCGGCAGGAGTGGGGCAATCAGGCTCCGCCTATCACGGCCGAACGCGTAAAAGAGATCCACGCCGCCACCGCCGACCGCAAGGCCGAGTGGACTTTTGGCGAGCTGCCCGCGAAATGAGCCGTCGAGAGTTTGGCAGGGTGGGGCCTTGGCCCCGCCTCTAACCGAGAACCGTTTCGCATTTGCTACGCTGTCCCGGTGCTTTCGCTGTCAAGCCAGTCTCTAGCCGCTTAGCAAATGAGCGCCAATACATCTTGCCGTCTCGGGTTAAAAACAGCCCTTGACCGCCGCCCCCGTCGGCGATTGAGTGACCCTTCACCCAATCGCCAACCACCATTTCTGCCATGCGAGAAGAATACCTGAAGGAAGCGCACAAGATCATCCCCGACGCCAACGTGCTCATCAACGTGGTTTCCCGCCGCGTGAAACAGCTCCGTCGCGGAAGCCGCGCACTGGTCGAGTCGCTCGAGAAGCTCTCACCCGAGGACATCGCTCTGCGCGAGGTTATCGAAGGAAAGATCTCTTACGAATTCGCCGTTGCCAAGTGACGTCGCCGGCTCTGGGCAGGGAGGGCTCGCCGCGTCCGTTTCTTCGGTCTTTTATTTGTGCTGCCCGGCCGGTCGCCGGCAGGTGCCTCTGGCCCATGATGCCATGAAAAGCCTGCCGTCTGGCTTTGATGGATCTTGATTTTGTGGCTTTGGACAGCGCGCGGGTTTCTTCGATTTTTGCGTCTGATTATCGCAATTTTCTGGTTCAGCCCTGTCGAATTCGGGCGTCGCTTTCGCGCCTGTATCCCTTTTGCTGCGTCCGTCCGCTCGCGCCATGCCCGCCCCGAAAACCGACCATGCCCGCTTCACTGAAGTTCGCAACGCCAAGGCGCTGCGCGACTACTTCGTGGATGAGCGCTTCGAGGCCGGGATCGCGCTCAAGGGCACCGAGATCAAGTCCGTCCGTGCCGGGCGCGCGCAGATCAACGACGCCTTCGGCCGCATCCTCAAGGGCGAACTCTGGCTGCTCAACGCCCACATCGAGGCCTACGCCTTCGGCACCGACGCCAATCACGACCCCCGCCGCGCGCGCAAGCTGCTCCTCCACCGCCACCAACTCCGCAAAATCGCGCAGGCCCTCGACGCTGGCGGCCGCGCGCTCGTTCCGCTGCGCCTCTACTTCAAAGGCGCGCTCCTCAAGGCCGAGGTCGCCCTCGGCACGGGCAAGAAGCTCTACGACAAGCGCGACGACCTAAAAACCCGCGCCGAGTCCCGCGAGCTGGACAAGGCGATGAAAGACCGCCGCCGGCGTTGACCGCGTAATTTTGGCGAGTGCCAATGTTCCTTTAGTCGGCTTCGTGAGCAACAATAGCGGACCCAGCCTTTCAACGATTTTGGACGATGTGTCAGGCTTGGTTCATTTTTTAGTAGCGGCGGCGGGCGCGGACCAGAGGAAGCTTTTCTCTTCGGCGAGCAAGGTGCCGTCGGTGGCGAGCACTGCGAGATGCCACGCGGCGGGCGCGGTTTTCGCGCCGGGCCAGTCCGCGCCGGTCAGACCGGCGAGTGTGACGTGCCCGCCGGCGGGAAGGTCGGTGGTGAAGGTGAATTTTTTCGGTGACGCCGCGCCGGGCAGCAGCACCTGAAGCTCGACACGCGCGCCCGCCACAGCGGTCTTGGTTTCCGTGCGGACAAGGAAATAATAGCCCGCGCGCTCCTTCGGCTGCGAGCGGAGGACGGTCTGGCCGCCAGTGTTCTCCTTGCCGTCGAAATACTCGCTGATGCGCGTGAACGACTCCGCCGCGCGCCACTCGGGCCAGACCCGCACGAGGCGGACGCCGTCGCCGGACGCGGCGGCGCAGAGCAGCGCGGGAGTGAGAGAGAGCAGGGCGACGAAAAGGAGGCGGCGGCGCATAAGTCGAGATTGGGCGGCAAGTGTGCGGGCCGCAAGCGCGGGCTCGAGCTTTGGGCTGGAAAAGTATTGTGGGGCGAGTTTCCTTAGTGGCACCCCTGATGAAGATCCGCCCTGTCAAACTCCAGACCGCGCTTGCCCTCGCGCTGGCGGCCGTCCCGGCGATTTTCGCCGCCGCACCGTCTCCCGCGCCCGCGGCGAAGGCCGCTCCCCCTGCCGCCACCATCGCGCCCAACGTGCCCACCAGCGGCGTCAACGGCTACTCCGCGCTCGCCAACCTCGTCCCCGCGCCGGCCGCCACGCCGGGCGGACCCGCGACGAGGCGGCTCGGCTCGACGGCGTTCGTTTGGGAAAAACTTTTCGTCGCTCCGACCGACGTCGGCTTTCGCCGCAATGTCTCCGACCTGACCACCGCGACCATCGAGAAACTCGAGATCCACATCAGCACGCTCAACCCCGGCCAGAACTCGCACGCCCCGCACCGCCACGGCAACGAGGAGTTCATCGTGCTCAAGGAGGGCGCGCTGGAGGTCGGTCTGGGCGGTGTGACCGCCGACGTGCGCCGCACCGAGACAGTTGGCCCCGGCGCGGTGTTTTTCTTCGCGGCCAACCAATACCACAACGTCGAGAACAAGGGCGACAAGCCCGCCACCTACCTTGTGTTCAACATCCACACCGCCGCTACGCCGCGCACGCCGCCGGATGGCACGCCTTCCGATCCCGTGCCGGCGGGCAAGCTCGGCTCGGTTATCTTCGACTGGGAAAAATCCGTCGCCAAGCCGACGCCCACCGGCTCGCGCCGCGACATCTTCAACGGCGCGACCACGACCGCGAAAAATTTCGACTGCGTCGTCATCACGCTCGACGCCGGGTATGCCTACGGTTCGCCGACGAAACGGCCAGAGGAGCAGTTGCTCGCCGTGAAGGACGGTTTGCTCGACGTGACGATCAACGGCAAGACCGAGCGCGGCACACCGGGCACGATTTTCTTCATTGCCGCCGGAGACGAGCACACGGTGAAAAACGCGACCGGCCAGCCGGCGAGCTACCACCTCTTCCGCATCACCACGGAGCTGACGCCTGCCGCCGCGTCGAATGCCGCAGCGGCAACGTCCAACGTGGAACGGCCAACGTTCAGCAGCGCGCCGGCGGAGGCGGCCGACGGCCATGTCCATATTTAGGCCATGGTGATGGAGACGCGACGCCCTCGTCGCGTAGCATGAGCCAGATTTCCGGGACGGGGGCGTCGCGGCTCCAACGGCGCAATACCGCCCATTATTTCACCGGCAATATGTTCCCCGCCGCGTCGTAGAATAGCTCCTTCACCTTGACGCAGCGCAGATGGCTTTTGCCGCCGGAGAGTGTGGCGTCGTGGTGGAAGAGCCACCAGCGGCCTTGGAACTCGACGATGGAGTGGTGCGTCGTCCAGCCCACGACCGGCTCCAGGAAGCGTCCGCGATAGGTGAACGGCCCGCGCGGGTTTTTGCTGGTCGCATAGACGAGATAGTGCGTGTCCCCCGTCGAATAGGAGAGGTAGTAAAGCCCCTTGTATTGGTGCATCCACGGGCCCTCGAAGTAGCGGCGGTCGTGGTCGCCAGCGAGCAGCGGCTGGCCGTGCTCGTCGAGGATCTGTATCTCAGTGATGTCGCCCTTGAACGACTTCATGTCGTCGGCCAGCTCTGCGATACGCGGGCCGAGCGCGGGCTCGTGCGGCGCGGGTTCCTTGCCCTCGGGGTCGTATTTCCCGGTGCGCCAGCGTTGGAGCTGGCCGCCCCAGATGCCGCCCCAGACGAGAAAAAACTTCCCGTCGTTGTCCGCGAGGCAGCACGGGTCAATGCTCAGACTGCCCTTGATCGGCTCCGGCTCGGCCTTGAACGGCCCCTCGGGGCGGTTACTCGTGGCGACGCCGAGGCGGAAGACGCCCTGCTTGTCCTT
>CAIPZZ010000211.1 GCA_903869665.1 uncultured Opitutia bacterium | reverse complement strand
GGGCATATTTTACTGGAAGAAGGAATGGCACAATGGCTACCGGGACTGGCTCGATGCGGAAGGAATCCCGTTCTTTATTGGCGCTGCCATTTTGTTTTTCATGTTCCTATGGGAACGGTAAGCACAATAGGCACCTAGTGTCCCCATGAGCGACCTCCGCGACCAGTTCCAACGCCCGCTGCGCGACCTGCGCATTTCGGTCACGGATCGTTGCAACTTCCGCTGTCCCTACTGCATGCCGGCGGAGGTGTTCGGGCCGGGCCACGCGTTCCTCCGGGACCCGCAACTAATGACATTGCCCGAGATCACGCGCATCGCGCGGGCGTTTGTCGCGCTGGGCGTGGAAAAAATCCGGCTCACCGGCGGCGAGCCGTTGCTGCGCGCCGACGTGCCGGAGCTGGTGCGCGCGCTCAAGCAGGAACTGCGCGTGCCCGACGTGGCGCTGACGACCAACGGCTGGCTGCTCGAGAAACGCGCGCCTGAGCTGCGCGCCGCCGGTCTCGACCGAGTGAACGTCTCGCTGGACTCACTCGACCCCGCGACGGCGGGCCGGATGAACGGCCTCGGCTTCTCGACCGACCGCGTGCTCCGCGGCATCGCGGCGGCGAGCGCAGCTGGGCTGCCGGTGAAGCTCAACATGGTCGTGCAGCGCGGCGTGAACGACGGCGAGATCCTTACGTTGGCAGAGTTTGCGCGGGCGCGCGGGCACACGCTGCGGTTCATCGAGTTCATGGACGTGGGCAACACCAACCACTGGTCGGCCGCGCAAGTGGTGCCGGCGCGCGAGATCGTGGAGCGCGTGGGCGCGAAGTGGCCGCTGGAGCCGGCCGGCCCAGCGTATCGCGGCGAGGTGGCGGCGCGCTACCGCTACCGCGACGGGCGCGGCGAGATCGGGCTGATCTCGTCGGTCACGGAGCCGTTTTGCGCGGACTGCCACCGCGCGCGGCTCTCGGCGGATGGGAAAATCTACACCTGCCTCTTCACCGCGCTGGGCTGGGATGTGCTCGGCGCGCTGCGTGCCGGTGCGGACGACGCCGAGCTGGCGCGCTACATCGGCCGCGTGTGGGGTGGGCGGCTGGACCGCTACAGCGACGAGCGCGCCGGTCTGCTCGCGCGCGGCGAGCTGCGGCCGAAGGTCGAGATGAGCTACATCGGCGGGTGAGGGGATTGAGGTGGAGCGCGACGTCCTCGGCGCGCTCGGAGCGGGTTAAACGCGCCGGGACGTCGCGTTCCACCTTTTGCCAGAAGCGGGGTGAGGGCACCCCGCCTACAACAATCACATCACCCCGCCGCCGGCAGGCGCTCGACGCGCACGCGGCGGAGGCGCTCGGCGGTCACATCCTCGGCGGTCACGCGCAGGTCGCCGACGGTCACGCTCTCACCGCGACGGGGCTCGCGGCCGAACTGCCGGAGCGCCCACACGCTCACGGTCTCGCGCGGCTGCCACTCGAAGTTCCAGCCCGTCTCGGCTTGCAACTCGCGCATCGTGAAGAGGCCGCTCACGAGGATGGCGTTCTCCGTGTGCTCGAAGACCGGGCCGTGCCCGATGTCGAACTCGTCGCGAATGTCGCCAACAATTTCTTCGAGCACGTCCTCGAAGCTCACGAGGCCTGCGACCTTGCCTGCGTCGTCGAGCACGAGCGCGAGGTGGGTGCGCGACTTGCGGAACAGCTCCAGCATCGCGTGGATGGGCGTTTTCACGGTGAACGTAAGCGCGGGCCGGAGGAGCGGCTCGAACGTGGCGTCGGACCCGAGTGCCTGGATCTGCCAGAGCCACTCACGCACGAGCAGCACGCCGGCGATGTCGTCCAGCCCAGCGCGGCATACCGGAAACCGACTGAAACCGCTGGTCTGCGCGAGGCGCAGGTTGTCCGCATGCGTGCGGTCGAGCTGGAGTGCGACAATCTGCTCGCGCGGGCGCATGATCTGCTGGGCCTGCGTATCGCGCAGGCGGAGCGAGCGCACCATGAGGCGGTTGATGAGCGCGTCGCCGGGATGCGCGTGGCGCGCGTGGCTGAAAACGTATTCCAGCTCCTCGGCGCTCGGGGCCTGCTCGCCCGCGACCGGCTCAAGTCCGAGCCAGCGCAGCAGCGCGCTCGCGGAAATGTTGAGCAGCCAGATGAACGGGAAAAACGTGTAATAAAAAACCACCAGCGGGCCACCGGCGAGGAGCGTCACGCGCTTGGGCCGCTGCAGCGCGACCCACTTCGGCCCCAGCTCGCCGAGCACAATGTGCAGAAACGTGATAACCACAAAGGCGACGCCGAAAGCGATGCCCTCGACCGTGTGTTCGTTTGTCACGCCGAGCCGCTCCAACACGGGGCCGAGCCGATGCGCAATGAACGGCTCGCCCACCCAGCCGAGGCCGAGGCTCGCGAGCGTGACGCCAAGCTGCGTGGCCGAGAGCGTGCCGTCGAGGTTGTCGAGCGCGCGCAGCGCCAGCCGCACGCGCCAGCCGCCGGCCTTGGCCATCGGCTTGAGCTGGCTCGCCCGCATCCGCACGAGGGCAAACTCGGCCGCGACGAAGAAGCCGTTGGCCGCCACCAGCGCAAGGATGACGAGCCACTCGCCAAGGATGCTGAAAAAAGTGTGCATGTCGGAAGCCGGCCTATGTCAGCGTAACCGAACCGGCAAAGCAAGCCGCAGGCCGTCTTCTATTGCAGGCCAGCTCGTTGAGCTGGCGTTTCCGGCGGGGCCACGTCAGCGACGTGGTCGCCAACAACACCATTTTCCTAGCTTCCCGGCCTTCCCTCAATTTTCCTCCTCGGAACAACCTGTCAGCAACCTGCCAAAAATTTCCGGCAACATCCGTTTGCCATTTTCCCGCCGCGCGCGAACCTCCGCGCATGACCGCACCATGCAAGACCCTTTCACCGGCGCCCCGACCTGCCTCCGCGGCCGCGAGCTCCCCGGCGCGGCCGGCCGAGCCGCTCTTCAGGACGATCACGAGCGACGACTGGCGGCGCTCGCTCGCCTCCGCACGGCGGCAGCCCAATGCGGTGTCGGAGCGGATTCGGACCGCGATCTCGTCACGCTCGCCGAAGACGACGTAGCGTTGCTGGAGGCAGCGGGGCCGGAGTGGGCGGAGCTGGGCGCGGCGATCCGGGCCTTTCGTGGCTGGCTGCCGCTGCGGCGGCTGGAGGATTTTGGCTTTCCGGCGGCGGTGGACGGGGAGAACCCACTAGAGGAGCCCAACTCGCGCCTGCGCCGCATCGGCGGGGGCGTGGAGGCATGGGCCTTCGCCGCACCGGAGGACGGCGGCTCCGTTTACAAATTTTACCTGCCGCGCGAAGGGAAAAGCATCGGGAGCGCGTTCGGCTTCTCCACGGGCGACGAGACCGAGCTGCGCGCCGAGGCGCGGCTGGGCGACTACCGCGCGTTACTGGAGAAGCTCCTGCTCATCCAAGCACTCGGCGGCATGGCGGCGGAGGTCGTCGCCGTCACCCCAGAAGGCATCGTTGTGGCGAAACAGGCGCTCGGTGAGCCACTGCCGCAGGGCGACGACACCTCGCGCGTGCTGCCGCCGGAGCTGATCGAGATCCCCTCGCGCTTTCTGCGCGCCGACCGCGACCACCCGCGGCTGTTTTTCCACGGAGCGGACGGTAGCGGGCGGGCCCGTGCATGGCTCGTGGCCGATCTGCACGCGCGCAACCTGGTGCGCGCCGCCGACGGCATGCTGCGGGTGATTGACCTCGTAGCCGCGCCGTGGCCGGAGCCGCCCGGCAGCGCGCTCATCGCCGGCTGGCTGGACCGCGTGCGCGAGAACCCGCACGCCGGCCTGCTCGCGGCGGCGGCGGATGATGAGCTGTAGGGCCGCCGGGGGCGGCGAACCGCAGGACGGTGGGATGGACGGCCCGGCCACAAGGGCCGGCCGATTCCGAATCCATGGCCCGACACGAGCCAAGCGTGACGGCTCCCAAACCAAGCGCGCCGGGACGTCGCGCTCCACCTCAGTTCCCCCACCCACCTCCACCGTATCAAAACAAAAACCCGCCGAAGAACGGCGGGTTGTATTGACGAATCTACTGCTCCTACGCGAGTCGCGCTCACTTCGCCGCCGGGGCGGCGGGTGTGGCGGGCTTCGCGTCCGCCGGCTTGGTCGCGGGAGCGGCGGCGGGCGCGCCGGACTCACGCGAGAGGAAGTTCAGGATGTTCTCACCCTGCTTCGCGGTCACGCCGGAGTCATGATAGACGACCTTGCCGTCTTTGATGAGATACGCCTCGCGGCTGGCGAAGTTCGCGCCGCTCTGGCCAAAGGCCTTGATGACCACCTTGTCCGTGTCGGCGATGAGGGGGAACTGGAAGTGGTTCAGCTCCTTGAAGCCCTTCTGGTCCTCCACCTTGTCGGTGCTCACGCCGACGATTGAGACGCCGCGCTTGGTCAGCTCGTCGTAGTCGTCACGCAGCGAGCAGCCCTGCGCGGTGCAGCCGCCTGTGTAGGCCTTGGGGTAAAAATAGACGAGGGTGTATTTGCTCTTCTTGTAAACGTCGCCGAGGTTGAGCGGCTTGCCGTCGTCGGCGGTGGCGGTGACAGCTGGCGCGGCGTCGCCTTCTTTGAGCGGCGCGGCGCGGAGGAGCGCGCCAAGGGAGAGAAACAATGCGGTGGAGAGCAGGAGGCGTTTCATGGGAGTGGGGACTTTGATAGTGGACAGGCGGGGCTGTTTCGCAAGCTTGATGTCCGTATCTTAAGCCAAGCTTGGATCAACAGTCTGAGCACGCCGCATACGTGAGCGAGGCAGAAATAGAATCGTTTCATTGTGCTCAGGGTGGCGTGAAGCATTGAAACTAGCCGCGTTCACGGCTGATTCAAAAAGACCCGCAACTCCCCCGCGCGTTTGGGGCCGAGGCCGGGGGCGGCGGCGATCTCCTCGGTGCTGGCGGCGCGGAGCTTTTCCAAGGAGCCGAAATGCGCGAGCAGCGCGGCGCGGCGTTTGGGGCCGAGGCCGGGGAAGTCGTCGAGCACGCTCTCCCGGATTTTTTTCGAGCGCAGGTCGGCGTTGTAGGTGTTGGCGAAGCGGTGTGCCTCGTCGCGCAGGCGCTGGAGCAGGCGCAGGCCGGGGTGCGCGAGCGGGAGGTTGAGCGGCGCGCGTGCGTCGGGAAAAATCACCGTCTCCTGCTGTTTGGCGAGGCCGACGAGTGGCGGCGGGTTGAGGCCGAGCGTGTAAAACGCCTTGAGCGCCGCGCCGACCTGGCCGCGGCCGCCGTCAATCACCACGAGGTCGGGAAACGGCTTTTGCTCGTCGGCGAGGCGCCGGTAGCGCCGGCCCACAACCTCCTCCATCGCGCGGAAGTCGTCGTTGCCAACAAAGCTCTTGATGGCAAAGCGACGGTAGCCGGCCTTGTCGGGCCGGCCTTCGGCAAAACGCACCATTGAGGCGACGACAAACGTGCCGCTGATATGTGAGATGTCGAAGCACTCCATCGCGCGCGGCGGCGCCTCCAGGCCGAGCGCCTCCTGCACGGCGCGCAGTGCCTCCTCGTCGCGCGCGGGGCGCGTGGGGTCACCGCGCTCGAAGCGGCGCGTCTTACGCAGCGTCTCCTCGAGAGCAAAGACCACATCGCGCAGTTCGGCGGCTTTCTCGAAAGCCTGCTGGGCGGCAGCGGCGACCATCTCGGCGCGTAGCGAGGCGAGCCACTCGCGGGACTTGCCCTCGAGGAACTCGCACGCGGCCGCGACGCGCGCGCGGTAGGTTTCGCCGGTGACCACGTTCTCGCCGCCGTAGATCTCCTCGCGCACATCGTCGTAGAGTTTCCAAGTGCCGTCGGGCAGGCGCGTCGGCGTCGAGTCGGCGAGGAGGACGCCGAACTGGCGGCGCATCTGCGCGAGGGTTTTCCGCAGCAACCCGCTATGCGCGAACGGCCCGAAATAGCGCGAGCGGTCGTCCTTCCGCAGCCGTGTGAGCCGGAAGCGCGGCAGCTCCTCGGCCTCGTCCACTCGCACGAGCAGGAAGCGCTTGTCGTCGGTGAAGTCGGTGTTGTAGCGCGGGCGCCACTGCTTGATGAGCTTGCCCTCGAGCAGCAGCGCCTCCGGCTCACTTTTCACCTCATGGATGTCGAAGTCGGTGATGAGCGAGATGAGCGCGCGGATCTTCGGCTGCGCGACGGTGCGCGCCCGGCCGCGCTGAAAATAGGACGAGACGCGTTTCTTCAGCGACTTCGCCTTACCGACATAGATGATGCGCCCGAGGCGATCCTTCATCAGGTAAACGCCGGGCTTGTCGGGCAGCGCCCTACATTTTTCCTTCAAGTTCGTTGGCACAGACGCTGGCATTTCACTGAGGGTGGCTTACGGTGGGCATCGCAACAAGCATGGTTTCAAGTCCCGCCCAACCCAACCCGACCTCCGCGCGCGCCGCGCGCTTCGAGTTGCTCACGCTCGGCGACGAGCTGCTGCTCGGGCTGACGGCCAACACGCACCTCGGCTTCATCGGCGGCGAGCTGGCGCGGCGCGGCGTGCGGCTGGCGCACCAAGCGACGCTCACAGACGGCGCGGACGACATCGCCGCGCAGCTCCGCGTGAGCTGGGCGCGCGCCGACGTGGTGCTCGTGACCGGCGGACTCGGCCCGACCTGCGACGACCGCACCCGCGAGGCCGCCGCCGCCGCGCTGGGCGAGGAGCTGGTGTTTGACGCGGCGATCGAGCGCGCCATCGCGGAGCGGTTCGCGCGCTTCGGTCGGCCGATGACGCCCAACAACCGCCAGCAGGCGATGAAGTTCGCGCGAGGCGAGGTGCTGCCCAATCCCAACGGCACCGCGCCCGGCCTCTGGCTCGCGCGCGACGGCAAGGTGCTCGCGCTGCTGCCCGGCCCGCCCAGCGAGCTGCGCCCGATGTTCGCCGACCAGGTCGCGCCGCGGCTCGCCCGCCTCGGCCTGCTCGCGGAGCACGAGCTGTGGGCGCAGTTTCGCACCGCCGGCATCGGCGAGTCGGCGCTGGAGACGAAATTGCAGCCGTTGTTCGCGCCCCATGGTGCCGCGCTGGAGGTGGCGTTCTGCGCGCACGATGGGTTTGTGGACGTCCGGCTGGCTTCGTCCGACGGGCAGCTCACGCTGGCTTGCTTGGAAAGCCTCGCCACCCGCTGCGCCGCGTTGCTCGGCGAGGATTTTCTCTGCCATGGCCGCGACTCGCTCGCCGAGGTCTGCGCCAGCCTGCTCCGGGAGCGGGAAAAAAAGGTCGCCATCGCCGAGGCCGCGACCGGCGGGCTGCTGGCCGCGGCATTCGCGGGGCTGTGCGGCGCGTGCAAGTTTTTCGCGGGCGGCGTCGTGTGCTGCCTGAACGAGGCGAAACAAGAGCTGCTCGGCCTGCCCGAGTGCCTGCTGCTCCAGCATGGTGCGGTGAGCGAAGAGTGCGCCGTGGCGATGGCGACCGCCGTAGCGGAAAAGCTCGGCGCAGACTACGGTCTGGCGGTCTCCGGTGGTGCCGGTCCGGTGGGGACAGTCCATCCTTTCACGCCGGCCGCGCCGGGGGGAAATCCCGTCGGGGCGATGTATCTCGCGTTGCACACGCCCCACGGCACATGGGCGAAAAAAGTCTGTTGGCCGGGCGGGAGCACGACGCTGAAGACGCGCGCCGTCAACGCCGCGCTCGACTGGCTGCGCCGCGAGCTGTTGCGCGCGCCGGTAAGCGCGCCGGTCGCGGGAGAGCGGGTGGCGGCGGGGTGAGCTGAAGGTGGAACGCGACCTCCGGGCGCGTTTGGTTTGTTTGCCAAAGGGAAGCGACGAACAAAGCGCGCCGAGGACATCGCGCTCCACCTTTCAGGCTTCGCGGCTTTGCGTTGATATCTGGTAATCCGCCCGCCATTTTCTCCCGCCATGTTTCGCCTCTCGACCGAACCCCTCGACCCCGCCGCGTTGCAACGCGCGTTGGCTGCACCCAACGCGGGGGCGTGCGTGACGTTTGAGGGCTGGGTGCGAAACCACCACGAGGGCCGGCCCGTGACCGCGCTCGAATACGAGGCGTTTGGCGAGCTGGCGGAGCGCGAGGGCGCGCGCATCGTGGCCGAGGCGCTCGCGAAATTTCCCGTCGTGGCGGCGGCGTGCGTCCACCGCACGGGGCGGCTGGAGGTCGGCGGGCTGGCGGTGTGGGTGGGCGTGGCGGCGGCGCACCGGGGCGCGGCGTTTGACGCGTGCCGCTTCCTCATTGACGAGACCAAGGCGCGCGTGCCCGTCTGGAAAAAGGAGCACTTCGCCGACGGCGGCCCGGCCGAGTGGGTCAACTGCGCGGTGGCAAGAACCCCCTGAGCCGAATTCTACTGCTGTCCTGTTTTTTCTGGCTACGACGCGGCCACAACCGCAGCGCAGAGAGGACACTGCAACACCTTCTTCTTCATCACCAGCAGCCACCCAAGCAGCCCACCGATAAATGACATGATGATGAGGCCAAGTGAAAGGCCGCCTGCGATTGCAGTCCCTGCTCCTGCGCCAACCTTTCCCGCACTAAGCGAAAGTTGAGCCGACGAAATCGCATTTTTTTGTGACGCAGAAAGGCTCGTTTTTTCATCTTCCGTGACCGTGCGTCCGGCAATGATCTTGTTGGTAATTTCCGCTGGCAGGTTTGCCGCTTCAAGGTGTGTCCGAATCCCCTTGTCGAGGCTCGCAGACGTCGATGTCGCCGCTGTTCCTGTGGCAAACAGGCCCAACAAGCCAAAAAGCATTCCTAAAAATGATGGGATAAGTAGCAACCAACCGATGATAACCACCGGTGTGCTCATCCGATATTTTTTCTGTAGGGCCAATTGACCTTTCTGGCAGGTGGGGCAGGTCGGGTTGTTCATATTGGGGAATGGTCTTTCCTAAGCTGGAAGGGCGCAAGGTGAGATAGATATGAGGTTCCAAAAAATCGGTTAAAAGCAAGCCTTGTTTTTGACTCACGGTCACTCCCCCGGCGCGGTCCCGTCGAGCGGGGAGGTGGCGACGTGCTGGCGGATGGACTCGAGGTTCTCGCGCACGAGCGCGCCCATCGAGTCGCAGCGCAGGTAGGCGTCGCGTTTGTAATGTTCGGCGAGCTCGGCGCGCAGCTCGTGGAGGTGCGCGTCGGGCGCG
>CAIPZZ010000210.1 GCA_903869665.1 uncultured Opitutia bacterium | reverse complement strand
TCATGGCCCCGCGCCTCGGCGACTTTGCGGCCTTGCGTGCTCTGCTTCCGGCCGCCCTCGCCGATGAGCTCCCCAACGACCTCGCCGACGGCAATCTCATCCGCCCCGGCCACGATGCCGAGCTCGACCGCCTCCGCGCCCTCACGACCGACAACAAGACCTGGCTCTCAGCCCTCGAAGCCTCTGAACAGTCGCGCACCGGCATCCGCAGCCTCAAGGTGCGTTTCACCTCCAATTTCGGCTACTACATCGAGGTCACCAAGGCCAACCTCCATCTCGTCCCGCCCGACTACATCCGCCGCCAGACCACCGTCGGCGGCGAGCGCTACGTCACCGAGGATCTCCGCAAAAAGGAAAAAGAAATTTTCTCCGCCGAGGAAAACGCCCTCGCCCGCGAGCACGAGCTGTTCGCCGAGCTCGTCGCCGCCGTGCTCGCCGAATCTGTCGCCCTCGCCGCGACGGCCGACGCCCTCGCGGAGCTCGACGTGCTCGCCGGCTGGGCGGTCCTCGCCCGCGAGTGGGACTACTGCCAGCCCGTGCTCGACGAGAGCGACACGCTCGAAATTACCGACGGCCGCCATCCCGTGGTCGAGCAGATGCTCAAGGCCCCCGACGCCTCCGCCCTGCGCGGCGCGCAAACCTTCGTCCCCAACGACACGCTCCTTTCCGCCGCCGACGCCCAGCTCGCGCTGCTCACCGGCCCCAACATGGCCGGCAAGTCCACCTACATCCGCCAAGTCGCGCTCATCACCCTCCTCGCACAAGTCGGTTGCTGGACGCCCGCGCGCGCCTGCCGCGTTGGCCTTGTGGACCGCATTTTCTCCCGGGTCGGCGCGAGCGACGACCTTGCGCGCGGCAACTCCACCTTCATGGTCGAGATGAACGAGACCGCCAACATCCTCAACAACGCCACCGCCCGCTCGCTCCTCATCCTCGACGAGATCGGCCGCGGCACCTCGACCTACGACGGCCTCAGCATCGCGTGGGCCGTGGTCGAGCACCTGCACCGCGACCCCGCGCGCGGCCCCCGCACGCTCTTCGCCACGCACTACCAGGAGCTGACTCAGCTCTCGAAACACCTCCCGCGCCTCCGCAATTTTTCCGTGGCCGTGAAGGAGTGGAACGACGAGATCGTTTTCGTGCGCCGCGTGGTGCCCGGCGCCGCCGACCGCAGCTACGGCATCCAAGTCGCCCGCCTCGCCGGCCTGCCCCTGAGCGTGATTGAGCGCGCCAAGACCATCCTCGCCAAGTTGGAGGGCGACGACACCGCCATCGAGCTCCCCGGCCCGCAGTCCAAGCCAAAGAAAAAAATCACCGTCAAGGACGCCGAAAACGCGCAGATGGATTTGCTGTGACAGAAAAGCCAGCCGGCTCATTGCTCGGAGTCAGGACATGGGCCTGACATGAACAATACCCCAACTGCGCGAGGCTATTTGCGGCGGAGGGCGCGCCAGCCGAGCCCGAGTGCGGCGAGGGTCGCGGCGGCGACGAGTAACCATTTCAGCGCTGACGTGGAGGCAGATGACACGGGCGTGGGTGTCGGAAACACTGGCGGGGGATTTGTCGGCGAGGTGGCCGGGGCGGTCGGGGTTTGGTTGGCTGCGGGGCGCGGGGGCTGCCAGATTTCGGCCAGCGCGGGGGGCGCCTCCGAGGGCAGCCACGTCGCCTTCGCGTAGTCCTTAGCGAGCACGGGGGCCTTGTTGTGCTCCCACCACGCCTTGAACTGGTCCGCCGCGATTGGAAGCCCGATTGTCTCGTTAGCGGTCGTGGCGATACTACGC
>CAIPZZ010000209.1 GCA_903869665.1 uncultured Opitutia bacterium | reverse complement strand
CGATCCAGTGCTCAACGCGCGCGCGGGCCGCCGGCGGCAGCGCGAGCAGCGCCTCCAGCGTCTCGAGCTGGCCCTTGCGCGGGTGCAGCCGGCCGACGGTGAGGATGGCCAGCCGGTCGCGCGGCGTGCGTGGGGCAGCGGCGCACGCGGCGGCGGCGAAATCCGCGCGTGGCGCGCCGGGCGTGAGGAGAACCTTTTTGGCCGCCTCAGGAAAGCGCTCGCAGAGCATGTGCCGCGTGTAGTCGGTCAGCACGCTCACGCCCGTCGCGTGGCCGATCAGCCGCAGCGCCAGCCGGCGCGTGAGCGGCCGGCCGTGGAACCGTAAAATTTCTGAGCCGTGGAACGTGAGCAACAGCCGGCGCGGGCGGAAGGCGCGGACAAACTGGAGCTGCATCAGCGCCAGCATCGGCCCCGGCTCTGGCAGCCACACAGTCGCGTGGCGTAGACGGCGGCGGTGCGCGATGAGCTCGCGCGCGACGCCGAGCTGGCAGGCCCAACCGTGCGTGCCGCGCACCGGCATCCGGCGCACGCGGAACGGCCAGCCCTGGGCCTCGTCCGTGCCGGCCGGAGCGGCCTGCGCCCACACCTCGACGTCGTGGCCGAGCGCGGCGGCCGCCCGCGCCATCTCCTCCGTGAACGTGGCGATGCCGCCGCGCTTGGGGAAAAACTCGTGGGTGATGACAAACACCGTGGGCCGGCGGTCTGGGTCGGTTGCGCTCATGCGGGCGTCGCGCACGCAAGCGCGTGGTGGGCGTGGCGGCAAGCGCGCAGATGCGCGACGGAGCGGGTCAGGCCGCGCCGGAGGCCCCCGCGGGGCTGGGTCGCCGGTGGCCGCGGAGGATTTGGCGTTGCAATGAAATTACCGCCCTCCACGCTTCCGCAGTCATGCCAGTCCCAGCTTCCACTCCCGGCGGTTCCAACCCGCAGGTTCCCAAACCCGCACCGGCCGACAGCGAGGCCTCCTTGCGCGACTCGCTCAAGCGTTGCTCCTCGGCCACCGTCGAGGCCGCCCTCGCCTACCGCAAGCGACGCGACCCCGACCTGCTGCCGAGCATCATCATCGGCATCGTCGAGCGCTACGTCGAGTCCGACCTGCGCGGCAAGCTGGTCGAGGGCGACGACGACGTGCGCCTGATGGAAGACCTAGGCGTGGACTCGCTCACCATGATGGAGATCGTCATGCTGGTCGAGGAAGTCGTCGGGATGCAGATCAACAACGAGGAGCTGCGCGACCTGCGCACGCTGGGCGACGTGAAGACCTTTATTGACTGCAAGGCTCGGGGCCTGCCGCTGCCCACGCCGAGCAAATTTCTCCCCATCGAGGGCATCGTGGCGGTCATGCCGATCCAGCCGCCGTTCCTGTTTCTCAATGAGGCGCGCGTGAGCTCCACCGGCGCGACCGCGAAATACCGCATCACCGGCCAGGAGTTTTTTCTCCAAGGCCATTTCAAGGACAACCCCGTGATGCCCGCCTCAATGATGCTCGAGTCGCTCGGCCAGCTCGGCGTGCTCTTCCTGCTGGAAGGCCACCCCCCCGCTGACCCGGGTAAGGTAGTCGGTCCCGGCACGATTTTCTTCACATACTGCGAAGGCGTGCGCTGCCACCGCGTGTGCAAGCCCGGCGACGTGCTCACTCTCACCATCAAGCCCAAGCGCACCAAGATGCCGCTCGCCACTTTCGAGGGCAGCATCCGCGTCGGCCAGGAAAAGGCCGTGGTCGCCGAGGAAATCACGCTGATCTACGGCTACATCGAGCTGCCGCAGGCGCAGCCGGCGGCGGCCGAGACGGCCAACGGCGGCGCGGTCAACGAGCCGATCCCGTTCAAGCCGGCGGTGAACGGGTGAGGCGCGGCGGGCTCGCGCGGAATCGCTTCGTCGCTCAAGAACGCCGCGTTGCGCTCAATGGAGCGGTTCGCTACAGCGCATGGTAGGCGATTCGTCAGTTGTCATTGAATCATGTGAAATGGATTCTGGGTCGTCCATGACTTGATTTTCCGGTTGGTGCTATCTAGCTCGAACGTGCCAAGCCTGATGCCCTCGCCGACGATGCTTCCGTCGGTTCGGCGGGCGACGCGAGTGACCCACTGATAGCCAAAGTCGTAGTTGCCGTTGTTGAACCAGTCCTGCGGCAATACTTCCACCTGCCGCTTGCGCCAATCAAAGGCGAAGATGGCGCGAGACATCTTATCATAACCGTTGGAGTCGGCGTGGTCTGCCAACACCAGAGTCTCCTCGAAGCCTGACCAATCGTGCGGAAGTGAGAGTGTATGCACGCCCGGCTCCAAACGCGGCATGAACTCCCAATGCTGCGAAGGCGGGAGAGGCGCAATGCCCAGCTTGCCCTCGCGTAGTTGCGCGGCAGTAGCCAAAGGCTCGGCAATGCGATGGAGGGATGAAATAGGAAAAGAGTCGAACACAAGGCGCTTCGATTCCTT
This sequence comes from uncultured Opitutia bacterium, assembly GCA_903869665.1. Lineage (GTDB taxonomy): Bacteria > Verrucomicrobiota > Verrucomicrobiia > Opitutales > Opitutaceae > CAIYUN01. The sequence goes on along the minus strand of CAIPZZ010000209.1, from coordinate 1,194 downwards.
GTCGCCGGTCTCGTGCCACAAAAGAATCGTGCCATCGTCGAGTATCCGCGCGTAACACTGAAAATCGAAAATGAGCAGCGTGCTGCCCTCGGCGTCCTGAAGAGATGTCAGTCCGGCTAGCTTGCTGTCGTCTGGTGCCGTCTCTCTGAATCGGTAGTCAACGCCGCCAGCCTTGGTAGAGCGGTTGACAAACGCCCAAGGACTCGGCCCGATGGAAAGACGCAACGGCTGCGATTGAGATCGCGGCGCGTTAGGCAATGGCGGCGGGGTTGGTGGCTTGGAGCAAGAACCGAAGAGAAAAGAGAGAAGACCCATAGCAAGAATCAATAGCGCATGGTTCACGGGAGAGGACCAGTGATTGAGCAACGCGGGGTGAAGGGGTGTTCATGTCGCATAGCAAGGTGGCCAGAGCGGCGGGCGTCAATTATTTTGGCTTGGCGGAACAATTTGCACCCGTCTGCCATTACAGTCGGCGATGCCAAGGCGACTGTAGCCTCCCGCCGTTCTTGCGTCACGCGGGCTTGTCCTGAAAGCCGCGCCGCCAATTTTTGCCTTTAACGTCGCGCGCGTTTCCCGACGATGGGCGCAACTAACGCGCCATGCCCAAAGTTTTTATCACCGGAGTCGGGTTCATCACCAGCATCGGCAACCACGCCGCCGCCGTCGGCGAGAGCTTGCGCGCGCTGCGGCATGGTATCGTGCGCTCTCCACCTTTCGACAAGCCCGAGGTGCCGGTCAAGGTCGCCGCGCCGGTGCGCGAGTTTCAGACCGACGCCGAGGATCCCGAGGACTGGACGCTGCCCGCGCGCTACCGCGTGCGCCGCGAGGTGCTCCGCAGTATGGGCCCTGGCTCGCTTTACGCGTGGTGCGCGATGCAGCAGGCGCTCGCCGACGCGAAGCTCGCCGAGGGCGACGTGTCGGAGGATGGCACCGGGCTCTACGCCGCGTCGGCCGGCTCGCCGGGCATCCTCACGCGCCACGTCAACCGGATGCACGAGCAGGGCGTGATGCGCTGCCCGCCGCTCGGCATCGTGGCGAGCATCGCGGGCACGGTGCAGTTCAACCTCGTGGCGCATTTCAAGATCAAGGGTGCCTCGACCGGTTTCTCGTCGGCTTGCGCGTCGTCGTCGCACGCGGCGGGCTTCGCCTACGACGAGATCGCGCTTGGCCGTCAGCGGCGCATGTTTGTCGTCG
>CAIPZZ010000208.1 GCA_903869665.1 uncultured Opitutia bacterium | reverse complement strand
TGCGGTCGAGCACAAAGCGCCCGCGCTTCACGGGCGAGGTGCGCGTGGGGTTGGAGGTGAGGACGAGCAAGCTGCCCTGCGAAAGCACGCCCTGGCGCGGTGTGCCGGCGAGCGAGGTTTGCTGGAAGCCCTCGCCGGCGGGCGCGGGCAGGCCGTAGTAGGCGGCGAGGCGGGCGTTGACGAACGTGTAATCGGCCGTGAGGAACTCCAGCACGCTGCGGTTCTCGCGCAGGAGGTGCGCGGCAAAGAGGGTCGTCTCCTGCTCCATGTCGGCGCGCAGCGCCGGGCTGAACTTGGGGAAAAGGGTGCGGTCGGGCTCGGAGGCGGAGAGCGCGCGGAACTGGAGCCACTGGCCGGTGAAGTTTTCGACGAGCGCCTGCGCCTTGGGCGAGGCGAGCATGCGGGCGACCTGCGCGGTTAGTTTCTGGCGGAGCTGATTCTTTGCGGCGAGGTCAAGTAGTTCGTCGTCGGGCACGCTGCTCCAGAGGAAAAACGACAGGCGGCTGGCGAGCGAGAACTCGTCCACCGGCACGCCGAGGCTGGCGGGCGCGGCGGCCTCGGCCTGCGGAAATTCGGCGCGGAAAATAAAATTAGGCGAGACGAGCACGGCGGTGAGCGGAAGCTTTACGGCGGCCTCGAAACTCCCGGCGTCGCGGTCGGCGTCGGTGAAGAGCGCCATGAGGCGGTCGAGTTCGCCGGGCTGCGCCGGGCGGCGCCACGCGCGACGGACGAACTTGGCGAGCAGCTCGCGCGCGACGGCGACGCGGTTCTGCGGCGTGGGCTTCCCGCCGAAATAGGCGGCCATCACGGGCGAGACCGGCCGGACGGGCGCGGGCTCGGCAAGCGCGACGACCTCCAGCGCGCGGAGCGTGAGCGTGCGGGCGCGGAAGTTGATGTTGGGCGCGTCGGGTGCGGCGTGCGGGTTGAGGAAAGCGGCCGAGAACGTTTTCTGGCCCGGCGTGAGGTGCGCCTTGAACTCATACATCTGCGGCACGGCGACGAGGTGGTCCGCGGGCGCGGTCCACGGGCGTCGGGTCTGCGGGTCGGTGAACGGTAGGTAGGCCGAGGGCGCGAGCACGTCCACCGCGTGGACAGCCTTGCCGTCGAGACGGAACTCCATGCGCGCGGTCTCGGGGCCGGCCTGCGTGGCGTCGGCGTAGGCACGCAGGAGGTAGTCACCCTCCTTGGCGACGGCGAAGGGCAGCCCGACCGCGCCGACCCCCGTGAGTTGGCGCGCCGTGCCGTCCACCGTGTCGGCCGCGCCGGTCACGGCGAGCGCGGCGGCGGGCGCTCGCGTGACCGTGCCGGGTGCGGGGCCGGTGACATCCATCCATTTCACCCAAGTGATACCGTTGGACTGGCGGCCGACATAGCGCGCCATCGTGTCGGTCACGGCCTCGTCGTCGCCACCACGGTGGCGGCGCATGACGAGACGCACGCGCTGCGGGCCGGCGGGTAGGGTGACGGTGGCGCGATAGGTCGCGGGCGCAGCCTCGACGGCCTCGATGCGAAACGTGGTGATCGCGGTGTCGTTGACGAAGAGCGAGAGCACGGGGATTTCCGGCGGGGAATCAGGGATCGGCCCCGACGCGCCGTAGATGTTGCCGTCGTGATCCTGCCCGAAGGCGTGGAAGCTCACCTCGTATTGCCCCGTCACCGGCACCTCGAGCTCGGCGGTGATGTCGCCCTCGAAGAGGCTGAGGATTTGAATCCAACCGTCGCCCCGGTCGCCGAGGTCGTTGAAACCGGCCTGGAGCCGGTTCGAGCCAAAATGCCAGGTGCGCGCGGCCGACTGACCGGCGGGGATGGCGAGGTCGAGCGCCTTGCCGGCGGCGACGACGTATTTCTCGAGCAGCATCGGCGGCAGCGAGAGCACGTCACTGATATTGTCGAAGCCGTGGCCGGTGTCGTCGGCGGGGAAATCATCCGCCGGGTGGAAGTCCACCCCAAGCAGATCGCGGATGCTGAGGTTGTATTCAGTGCGGTTGAGACGGTGAATGACGACGCGGCCGGGGTCGGGGTTGGCGGGATCGGCCTTGAACAGTAGGCGATCCACCCAGACGGCGAGCAGCTCGCGCTCGGCGGCGGTGGGCTGAGCCGAGGCGTCCTCGGGCGGCATCCGGCGACCGCGGAGATGGTCGAGCGCCTGCTCCCATTTTTTGCCGTCGCGCACCATCTCCTCGGGCGCGCGGTAGGCGGAGACGTGAAACTCGCCCTCGTCGGTCTTGTCGCCCTTGCCGTGGCACTCGGCGCAGTATTTTTCGAGCAGCGGGCGGATTTCCTTGGTGAACGCGGCGGGCGTGATTGGCAGCGGCGCGGACGGGGCCGGCGCGGCGGCGCGCAGGACGGCGGTCGCGCCGAGGGCGGCGAGCAATAACATCAGGCCCGACGGGCGCGGCGACGTTGGCGGCATGGCGGAAAACATCTCGCTCGCGCGGCCCGCGCTCAGGCGGAGAAAATCTGGTCGAGCGTGCCGGAGCTGTCGCCGAACCGGTCAATCTTCACGCCCATGTTGGCCAGCAGCGCGCGGTGGAAATTGTTCATCGGCGGCCCGGATTTCCCGCGCCCGGCCACGAGGTGGCGGCCCGTGGCGAGCGCACCGCCGGCGCGACCGGCGACCAGCACCGGAAGATCGAAGTGGCTGTGGCTGTTGCCGTCGCTGATCGCGCCGCCATAAACGATGGCGCAGTTGTCGAGCAACGTGCCCTCGCCCTCGCGCACGGATTTGAGGCGGTCGAGGAACTTGGCGAACAGCCCCAGGTGGTATTGGTTGATGCGGGAGATTTTGGCGATGCGCTCGGCGTTGTTCTTATGGTGAGAGATGTCGTGGTGGCCGTCGCGCACGTCGGCCTGCGGGTAGGGGCGGTTGCTGCCCTCCTGGCCGAGCATGAAGGTCGAAACACGCGTCGCGTCGGCCTGGAACGCCAGCGCCATCACCTCATACATCAGGGCGGCATGCTGCCCGAAATCGTAGTCGAGGGGCGGGGCGAACTCGCGCTTGTCCGCCGGCAGGCGCTGCGCGGTTTGCTCGGCCTGAGCGATCTGGCGCTCTAGGTCGCGGACGCCGGAGAAATACTCGTCGAGCTTGCGGTTGTCCTCCGCGCCGAGGCGCTTTTGCAGGCCGCGCGCGTCCTCGCGCACAAAATCGAGCACGCTGAGCTTTTGCTTTTCGCGGCGCGCGCGCGCCTCGGCCGACAGCGCCGGGTCGCCCGAGCCGAAGAGCCGCTCAAATGCGAGGCGCGGGTCCACCTCGGGGTTCATCGGCTGCGTCTCGGATTTCCAGGCGATGTTGAATTGGTAAACGCAACTGAAGCCGGTGTCGCAGGTGCCGTTGCGCGCGCCGCGGGCGCAGCTCAGCTCCAGCGAGGGCAGCCGGGTGAGGTGGCCGAGTTGCTGCGCGACAATCTGGTCGGCGGAAACGCCGAGCCGCACGTCGGCGCCCTCGGTCTTGCGCGCGTTGCAGCCCGTAAGATAGGCCGCCGAGGCGCGGGCGTGGGCGGCCCCACCGTCGGCGTAGGCCTCGGCCTGCGCGTGCGCGAGGCCGCTCACGACGAGCAGGTCTTTGCGGTGCGCGGCGGCCTTTTGCAGGATGACGGGCAGCTCGTAGTCCGCCCCGGCGGTGGTAGGCGTCCACTCCGCCATGTTCATGCCGTTGGGGACATAGACATAGGCGAGACGTTTAGGGAAACCGCCCGCCGTGGTCGTGGCCCCGGCCGCGCCGCCCGATTCGGCACCGAGCAGCCTCATGCCGGGCAACATGGCATTGAGAGCCGGCAACGCCATCGAAGTGCCGAGGCCGCGCAGAAACGTCCGACGGGAGAGGTGCCAGTTGCTCATGGGGATGGGGGGGTGAAAGGCGGGGCGGGCCGCGCGGGCTGGCGGCGGAGAGCGGTCGCGCGGCTGCCAGAAAACAACGAGCCGCCTCGCGCTTGGCAAGCGCGAAACCCGGCCGCGCGGCGCGCGCAAACTATGTGGGCCGAACTGGGGAGGCTCGGCCCAGAATCCCGCTTCTCCCGAAGCGGGCTACGAGGAAAAAGTAGCCCGGCTCAGGAGAGCCGGGATGAATCGTAGCGTCACCCTATTTGGTCGGCTCCGAGGCCCGATGTGTCGGAGATAAACTCCAGCCTAGTTTTGGATTTGTGCCGCGCCGTCCGGACAGCCACGCTGCGCCCGCCATGAGCGAACCCCCGGAGGAGAAACCCGCAGGCGGCCGGCCGGCCGAGCAGCCCGGCTCCGGCGGGGCGCGCTGGGGCGTTGGGATCGTTGTGGCATTGGTGCTCTATGTTCTGAGCGTCGGGCCGGTCTTAAGACTAAGGGAAAACGGAATGGTTTCAGACAATCTATGTCGGATTATTTACACCCCCCTTGGCTGGGAAATGCACACAGCTACAGCGAACCGCCTGCTTGCGTGGTATTGCAATCTTTGGGGTGTGGAAGCAGTTCCATTTGGAGATCCATTTGGCTCCGGCTTCGATTGGTATTTCTGATTTATCCCAGCAAACCAACGAAGCCTGATCCGCCATCGTATCTCCGCTTTCCATTTGCCCCGCGCCGCTTCCCGGCCACTTTAGCTCCGTCATGACTCCCCGCCTCCGCCCGCTCGCTGCCGGTCTCGCCGGTGTCCTCCTGTTGTCCGCCGCCATCGTCCTCGCCGCCGACACGCCCGCGCCTGCCACCGCCGTGGCCAAGCCCGCTGACGCTGTCAAGCAGCTCGACGCGCTTGTCGCCCGGGTGAAGGCCAAGCTCAAGGAGGCCGACGCCGCCAAGCGCACGCCCACCGAGGCCGATCTCGCCGCCGAGTTAAAGGAGTTCGACGCGCTTCTCGCCGAGCACAAAGGCGAGCAGACCGACGCCGTGGCCGAAATCGCGGTGATGAAGGCCATGCTCTATGTGCAGGTGTTCGAGGACTCCGAAACGGCCGCGCCGATGTTCCGCCAGATCGCGAAGGATTTCGGGCGCGTCGCCATGGCCAAGGAGGCCGGGCTGATGGCCGACGAACTGGAGCAGCGCGCCGCGGTGGAGAAGATCTCCCGCGCGCTGAAGCCCGGCGCCGTATTTCCCGCGTTCGCCGGCAGCCTGAAGGACACCGCCGGGCAGCCATTCACGCTCGACCGCTACAAGGGCAAGGTCGTGCTGGTGGACTTCTGGGCGACGTGGTGCCAGCCATGCGTGGATGAGATGCCGAATGTCATCGCCGCCTACGACAAGCACCACGCGGCGGGCTTCGAGATCCTCGGCATCAGCCTCGACCGCGAGGGCGACGGCCCCAAGCTCGCCGCCTTCACCAAGGAGCACAAGATGCCCTGGCCGCAATTTTACGACGGCAAGTTCTGGGACAACCAGCTCGTGAAACAATACGGCGTGACCGCCATCCCCGCCTCCTACCTGCTCGATGGCGAGGGCAAGATCATCGGTAAGGGGCTGCGCGGCGAAGCGCTGCAAAAGGCCGTGGCCGAGGCACTGAAGAAGTGAGCGCAACGGAAATTGAAACCACGGATGGACAAAGCGTAGCCCGGCTCGGGAGAGCCGGGACGGCTTGGGCCTTGTAGGGCCGCCGCTTGTCGGCGTGCCGTCACCGTCCGCCGTGTCGTGCGTGGCCCGGCCACGAGGGCCGGCCCTACAGTTGTCCCGCCTCTCCCGAGGCGGGCTACACCGGGCGTGGCCGCCACCTCACTCCTCCGGCAGCGGCTGGTCCTTCGTCTCCGGCAGGAACGGCAGCGCGGCGATGCCGAGCAGCAGCACGAGGCTCACCCACAGGCCGGCGGTGCGGAACGCCTCGACGTTGCCGCCGAGGCTCGCGGTGATGCGGCTGATCGTCCACGGCGCGGTGGCGGCGATGATGCGGCCGCCGTTGTAACAGAAGCTCGTGCCGGTGCTCCGCAGGCTCGTGGGGAAAAGCTCAGGCAGGTAGATCGCATACACGCCGAAGACCGAGTATTGCCCAAAGCCCATTACCGGCAGCATCCAATACATGTCGGCGAGACTCCGCATGAACATGAAGACCAGCCCCGTGGTGAGAAACGACAGCGTCAGCGCCACGCCAAACGCCACGCGTCGGCCCTTCGCCTGCGCCAGCTTTGCGAGCGCGAACATCCCGAAGAATCCGCCCGACACCTGTAGCAGCAGCGCGACCGAGCGCTGGTAGGTCACATGGCTGGCCAGCGCGGCATCGGTGAAGTTGCGCGCCCTGGCCGCCGTCTCCGCGATGTCGCCGACAATCTTGCCCTGAAAATTACCGATGCCCCACAGGCCGATGATGCCCGCGCTGCACGCCGCGAGGCCGAGCCAGGCGTGCTTGCGCCAGCGCGGGTGCAGCAACAGCGAACCGTAGGAGCCGAACTTGATGCCGCGTGAAACACCCTCGGCGCGGGCGCGCACCCACTTTTCCGGTTCCTTCAGTTTCGCCAGCACGAACACGCACAGGAATGCCGGCAACGCACCGATGACAAACAACGCCTGCCACGGCTTCAGCCCAAAAGGCAGCACGGCGACCGCACCGATGCCCATGCCGATCAGCCCCGCCGCGATGTTGCCGAAGGCCGAGAGCGACTGGAGCATCCCAAGCGCGGGCGCGCGGGACTTGTCCGGCACCGAGTCGGCCACCAGCGCCACCGCCAGCCCGAACACCCCGCCGACGCCCAAGCCGGTGATGAAACGATAAACGCAAAACGCCTCGAAGCTGCCCGCGAGCGCGTTGAGCCCCGTGCTCACCGAGTAGAGCAGGATGGTGATGGTGAGGATGCGCGCCCGGCCGAAGCGGTCGCCCAGCGCGCCAAAAATCAGGCCGCCCACCGCCCAGCCGAGCAGGAAGGCGGAGGTCGTAAGCGGGCCGCGCACGGTCGCCTGCGTCTTCGCAAACGCCGTCGCCGCATCGGCCTGTAGCGCCCCGGCGGCCACCATCGCGGCGGCGCGCGCTTTTTCCAGGTCCCCGATGCCGCCGTCGCGCGCGAGGTTGAAGAGCTGCGAGTCGAGGCAGTCGAACAGCCACGCTAGCGACGCGATGATGAAGACGAACCAGTGCTCGCGGTTAAACGCGCGCCACCAGGGTTGCGAGGGAGAGTCGAGGGCGATCATGGGGGAAACTGTTTTCAGAGCCGCACCGGCGCGCCGGTCGCCGCCGAGTCGTAGAGCGCGCGGACGAGCGCCACGGCCTTGCGGCCCTCGCGGCCGTCGAGCGCGGGCGCGCGGCCGGAGCGAAGGGCGTCCACGAGGTCCTGCATCTGCCGCTGGTGGCCGACGAAGCTGATGGCGTTAGGCGCGCTCGCGCCGGTGCCGAGCGCGGCGGTGTCCTTGGCGGCGCGGATGGCGTCGTCCTCGGGCCGGGCTTCGCGAAAATCCCAGCGGGCGATACGGTCGTCCTCCAGCGCGATGGAGCCATGCTCGCCGCAGATCTCCAGCCGACGCTGCCAGCCGGGCCAGACGGCGGTGCTCGCGGTGATGGAGCCGAGCGCGCCATCGGGAAAAACCAGTGTCGCGCTCGCGGTGTCCTCGCTCTCAATGGCGAGGTGGACGCGCCGCGTGGAACGGCAGAACACCTCCGCCGGCATCCCAGCGAACCATTGGAGCAGGTCGAGACCGTGGATGGACTGCGCCATGAGCGAGCCGCCGCCGTCCATCGTGAGCGTGCCGCGCGTGCCGGTGTAGTATTGCGCGGTGCGATGCCACTTCACGTCAGCGGTCGCCAACACCAACCGGCCGATGCGGCCGGCGGCGAGGGCGGCCTTTACCGTGCGAGCGCCGTCGCCGAAGCGGCCTTGAAAAATCGGCGCGACATGGACCTTGGCGGCCTCGGCGGCGCGGAGCATCTCGTCCACGCGCGGCAGCGTGATCTCGAGTGGCTTCTCCACCACGACGTGTTTCCCCGCTCGGATGGCCGCAAGCGCCGGCTCAAGGTGCGCGCCGGCGGAGGTCGTGATGCACACGACATCCACATCCGACCGCGCGGCCAGCGCGGCGGCGTCGGCCCCGGCGAACGGCACGCCATGTTTCGCGGCAAATGCCCGACCTTTCTCCGCATCGCGCGTGGCGACGGCGACCAGTCGTCCGCCGGTGACGTGCGCGAGCGCCTGCGCGTGAAAGTCGGCGATCATGCCGAGGCCGACGATACCGAAGCCGACGGGACGGGAAGCGGGAGCGGTCATAATTAAGACGAAGACGCGGCGGGCAAACTCAGGCGGCGTCGAGCTTGGCCGGTTCCAGCCTCGGCGCGAGCAAGTGGATCACGAGCAAGGCCGTCAGGTAGGCGGAGCCGGCGAGGATGAACATAAAATCATAGTTGCCCGTGTGCTTTTTCAGCCAGCCGGCGCCGAGATTCATGCAGAAGCCGCCCATCGCCCCGGCGAAACCACCGATACCCACCACCGAGCCGACGGCTTTGCGCGGAAACATATCCGAGGTGAGCGTAAAGAGGTTGGCCGAGAAACCTTGGTGCGCGGCGGTGGCGAGCCCGATCAGCCACACGGCCACCCATTTGCCCTCGACGTGTGGGGCCATGATGACCGGGAGCACGCACAACGCGCAGGCCAGCATGGCGCGCTTGCGGGCAAAGTTGGCGGTCCAACCCAGCCCGAGAAAAAACGAGCTCAGCCAGCCGCCGGCCACCGAGCCGACATCGGCGAGCAGATAGACGGTGATCATCGGCAGACCGATGTTTTTGATGTCCACCTTGAACGTGTCGGCCATGAAGAGCGGGAACCAGAACAGGTAAAACCACCAGACCGAGTCGGTGAGAAATTTTCCGCAGGCAAACGCCCAGGTCTGCCGGTGTTCCAGCAGCCGCGCCCAGGAAATCTTGACTGGCGTGTCCGCCGGGTCGCTCTCGATGTGGGCGAGCTCCGCCGCCGACAACCGGGCGTGCTCACGCGGCCGGCGGTAATACGGCCACCAGAAAAACAGCCAGACCAGGCCCGAGAGTCCGGTGATGACGAACGCCGCGCGCCAGCCCCACGCCACCGTGATCATCGGAACGAGCGCCGGGGCGAGCACGGCCCCCACATTGGAGCCGGCGTTGAAAATGCCGGTGGCGAAGGCGCGCTCCCGTTTCGGGAACCACTCGGCCACCGTCTTGATCGCGGCGGGAAAATTACCCGACTCGCCGAGCCCCAACGCGAACCGCGCCGCCATGAATCCTCCCGCGCTGCCCACTAGCGCATGGCCAGCGGCCGCCAGCGACCAGACGAGAAGATACAGGCTGTAGCCGATGCGCGTGCCGACCGTATCAATGAGCCAGCCGGCGAACAGAAACCCGATGGCATAGGCGAGCGTGAAGGCGGCGCTGATGTTGCCGTATTGCTGGTCGTCCCACCCGATCTCCGTCCGCAGCGTGGGCGCGAGCACACCGAGCACGGCACGGTCCACGTAGTTGATCGTCGTGGCGAAGAAGAGCAGCGCGCAGATGATCCAGCGGGTGTGCGCCGTGGCGAACGGCGGCGCGGAGGGGCCGGGGGCGGTCATGGGGATGGGCGGAAAGCGGGAGGGTTGCGGGGACGGATGAGGCGCGACGCTGCGGAAGAGGCGCGGCGGTTTCAATCCCCGACATTTGAAAACGGTTGACCGTGGCGGGCGAGGGGGAACGCCCTCTTTTCATGCAGGGGCGTAGGTTTGCTGCGCCCTCGGTTTTGGCCGGAACGCAGCTCGACTTGGAGAGTAGGGACGGGGAAGAAAAGGGCGCAGCAAGTCTGCGCCCCGACACGCGAGCCGTGCCCTCAGCGCGCGAGCCAACCGCCATCCACGGCGAGGATGTGGCCGTGAACATAGTCCGAGGCGGGGGAGGCGAGAAACACCGCGGCGCCGGCCAGATCCGCCGGCTCGGCCCAGCGACCGGCGGGAATGCGATCGAGAATCGCACGCTGTCGCGCGGCGTCCTCGCGGAGCGCGCGGGTGTTTTCCGTGACGGTGTAGCCGGGGGCGAGGGCGTTGACGTTGATGCCGTGCGGCGCGAGCTCATTGGCCATCAGCCGTGTGAGACCGGCGAGGCCGCTCTTCGCGGCGGTGTAAGCACCGACCTCGATGCCGCCTTGGAACGAGAGCAGCGAAGCGACATGGATGATTTTTCCGTGCCGCTTCGCCGCCAGCCATTGACGCACGACCGTCTGGCTGAGACGAAAGACGGAGCCGAGGTTGACCTCCATCACCTCGTCCCAGTCGGCGTCGGTGAACGCGGCAAACGCGCCGCGCCGCACGATGCCGCCATTGTTGACGAGGATGTCCGGCAGCGGCAGCTCGCCGCCGAGCGCGGCGGCAAGGCGGTCCATCGCCGCGCGGCTAGCCTGATCGGCGCGAAAGACGTGTGCCGCGCGCCCGACGGCCTCGACGGCCTTGCGCGTGGTCGCGCAGTCGCCACGCGCGACGAGAATCAGATCGGCCCCGGCCTCGGCGAAGGCGACCGCAATGGCCGCGCCGATGCCGCGCGACGCACCGGTGACGAGCGCGGTTTTCCCATCGAGGCGGAAGGAGTTGAGGACGGTGGGCATGGGGGAATTGGCGGACTTTTAACCACGGATGGCTCGGATGAACACGGATATAATGCCTTTGACTCTCAGCACAAAACGACTTCTCAAGAGGCTAGCCGCATGACACCACAGGTCAAAATGTCCGGCAAGCCGGTCCTCGGAATACTTTCCGTGGCGTTGCCGATTGGCGGACTGCTGCTATTGCTGGGTGCATTATTTTTGGCACCGACCGAGTATGGATTTTCCTCAAATGCCGCTAATGCGGCAGTTGCGCTTAGCGTCTTCGCCTGCCTGATTGGCGGGCTGATTTTCGGTTGTCTCGGACTGACGCGCAAGGAACGGCCCGCGCTGCTTTCGTTGCTCGGAGTTCTCCTGAGCATGACGATTTTTATTCTCACCACGGCGTGAAACGAGATCGG
>CAIPZZ010000207.1 GCA_903869665.1 uncultured Opitutia bacterium | reverse complement strand
GGCGGGGTCGGCGGTCGCGTCGAGCGCAAAGCCCTCGATGCCGTAGCCGGCGGCGCGTTTCCACAGCTCGGTGCCGGCGGCGAACTGCTCGCGCACGGGGGTCGAGTAGGCGTAGCGGTTGTTCTCGATGACGAAGAGGACGGGGAGCGAGAGGAGTGAGGCGAGGTTGAGCGTCTCGTGGACATCGCCGGTGCTAGAAGAGCCGTCGCCGAAAAATGCGAGCCCGACGGCTGGGCGGCCGAGGCGGCGTTGGGCGTCGGTCGCGCCGGCGACGGGCGCGAGCATCGCGCCGAGGTGCGAGATCATCGGCAGCGAGCGCGCGGCGGGGTCACCGTGGTGGATGTTGCCCTCGCGGGCGCGCGTGGGGCTGGCGGCGTTGGCGAAGTATTGGTTGAGCTGATCGCACAGGTGGCCGCTCCAGACGAGGTGGCCGCCGAAGCCGCGGTGAGAGAAGGAGACGACGTCGTGCGCCTTGTCGGCGAGGAGCGCGAGCGGGACGACGAGGGCTTCGTTGCCCTGCCCGCCGCAGACGGTGCCCTTGATGAGGCCCTGCCGGAAGAGGTCGAGGATGCGGTTGTCGGCGGCGCGCGCGAGGTGCATCCACGCGTGGAGGCGCAGGAGGGAGGTGGAAGAATTTTGCTCCAGCTCCGCCCCGGCGAGGTCGCGCGAAGCGAGAATGGCGGGAGGTTTCGGGAAAGCCATCGTGCGGGGACGCTGGGCGCGGGCACGGCGGCGGGCAAGCCCGCGTTACACGGAAGCCAAGCTCGTATGGCGTGATTTCATGTGCGCGGCCGATCGCTCCATTTTTGTATGCGCGACAGGAGAAAGAAATGAACCGCTAGACCGGGCAGCCAATAGAGAAAAACATGACCACGATCATGAACAATGCGCCTAGCAGTGGATCCATTGAGTTGCCAGATACATAAAATAGCATGGCCGACAAAGCACCTAGCAATGAGACCACGCCGATCAAAGCAAACGCAAGAGACCGGTATCGGATGCCATAGCGCTCCTGCGCCAAGCCCAAAGGAAGAAAGCACAAAACGCTGACGAAGGTTCCCATGATTGCCCCGACCACTGGCACGATCACGAGGTTGAGCGGGCCACCCATATCGCCGGCCAAAACTATCCAGACTCCATAAAAAAAGACTGGAACGCACGCGAGAAAGGCAGCGCTGCCCAATGTCGCCAAAACATGGCGAGAAAATCCTTCCTCGCGGCGGCGGCGCACCTCGTCGGGCTGACGAAGTTTGAGGTCAGCGGCGGACTCTTGCTCACTGGGGGCTTCCATGTGTGCAGGGTTCACCGGGAAAATAAAACGGCAACGCTGAATTTGGGGATTGAAGGTGGAGCGCGACGTCCCGGCGCGCTCGGTTTGGGGAGGAGACGTCACGACGGAAAAACGCGCCGGGACGTCGCGTTCCACCTCGGAAAGAACAGCTCAAGCCAGCGGCATCCATTGCCACGGCCAGTCGTTCTCTTGTGCGCAGAGCTTTTTCATGACGGGATTGCGGCGGATGTAACCCCACTTCTCGCCAAACGACTTGTCGTCGCGGATGCGGTGGTCGAAATAGTTGGCCTGCCAGCGGACGCCGTGCGCGCGGGTAAGATAACCTTTCCAAGCGCCGATGGCCGTGCTCATCGCAGCGTCGGGAGGGAAGGCGAGCAGTGCGTGCGCGTGGTCGGGCATCAGGAGAAACAGGTGGGCATACCAGCGGGTCGTCTCGTGGTAATGGCGGACGGCGGCGAGCACATCGGCTGCGAGCGGCGGGGCGGTGAGCGGTTGAGCGGAGTCGGCGGCGCAGCGGATGCGGATGTGGAAAGTCGCGCCGGACTTGACCCAACTGGGCGTGTGGTGCGCGGGACGGCCGGGGAATTCGCGGCCGGGCGGTAGCCGAACGAGCGCGCCGGGGACATCGCGCTCCACCTCGGGCTTCGGCTTTTCAGAGTCGTTCATATTGCCAGCGTGTCCCCCGGCTTGAGCGGGTTGACAGTGTGAACGCGCTCTGTGGCGGCGCGGGCGAAGGCGGCGGGGTCCTGCGCGATGGTTTCCCAAGTGTTGTAGTGCATCGGGACGCAGACTTTGGGTTTCAGGAGGTCGAGCGCGTCGAGGGCGTCGGCGGGGCCCATGGTGACGTTGTCGCCGATGGGGAGGAGCGCGGCGTCGAGGCCGCCGCGCGCGATGAGCTGCATGTCGAGGAAGAGCGCGGTGTCGCCGGCGTGGTAGAGGCGGCGGCCGTCGGCCTCGATGATGAGCCCGCAGGCGACGCCCATGTAGAGCGGGGTGAGGCCGGCGTTGAGGCTGGAGGTGTGGATCGCAGGGGTGAGCTTCACGCGGCCGAAGGGAAACGTCCACGCGCCGCCGGGGTTCATGCCGTGGGTCTTCGCGCCGCGGGCGGCAAAATACTCGGCGATCTCGTAGTTGGCGACGATGGTGGCGTCGTTGGCCTGCGCGATGGCGAGGGCGTCGCCGGTGTGGTCCTCGTGGCCGTGCGAGCAGAGGACGTAGTCGCAGCGCGCATCGGCGGCGGCAATGGGGGCGGCCGCGTTGCCGGTGAGAAACGGGTCGAGGATTAGGCGCGCGGTGGTGGTCTCGACGAGAAAGCAGGAATGGCCGTAGTAGGTGAGTTTCATGGGTGGGCGGCCTGAAGATTTTGCAGTGGGTGTTGGGGTGGGGGATGTTTCCGCATTGGCTGGGTCGTGGACAACCGCAAAACCTGCGCAAGCTCAGCGAGGAGCGGGCTTGGGAGGCCGGCTGCTGGCAGGCAATTTTCCCCAGGCGTGAGCAAGCGTCCGGCCGGCGCGGC
>CAIPZZ010000206.1 GCA_903869665.1 uncultured Opitutia bacterium | reverse complement strand
ACTCACGGCCGTGCCCTTCCTCCTGCCCCTTTTCACTCTCATACCCCGGGCTCCGCTTCCGCAAAAATCCTCGCGGGCTCGCAGCCCGGCACCAGCGCGGAGTTTTTCAGAGGCTCCTAAACTTTGCCCCGCTTGACACCCAACTCCCTCGCCATTGCGTCCGCCTTCTCCTTGGCGGCCTGAATTGCCATCGCCCTAGCTTCGTCCCGGTGCTTGCGCAACTGGGTCGTGCGAAAGTCAATGTCATGGATGGTCGTCACACCATTGGTAAGCAAGCCGGTCAGGAAATCATCGAAGCCTGAAATTTTGGTCACACGAATCTCAATGGATTTGCGAACGACGTAGTAGGTCGGTTTGTTATTGGTGGAGGAAAAGCCACGATCGTAGGACGGTTCGATGCTGATAAAATCAGTCTGGACATCCTTTTCTTTCACGCCGCTGCTTTTGATAAAGGCCAGCGCCTTCGTCATCCGCTCATCGTTTTGTCGCTTGGCTTCCTCCATTGTTTCGTGGCGGGTCTCCACGCCCAACCTCAAGTAAATTTCGTCGGGGGCAACCTTGACCTCGGACGATCCGGTGACGCTAATCTGAGGCGGTGCCACTTGGGACAAGGCGTGCGAAACAGGGAATGTCGCGAGCGCGACCAATAGAATGAGGCGGGTGTTCATGGCGATGTGAAGGACGCGGAAGAGAAGCGGGCGGGAGGAGTGGTTCATGGCGCGGCCATGCTAGCAGGTCGCGCATGGCGAGTTGTCATGGAATTGTAAAATGTTTGTCAGAAAATTGTCATGGAAACGGCGTGTGGCGCGGACGCGCGCTAACGGTTCACACGCAGGAGTCAGCACCGGCGAGCCCGGCGGTGCAAAGGCCGGCGGTGATGCGGTCGGGGAGGCCGAGGCCGTCGCGGGCGTTGCTGGCGAGGAAGACGCCGGGGTGCGCGGTCTCGCAGCGGGTCATCGCATCGAGGAAGTGCTCATGGCCGAGGTTGTATTGCGGGATGGCGCGCGGCCAGGCGTGGTGGCGTTGGAACAACGGTTCGCCACGAGTGCCCAGCAGCGCGGCGAGGTCGGGCTGGACGGCGGCGAGCAACCCGGCGGAGGGGAGCTCGGCGAGGTCGGGGCGGCGCGTGCCGCCGGCCATGACGGTGAGCGCGACGTGGCCCTCGGGCGCGCGGCCGGGGAACAGCGTGGAGGAGAAAATCACGCCGAGCACGGCGCGTTTTTCCGCCGATGGGACGAGCAGGCCGAAGCCGTCGAGCGGGTGCGTGATTTGCTCGCGCCGGTAGCCGAGGAAAAGCGAGGCGACGGAGGCGTGCTCCATTTCTGCCAGCACGGCGAGCGGTCGGGCGGCGGCGTCCGCGCCGATGGCGAGCCGCGCCAGCGCGGGCGCGGGCATCGCGAGGATGATGCGGGCAAACTCCTCCGTGTGCGCGAGGCCGGCGGCATCTGCCCAAGTGAGCTGCCACGCGGACGCGGCGGCGGTGCCGGTGGGGGCGAGGCCGGTGACGGCGGCGTTGAGCTCTATGGCGTCGGCGGGCAACGCGGCGGCGAGGGCGCGGGGCAGGGCGGCGAGGCCGTCGGCGAAGGAGAAAATTTGCGATGGCGGCCGGCCGGCGGCGCGGCGCTCGCGGGCGGCGGAGGCCTGCGCGCGGAGCAGCGAGCCGTGCTTCTGCTCCATCGCCCACAGCTCGGGGAAGGCGTGGCGCGCGGAGAGCTTGTCGGCGTCGCCCGCATAGACGCCGGACACAAACGGATCGAGCGCGCGCGCGACCAGCTCGTCGCCGAAATGCTCACGCACAAGCGCGGCGAGGGAAAGATCGTCGGCGCGCGGTTGCGGGCGGCGCAACAGCTCGGTGGCAAGGCGGGCCTTCGTGCCGAAGGAGAGCAGCGGGCTGGCGAGCAGAGCTTGCGGCGAGTCGGGCGCGGCGACGAGCTGGCCGTGGTGGACGAGGTAGCGGTTTTTCGCTGTCGAGCTGGCGGGGACGACAGCGGGGGCGAGGCCGAGGCCGGCGATGAGCTGGGTCAGCTCGGGCGAGCCGCCGCGCAAAGAATTGGGGCCGGCCTCGATTAGCCAGCCGTCGGCGCGCTCGGTCTGGATGACGCCGCCGACGCGATCTGACGCCTCGAAGAGGCGCACGCGCGCGCCGGCGGTGTGCAGCCGCCACGCGGCCGCCAGGCCGGTGAGGCCGGCGCCGACGATGGCGATGGAGCGGGAATTATTTTTCAACACGGAGGGCACAGAGGGCACGGAGAACACAAGAACCGGGAAAGCCAGCCGAGCTTTTTCGCAGGGGAAATATCGTCCCTTGGCCTGACTAGCGTGCCGCTTCGCAGCGGATCACTTCGGCTTCGTCACAAGGTAGGGCCATTCGCCAAATTCGATTCGATCTGGGTCGCGACGGAAATCGGCACTCATTACACCAACCTGCCGAGGTGGGCCGTCAAAAACATTTTTCCGAGTATAATCAATCACCGACATGAATGGTTTTAGTGCGACATCGTAAGGCGGTGTGAACTCCCATTTTCCCTCATGCGAATAAACCGTAACGCCGTTTTTTGTGAACGTCTGCTTGAAGGTTCCGTCGGCGCGCATCTCCACTGTCTCGTTACCGTCAAAATACCGGCCGAGATACACGCCAACGACATCCGCATTGGTGGGACTCGGCGCCTTCGCTGATTTTGAGCACGAGGCCAAGCCGGCCGCAAAAACCAAGGCCAGCAGCAAAGCAAAACCGGTCGGCAGTCTGCTCATGTTGCGCATTTCCACGTTGTCACCGTTTCCACCAGCGCTTCGACGCACTCGATTTTCGCGTCGGGGGTGATGCCGTGACCGAGGTTGAAGATGTGGCCGGCGGTGCCGCGCAATGACTCCAGCAGGCGCGCGGCCTCGTGGCGGACGATGGCGGGGGTGGTGGTCATCAGCACGGGGTCGAGATTACCCTGCACGGCGACATTGGCGGGAAGAGTGCGACGGACGGCGGCGAGGTCGCACGTCCAGTCTACGCTCAGCACCCGCGCGCCGGTAAACGCTTGGTCCGCGAGATGCGGTGCGCAACCTTTGGCGTAGAGGATGACCGGGAACTCGCGCGGCAGCGCGGCGATGATCTGGCGGATCCAGCGGAGTGACGCCGCTTCGTAGTCCGGCCCGGCGATGACGCCGCCCCACGAGTCAAAAATCTGGATCGCGTCGGCCCCGGCGGCGATCTGCATCTGGAAATACGCGATGAGCGCGGCGGTGAGTTTCTCCATGAGCGCGTCAAAGGCGGAGCGATCGGAGTAGAACAGCGTCTTGATGCGAGCGAAGTCCTCCGAGCTGCCGCCCTCCACCATGTAGGCGGCGAGGGTCCACGGCGAGCCGCCGAAGCCGAGCAGCGCCTTCTCGCCGCGCAGCTCGCGTTTCAGCAGCGCGAGCGTGTCGGCGACGTAGCGGAGGCGCTCCGGCACGGCGGTGGCGGGGGCGAGGGCGTCAATCTGCGCGCGGGTGTCGAGCCGGAACTCCATCGCAATGCCGCCTTCCTCGCGGAACTTGTAGCCCTGGCCGAGCGCCTCGGGGATGACGAGGATGTCGGAGAACAGGATGGCGGCGTCGAACGCGAAGCGGCGCAGCGGCTGGAGCGTGACCTCGGCAGCGAGCGCGGGCGTGCGGACCATCTCTAGAAACGACGACTTGGCCTTGAGCGCGCGGTATTCCGGCAAGTAGCGGCCGGCCTGGCGCATGAGCCAGAGCGGTGGGCGCTCAAGCGGTGCGCCGGCGCAGGCGGCGAGGAAGCGTTCGCGGGAAGTCATGGGCGAGAGTAGTGAGCAACGGGTAGCGAGTAGCGAGCATTTCAGGCGAGCCAGTCGCGGGGTTTGAGGAAAACCTCGTGCAGCCGCGCCTCGGGGGTGCCGGGGGCGGGCGCGTAATTGTAGTCCCAGCGGGCGAGCGGCGGCATGCTCATCAAGATGGATTCGGTGCGTCCGCCGCTCTGCAGGCCGAAAATGGTGCCGCGGTCATAGACGAGATTGAATTCGGCGTAGCGGCCACGACGGTAGAGTTGCCACTGGCGCTCGCGGTCGGTGTGTGGGGTGGACTTGCGTTTCGCGACGATGGGGCGGTAGGCGGGGATGTAGGCGTCGCCGATGGCGCGCAGGAGCGCGAAGGACTTCTCGAAGCCCAGCTCGTTGAAGTCATCAAAAAACAAGCCGCCCACACCACGCGGCTCGGCGCGGTGCTTCAGCCAGAAATACTCGTCGCACCATTTCTTGAAGCGCGGGTAAATTTCCGCCCCAGAGGGCGCGACAGCGTCGCGCGCCGTGCGGTGCCAGTGGACGCAGTCCTCCTCAAAGCCATAGTAAGGTGTGAGGTCAAACCCGCCGCCGAACCACCAGATATCGCCGGCGCAAAAGCAGCGCACGTTGGCGTGGCTCGTCGGCACATAGGGATTGCGGGGGTGGATGACCAGCGAGACGCCCAGCGCCTCCCAGGCGCGGCCGGCGAGCTCGGGGCGGTGCGCGGTGGCGGAGGCGGGGAGCTTGTCGCCGCGCACATGGGAAAAGGCGACGCCGCCTTTCTCCAGCACGTCGCCGCCGGCAATGACGCGGGTGCGCCCGCCGCCGCCGAGCGAGCCGGGCGCCGACGTGCCCGCGGGGCGCGTCCACTCGTCGGTGATGAATTTACCGCCGCCGTCCTCGGCTTCGAGCGCCGCGCAGATGGAGTCCTGCAAAGCGAGCAGGTAGGTTTTAATCGCGGGGATATCGGGCAGGTTGCTCATGGTGGGAATAGGTTGGCTGCGCCACGGAGACTAAGCCCTGCGGTGAAGAAGAGAATGCCGAACGCGCGCGGGACGGCGGTATTAATATTTTCAATCAGGGGGATTGACGTATTTGCTAGCCTGCAAGCTGGACAGCGCACGATTTCTCGCGCCCGCTGTCCTCGCATCCATGTCCAACGCCAGCTCCGCCACGCTCACCGCCCTCGCCGCCGCCGGGTTTGGCGCGGCGTTTTTGCATGCGGCGATTCCCACCCACTGGCTGCCGTTCGTGCTCGTCGGACGCGCCCGGCGGTGGAGCCGGGGCAAAACGCTGGGTGTCGCGCTGCTGGCCGGCGCGGGCCATGTCGCCGCCAACACAGCGCTGGGCGCGGGCATCGCGTGGACGGGCGCACAATTTGGCGCTGGGGCGATGGAAATTCTGCCGTGGGCCGTGGGCGGGCTGCTCGTGGCCATCGGCCTCTGGTTTTGCTGGCGGCAATGGCGGGGCGGCGGCCTCTGCCACCATCCCGTGCCGGGCGGACACCACCGCGCCTCGGAGGACTGCGGCCATGGGCATGAGCACAGCCATTTCGACACCGAGCTAAAGGACAGCGCGCTCGCGGAGCCGGCCACGGGCGACTGGGCGGTGATCGGCGGGCTGCTGGCGATGCTCACGCTGTCGCCCTGCGAGGCCTTTCTGCCGGTCTATCTCCTGGGCGTGCCATTTGGCTTGAACGGATATTTATGGCTGAGCGTTATCCTCGCGGCGGCCACCTTGGGCGCGATGGCGCTTTTCACCTGGCTGACGCTGCTCGGCTTTGAGCGTTTTCGCCTACAGAATCTGGAGCAACGCGAGGCCGGTTTGCTCGGCGCGATTTTTGTCGCGCTCGGCCTGATCGTCATCGCGTTGGAGCTGCTGGGCTGGGCATGAGTGCGGCGCGGGCGTCGTGCAACGCGAGCGCGAGACCGGCCCGCTCCGGCAGGCCGAGGGGCGTGTAGCCGAGCGACACGGCCGCTTCGTCGCCAAAGAGGCAGGGGATCACTGTCGGCAAATCGGTCGCGAGCGCATCAAGGTGGAGAGCGATGATTTCGCGGGTGCGGGCGAGTTGGTCGGGCGCAAGCACGGGGCCGGTGCAGCCCGAGGACGCCATGACGC
The DNA here is from genome assembly GCA_903869665.1 of uncultured Opitutia bacterium. Classification (GTDB taxonomy): domain Bacteria; phylum Verrucomicrobiota; class Verrucomicrobiia; order Opitutales; family Opitutaceae; genus CAIYUN01. Next base: position 14,550 of record CAIPZZ010000206.1, on the reverse strand, counting down.
GGCCCTCCTGGCGAAGTTCTGCGGGCAGATGTTCAACTGGCTCCAAGGTCTGCGCCACGGGCAGACCCCTTGATTGAGAAGCGAAATGATCCGCTCCGTGACGATGGCGTAGCTGTTGGCATTCATGGTATCGTGGGTTGAGGTTAAAGAACACCGGCTGCCCGTCGTGGACGGCCGTTCCGCCATTCATCGTAACACGGACGCCGGCCCTCGCCAAAAACGCCTGACTGAGGCTGCTTTCCCAAACCCCAACAACGGTTGGCCGAAAGTCTGCCGTTGGGTTGGCTACTTTGGCTGTTGGGGATCAAAACCAAGCCAAGCGATCACCCGCGCGTGAGTGGGGGAGGGCTGGTCAGCCTCCCAGCCCGCGAGGGTGGGCTGCGAAACCATTAACAACTGAGCCAGTTGCCGCTGCGTCAGGCCAAGCGCCTTCCGCTTCTTGTGGAGGTGCTCGCCAAGGGTCTTGGGGGCGGTCGGCAAGGGCGTCCTAACGAGGTGGGAAGCCCTGCGCCAGACGGGCCGTTTGGCCGTAATTTGGCGTTCACAACAAGCCAACAGCTCGCAGTGGTGTCGGTGGCGCGCATGACGTAAGTTATGGATGGGGGCTCGGAAATCGATCAGCCAGGAACCATCAATCCGCTGAAAAATCTGGTTGACCATTCGCTATTCCCGAATAGCGTATGGCCATGTTCACCAAACCACAGGATGTCTTGGTTGCCCTCAAGCTCTGCCTTGATGCGACCAAGCGCAGCTACGCCGACCTGGGCCAGGCTCTCGGCATGAGCGCCTCCGAGGTTCATGCCGCCGTCCGACGCCTTGTGGTGGCACGGCTCGTCGAGCCTGAGACTAGGCAGGTCCGGCGCGAAGCGCTGCGAAATTTCCTGGTGCATGGCGTGCCCTACGCCTTTCCGGCAAAAGCAGGGGAAGTCACCCGGGGGATGCCGACGGCTTGGGCCGCCCCCGCCATGGTCAAAAAAATTAACCGTTCAGGCCAAATCCGCCCGGTCTGGCCCGATCCAGACGGGAGCGTTCAAGGTGCATCCGTGCCGGCGCTCTATGCCAGCGTGCCAGGGGCCGCCCGCCGTGATCGGGCCTTGTATGACCTCCTTGCTTTGGTCGATGCCATCCGGATCGGTCGTGCCCGCGAGCGGGCGTTGGCGGAAAAAGAAATCACGCATCGTCTCCACACCCATGTCGCAGCCTAACCTTCCCGCCATGCGCGCAGTCGCCGACCGTCTGGACAGCCTTGGGCTGGATTACGCTTTCGTCGGCGGTGTCATTGTGAATTTGCTGCTGGATCATCCCGCGCTGTCACCCGTGCGTCCGACCGACGACGTGGATGTCATCCTCGAAGCCGTGACCTCCACGCGTTACTCCGACACTGAAGCCCGGCTCCGCAGCCTGGGATTTGCCCACGATATGCGGCCTGATGCACCCCGTTGCCGCTGGGTGCTCGGCAATCTCACCGTGGACATCATGCCGACCGAGGGCGGATTTCTCGGGCTCAATACGGCTTGGTTCAAGGAGGCATTGGCCACCGCGACCGAGCATGAATTCGCCCGCACCCGGATCAGGCTGATTTCGCCGGTCGCATTTCTGGCCACGAAACACGTTGCCTTCGCCGACCGTGGCGGCGGCGACTATTACGCCAGCCACGACCTGGAGGATTTCGTCACCGTCATCGACGGCCGCGCAAACATTGTGATGGACGTGGAGCAGGCTCCGGCCGCCTTGTGCCGCTATGTGACCGACGCGGTGCGGGGCCTGCTGGCAGCTCCGGCCTTTGCCGAGTCGCTGCCGGGGCATTTGCCTTCCGATGTCGCCAGCCAGCGGCGTTTGCCCTCGCTGCGAAAGAAACTGCAAAATATCGCGGCGCTCAAGTGATCGCATCGGAACCGCCGATGGTTTGTTTTGCCCCGATGGGGCAGAATCCATGCCTCGCCACGTCTCGGGGAAAGTCCGGCCAAGATCATCCGAAATTGAATCGTGCATCTGAAACTACGGCGTCCAATTCCATACGATACCCGAGTTGCTGGTAAGCGCTCTGCCGGCGTCGGAACATGGCCTGGGTGACAGGGTGGTCATCAAGGTAGTCATAAATACGAATCTCACTTTTGTCGGCATGCGGGCGGTGCAGCCGTCCGGCGTATTGCACCAGCCGGCCCTTGAACGAAAGGGGCATCGTAAGAATGAGGGTATCCAGCCGTGGCAAATCGTATCCTTCGCCAACGAGAGCCGCAGTGGCCAGAAGCACAAATTTGTCACCAGTCGAATAGCAGCGATCGATTTCTTCCCGCATATTCTGCCGCAGTTTCTTGCCAACACCGCCTTCAAGGCGAAAAATGGAGATCCCCGTGGATCCGATGCTCGCGGTGAGTGTGGCCTCGATCTTGGTGAGGTGTTCTTTTCGATCCGACAGCACCAGCGGGCATCGTCCCTGTTCAAGACAGAGGCGAATATCGGCCACGACTTGGTTGGTGCGGCCAACATCGTCAACCAACGCCTGCCAAATGACATGGATGGACGGTCTCGCCCCTTTGTCTGCCGGAACCTGAAATGAGCTGCGGCGAACATGGACGATCCTCGCGACGGCATCATCGGGCGCGACCGCGATCGTGTGGCGAATTGGCCCGCATTGCATGTGGAGGAGCTTTTCAAGGCGATCCTTCCTGACCGGGGTGGCCGTCAGGCCGACGATCTTTCGGGCCGGACAGGCCTTGAGGAGCGCTTCAAACGAAACGGCCGGCACATGGTGGCATTCATCAATGAGGACCAAGCCATAACCCTCAAACAGCGCGGCGTAGTCGTCCGCCCGCGCCAGGCTGGGCAACATGGCGAGGTCAAGCCGGTGGGTGAGTTGAGGGGAGCGATGGCGCCAGACGCCGATCTCTTTGCGTTTGAGTCCGAGAAAGTGACCCGCTTCCCGCCGCCATTGATCAAGCAGCAACGTGCGGTGAACCAGCACCAGGGTGGAAGTGCGATGACGCGCGATCAAGGCGCACCCCATGACCGTTTTGCCGGTGCCCGGAGGGGCACACAGGACACCGTAGTCATGCTTCGCCATTTCTTTGACGGCCTTTTCCTGCTCGGGCCGAAGTTCTCCCTGGAAGCCCCAACGCATTCGCGTCCCGTCGGAACGCGCATCCTGAAGGCTGACACTGGCGCCGGCAGATTCCAATATGGTGACGGCCGCATCCACGATCCCGCGTGGAAGCACCAATCGGTCCGGATGCCATTCACCCGCGAAGATAAAACGCGGCGTGTCATAGGTCGGAAAACGCAGCCGCAGTTTTTCGTGAAAGACCGGGTTGGGAAAAGTGGCCAGTCGCTTGAGCCCAGCCAGCAAAGCCGATGGAATCGAGCGGGAAATGTGCAGCCTGGAGTCGAGGCGAAGGGTGAGCTCGCCAGAAATGGTGCCGGGCTTGATCGTGGGCCGGGACAAATCCAATGCGCCTTCGTCGCTCTGTAGCGAAAAGGTCTGGCCTGACGTGTTCGGAGCCAGATCGAGCGGAACCAATGGCGCAATGCGCGCCAAGAGTTGATCCAGCTCGCTCCGCATTACGCTACCACCTCGATCCGGGCTATCGCAGCAACTTCGGCGGCTTCCGCCTCGCCCTCGTGCCTTCGCCGTAGGCGAAGGCGACGCAAGCAGGCCAGTCGGACAGGCCGCGGGCGGCGGCGAGTCGGAATGGTGGAGCGCGTTGACCTCAACGTGCTGTTTGGCGGGCGATACAATCAAGTGCGTTGGGGTCAACGCACTCCACCTCACTTCGTCTGCTCGATCGGCTGCTCGTGCAATTTCAGCTCAGGATTTTTTTCCGTGAAATAGCGCATCGTCCAGTCGTTGGGGAAGAGCACGATGGGCTGGCCGAACTTGTCAGCGCCGAAGCTCACGCCGCTGGCGACGATGTAGCGGGTGGGATCAATCGCACCATCACGAGTGAGGTCGGCGGCGGGGGCCTCGACCCAGCGGAGCAGCGTCCACGGCGTGGGCGTGAGCCGCGACTCGGCGTTGTATTCGGATTGGAGGCGCCATTGCACGACCTCGAATTGCAGCGGGCCGACGGCGGCGAGCAGGGTCGCGCCGGGCGGGGCGTTTTTGGCGGTGAAGGACTGCACCACGCCTTCCTGCAAAAGCTGCTCCACGCCGGCGCGGTATTTCTTGGCGTCGCCGGTGTTGGGGTTGGTGATGTAGCTGAAGACTTCGGATGGAAAGCGCGGGATCTCGTCGTAGTAGATGCCGCGGTCGGTGGTGAGCGTGTCGCCGATGCCGAACTCGCTGTGGCCGACCAAGCCGATGACATCGCCCGGCCAAGCCTCGTCCACCGTCTCGCGCTCGCGGCCGAAGAGCTTGTGCGAGGAGGAGAGGCGAACCTGCTTGCCGGTGCGCTGGTGGATGACGACCATGTCGCGCTCGAACTTACCGGAGCACACACGGCAAAACGCGATGCGGTCGCGGTGCTTCGCGTCCATGTTGGCCTGAATCTTGAAAATGAAACCGGAAAACTTGGGGTCGTCCACCGGCACCTCGCGGGCGGTGGTCGGCGCGGGTGCGCCGGGCACCGTGACACTCACGGAGGTGCGCGGGGCCGGCGGGACGGAATCAGAGAGAAACCCGTTGAGCAGGAGTTCGATGCCGAAATTGTTCACCGCGCTGCCGAAATAGACGGGCGTTTGCTGGCCGGCTTGCACGGCGGCGAGGTCGAAGGGATGGCCGGCGCCATCCAGCATCTCGAGCTGCTCTTTCACTTCCCGATAAACGTCGTCGTCGAGCTTGGCGCGCACAGCGGGGTCATCGAGCGAGGCGACGCTGACGGGGGCCTGAAATTTTCCGCCGGGCACGCGCTCAAAGAGATGGACCTCGCGCGTGCGGCGGTCGAACACGCCCTTGAACGACGGGCCGTTGCCCAGCGGCCAGATGACAGGCGAAGACTGGAGGCCGAGGACGTTTTCCAACTCGTCGAGCAAGGCGATGGGGTTGCGCGTCGGCCGGTCGCACTTGTTCATGAACGTGAAGATCGGCACGCCGCGCCGCCGACAGACCTCGAAGAGCTTGCGCGTCTGCGTTTCGACGCCCTTGGCGGCGTCAATCACCATGAGCGCGGCGTCCACGGCGGTAAGCACCCGGTAGGTGTCCTCGGAGAAGTCCTTGTGGCCGGGGGTGTCGAGCAGGTTGACCGCACAGCCGGCGAAATCGAACTGGAGCACGGTCGAGCTAATGGAGATGCCGCGCTGCTTCTCCAGCTCCATCCAGTCGGAAGTGGTGGCGCGCTGGTTCTTGCGGTCCTTGACGGCCCCGGCGAGATGGATGGCGTTGCCGTAGAGGAGGAACTTCTCTGTGAGCGTGGTCTTGCCCGCGTCGGGATGCGAGATGATCGCGAAGGTGCGACGGCGGGCGATTTCGGCGGCAGGTGACATGGAAGAAGGGAAGAGCGTCAACGGCGAACGTCTTACGCTCAACATCCAACTTTCGCCGGGGCGCGGTAGGCAATTGTAGGCCAAAACGCTGAGCTGGCGGCTAGGGAATGGGCTGAAAAGCAGCCACGTCGGCGACGTGGCCTACAGGGCGGCGGGACTGGCGCAACTTTGCGCTTCATTCGCGGCGGCATGGCGGTGATGATGGTCGGCTATATGTCGTCAACGCCCGTCCTGCCTTCGCTCAAGCTCAAGCCCAACGCTGCCAGCGCGCGCGTCCTGCACGGACATCCGTGGGTGTTTGCCAACGAGGTCGAGGCGCTGCTGCCGGCGGAGCACGATGGCGAGGTCGTCGGCTGCCGCGATCGCACGGGGCGTCCGCTGGGCACCGGCATCTACAACTCGAAGTCGCAGATCGTGTGGCGGCGGCTGTCGGCCGGGCGCGTGACGCTGGACACGGAATGGCTGCGGGGGGCGCTCACCCGCGCGCTGGCGCGGCGGGTAACGGAGAACAGAGAACGGAGGACAGAGAACGGGGAAAAGTTCCGGCGGCTCGTGTGGTCGGAGTCCGATGAACTGCCGGGTCTGGTCGTGGACCAATTTGGCGACACGCTGGTCGCACAGGTGCAGACGCTCGCGCTGGAGAAACGCGCCGGACTCATCGGCGACCTGCTCATCGATCTGACGGGCGCGACCGAGATCATTTTTCGCAACGACTCCAATCTCCGCAGGCTGGAAGGCCTGCCTGCCGAGGTTCACACGCGCTCGGGCAAAACGTGGGAGCCGCGCTGGGCGAGCATCGGCGGCTTCGACTACTGGCTGGACTTGGCGGCCGGTCAGAAGACCGGGTTTTATCTCGACCAGCGCGAGCAGCATCCCGCCGTGGCGAAATACGCGACCGGAAAACGCGTGCTCGACGCGTTCTGCAACCAAGGCGCGTTCGCGCTGCATGCCGCCCGTGCAGGCGCAGCCACGGTGCTCGGCCTCGACAGCGCGGACGATGCCATCGCCGCCGCCCGCCGCAACGCCACGCGCAACCACGTGACCGCCGCTTTTGAGCTGGCCAACGTCTTCGACTGGTTCACCGCGCGGCGCGACGCCCCACCCGCGTGGGACCTCATTATTCTCGATCCGCCACCGTTCGCGAAGTCGAAGAGCGCGATCGAGAGCGCGTTGCGCGGCCACAAGGAGCTCAACCTCCGCGCGATGAAGGCGCTCGCGCCCGGCGGCGTGCTGGCAACCTACACCTGCTCGCACCACATGGGCGACGCGGAGCTGCGGGGCGTGCTCGCCGAGGCGGCGGCCGACGCAAAGCGGCGCGTCCACATCCTCGAATTCTGCCACCAGCCTCCCGACCATCCGGTGCTCGTGACGATGCCTGAGAGCGAATACCTGCGCGGCTGCATTTTGCGGGTGGAGTGAGGTGGAGGAGAACGGAGTTGTGAAGCAGGAAGCCAGGAGGCCAAGAATCGGAAGCTGACTCAGCGAACAAATCAGATCAGATGCGAAATTTGGGTTCCTGGTTTCCTGACCTCCCCCTTCAAACCGGTTTGTCCCCATATTCGCGTGCTACTGGCATCTGGGCGGCGAGCTACTGGGAGTTTTGCCTATTATGCCACCTGCGCCAAGGCGCGGCGTGGGTCTGAAAATTTCCTCGCATTTCGCGCGGTGCGGCCCATTTTCACAAAAACCTCAAGACCCGCGACGGCGTGTGCCGCCGCCCCGACTCCCCGCGCCCCCCATGAACCGTCCGACCCCGGCCCAGTCTGGGCAACCGCCTGTCGCGTCCGTCGCGCGTCTGCGGCCTGCCTTGGTGGGCCTGCTGGCCGGCCTCGCGGTGGCGGGCGTAGCTCTTTTCGCCAGCGCAGCCGGGCCTGCCGTGCCCGCGCCGGCTCCGCTGGCGGCAAACCCCACGGCGGCGATGCTGAAGCAATACTGCTTCGATTGCCACGACGCGGGCATAAAGAAGGGCGGGCTCGTGCTCGACGGCATAGCCGGTAACGACCCCGCGACCGACCCGCAGCTCTGGGAGCGCGTCGTCACCAAGCTCAACCACCGGCTCATGCCCCCGCCTGGCGAGGCGCGGCCCGACGAGGCGGCCTACAACGAGGCCGTCGCCCGCCTGACGGCCTCGCTCGACCGCGCGGCGGCGGCGCGGCCCAACCCCGGCCGCACGGACACGCTGCGCCGCCTCACCCGCACCGAGTATCAAAACGCCGTCCGCGACCTGCTGGCGCTGGACATTGACGCCACCGCGCTGCTGCCGAACGACGAGCCGAGCCACGGTTTTGACAACGTCACCGTCGGCAACCTCTCCCCGACGCTGCTCGACCGCTACGTCTCCGCCGCGCAGAAAATCGCCCGCCTCGCCGTCGGCGCGCCGCGCAAGACGCCCCTCGGCGACACTTTTCGCATCCCGCCCGATGTCACACAGGAGGAGCACATGGAGGGCCTGCCGCTCGGCACGCGCGGCGGCGCGGCGTTTCCCTACATGTTCGCGCAGGATGGTAGCTACGAGATCCAGGTGCGCCTAGCGCGTGACCGCAACGAGCAGGTCGAGGGCCTCAAAAAACCGGCGGAGGTCGAGGTGCTGGTTGATCGCGTGCGCGTGGGCCTGTTCACCGTCCGCCCGCCCGGCGCAGACAAAAACGCCGAGGCGGTGGACGCCCACCTCCTGCTCCGCATCCCCGTCATAGCCGGCCCGCACGAGGTTGTCGTCACGTTCCCGAAGGATCCCACCAACCTTATCGAGACCTCGCGCCAGCCGTTCCTCGCGCGGTTCAACATGCACCGGCATCCGCGCACCGCACCCGCGCTCTACCAAGTCTCCATCACCGGCCCGTTCGACGCCACGGGCCCCGGCGACTCGCCGAGCCGCCGCCTGATTTTCGGCGACGCTAAAACCGCCGCGCCTTCCGCAAAGTCCGCCGTCGCGGCCACTCCCGCCAGCGAGGAAGCCCGCGCCCGCGCAATCCTTACCCCGCTCCTCCACCGCGCCTACCGCCGCCCCGTGACCGACGAGGACCTCCGCAAGCCCCTGCAATTTTTCCGCGAGGGCAGCACCGGGAGCGCGGGGTTCGACGCCGGCATCGAGAACGCCCTCGCCGCTATCCTCGTCAGCCCGCATTTTCTCATCCGTGTCGAGCAGGATCCCGTCGGCCTCAAGCCGGGGGCCACCTATCGCGTGAGCGACCTCGAGCTCGCGTCACGCCTCTCGTTTTTTCTCTGGAGCAGCATCCCGGACGATGCGCTGCTCGACGCCGCCGTGCGCGGCGACCTCCGCCAGCCCAAGCTCCTTGAGGCCCAGGTCCGCCGGATGCTCGCCGACCCGCGCTCTGGCAGCCTCGTCACCAACTTCGCCGCGCAGTGGCTCCAGCTCCGCAAACTTGACGCCATCTCGCCCGACTTGCGCCTTTTTCCCGACTTCGACGACAACCTCCGGCAGGCGATGCGCGAGGAGACGGAGCTGTTCTTCGGGAAAATCCTGCGCGAGGATCGCCCCGTGACCGAGCTGATCGGCGCCGACTACACCTTCCTCAACGAGCGCCTCGCGAAACACTACGGCGTGCCCAACATCTACGGCAGCCGCTTCCGCCTCGTGTCGTTCGCAGGCGACCCCGCGCGCCAGCGCGGCGGCCTGCTGCGGCAGGCGAGCGTTCTCACCGTCACCTCCTACGCCACGCGCACCTCGCCCGTGATCCGCGGCCACTGGATCCTCGCCAACCTCGTCGGCGAGCCGCCCCCGCCGCCCCCGCCCAACGTCCCCGCGCTCACCGACAACACCGTGGCCGCCTCGCTCCCGATGCGCGAACGCCTCGCCGCCCACCGCGCCAACCCCGCTTGCGCGAGCTGCCACGAAGCGATGGATCCCGTCGGCTTCTCGCTGGAGAACTATGACGCCGTCGGCCACTGGCGCGCGGCCGAGGATCACCGGCCTCTTGACGTTTCCGGCGGCCTGCCCGACGGCAGCGCGTTCAGCGGTGTCACCGGCCTGGAGCGCGGCCTGCTGAAGCGGCCAGAGCTTTTCGCCGGCACGCTCGCTGAGAAACTCCTGACGTTCGCGCTCGGCCGGGGCGTCGAGCCTTACGACGCGCCCGCGGTCCGCGAGATCGTCCGCCGCGCGCAGGCCGGCCAGTTTCAGTTCTCCGCCCTGATCCTAGGCATCGTCAGCAGCCCGCCGTTCCAAATGAGGACCTCCCCATGATCATCACCAAAAAATCCCTCTCCCGCCGCACGTTTCTCCGCGGCATGGGCGCGACCCTCGCGCTCCCGCTTCTCGACGCGATGATCCCCGCCGCCGCGTCCACCACCACGAAGGCCGTCGCGCTCCCCGTGCGCCGCCTCGGTTACGTGTTCATGCCCATGGGCTGCGACCTGCCGCGCTGGACGCCGCCCGGCACGGACGGCAAGCTCGGCGAGCTCTCGCCCATCCTCAGCTCGCTCGCGCCGCACAAGGAACAGATCGTCGCCTTTACCAACCTCGAGCTGCGCAACGCCTACCCCGGCTCGCACGCCACCTCGAACTCAGCCTTTCTCTCCGCCGCCAAGGCCAAGCACACCGAGAGCTCCGACTACTATCTCGGCACCACCGCCGACCAACTCGCCGCGCAACAGATAGGTCGCGAGACCCAGCTCCCCTCGCTCGAGCTCTCGATGGACATGCTCCAAACCACCGGCCAGTGTGACAACGGCTACGCGTGCGTCTATCAGAACAACCTCTCTTGGTCCTCGCCCACCACGCCGCTCCCGTCCGAGGCGCACCCGCGCATCGTCTTCGAGCGCCTCTTTGGCGACGGTGGCAGCCTCGCCGAGCGGCAGGCCGCGCTCCGCAAGCGCGCCAGCCTCCTCGACTTTGTCACCGAGGATATCGCCAGCCTGAAGCGCAACCTCGGCCCCGCCGACCGGGACCGCGTGGACGGCTACCTCGACTCCGTGCGCGAGGTCGAGCGCCGCATCCAAAAGGCCGAGGCCGACGTCGCCAAGAACAACCTCCCCGCGGACCTCGACCGCCCGCTTGGTGTCCCCGCCGCCTACACCGACCACGCCAAGCTCATGCTCGACCTGCAGGTGCTCGCGTTCCAGGGCGACATCACGCGCGTCATCACCTACCAGCTCGCGCGCGAGACCAGCAACCGCACCTACCTGGCCGAGGCCGGCGTCGCCGACCCCCACCACCCGCTCTCCCACCACGGCAACGACCCCGCGAAAATCGCGCGCATGGCGAAGATTAACGCCTTCCACGTCTCGCTCTTCGCCTACTATCTCGACCGCCTGAAAAACACGCCCGACGGTGACGGCTCGCTGCTCGACCACTCGCTCATCCTCTACGGCAGCGGCATCGGCAACCCCAACGTCCACGACCACACCAACCTCCCCATCCTCGTCGCCGGCGGCGCGGCCGGCGGTATGAAGGGCGGGCGTCACATCCGCTACAAGGAACCGGTCCCGCTCGCCAACCTCCACCTCACCCTCCTCGAGAAAGTCGGCGTGAACATTGACTCCTTCGCCGACAGCACCGGCAAGATCACCCAGCTGTTCAACCCGCTGAGTGTGTGACGGCCAAGCTGGCAAACCATCTCGGCACGAAAACGCCATGAAACCCACGGCCATCAAGCCATTTGAAGCAGGAAGCCAGAAAACCCGGGAAATCCGTTCTTGGTTTCCTGGCTTCCCCCTTCACTCGGTTTGGTTTGCATCTGGTTTCTGGCTCGTTCTCGCGCTGCGCGCCGCGCCTGCCCCGCTCCCCGACGCCATCGAAAAAAACGATCTCCCCACCGCCCGCGCTTTGCTCTCTGCTGCCACGGTCAACCTTCCGCAGCCCGACGGCATGACCGCGCTCCACTGGGCCGCCTATCACGACGACCCCGCCACCGCGAAGCTCCTCCTCGCCGCCGGCGCGAACGCCAAGGCCGCCAACCGCTACGGCGTCACCCCGCTCTCCCTCGCCTGCACCAACGGCAGCGCCGAGCTCGTTCGCCTCCTCCTCGCCGCCGGCGCCGATGCCAGCGCCCCGCTCCCCGGTGGCGAAACGCCGCTGATGACCGCCGCGCGCACCGGCAAGCCCGAGCCGGTGAAACTGCTCCTCGCCGCCGGGGCCGACGCCAACGCCAAGCTCCCCAGCGACCAGACCGCGATTATGTGGGCCGCCGCCGAGGGCCACCTCGCCGTGGTCGAGACGCTCGTCGCCGCCGGGGCTGATTTCAAGGGCGCGCTGCGCACCGGTTTCACGCCGCTGCTCTTCGCCGTCCGCGCCGGCCACAACGATGTCGTGCGCGCGCTCCTCAAGGCTGGCGTGGATGTCAACGCGGTCACCGTCCCCGCCGGCCGCCCCACCGCCAAGCAGCCGCCCCGGGGCTCGAGCGCGCTTACCGTCGCCATCGAGAACGGCCGCTTCGAGCTCGCCTCTATCTTGCTTGATCTCGGCGCCGACCCCAACGACATGCGCTCCGGCTACACCCCGCTCCACATCCTCTCGTGGGTTCGCAAGCCCGACCGCGGCGAGGACGAGGGCGACCCGATTCCCGAAGACCCCGGCAACCTCACCAGCGAGCAGCTCATCCGCAAGCTCGTCGCCAAGGGCGCCGACGTGAACAAGCAGCTCACCGGCGGCCCGTCCGACGGCGGTCGCGTCAACCGCAAGGGCTGCACGCCGTTCATGCTCGCCGCCGACACCGCCGACACGCCGTTCATGAAACTCCTCATCGAGCTCGGCGCCGACCCCACGATCCGCAACTCGGACGACGTGACCCCGCTCATGGCCGCCGCCGGCCTCGGCACGCGCTCCGCCGACGAGGAGGCGGGCACCGACGAAGAGGCGGTCGAGGCCGTCGGCTACCTCCTCAGCCTCGGCGCGGACATCAATGCCATCGCCCGCACCGGCGACACCGCGATGCACGGCGCCGCCGTCGCCAATTTTCCCAAGACTGTAAAGTTTCTCGACGCCAAGGGCGCAAAGATCGAGGTCTGGAACCAGCCCAACTCGCGCGGCTGGACGCCGCTCATGATCGCCGAAGGCCACCGCATCGGTAACTTCAAGCCCGACTTCGACACCATCGCCGCCGTCAAGGAGGTGATGCTCGCCCACCACGTCACCCCGCCCTCGCCAACCCCGCCGGAACCGGTGAAGGGGTTTGGGCTGTAGCCTGACGGTGGCGGCGTGCCGCCGGGCGCAGACTTGCGCGCCCGCATCTGACCGCCTAGTTGTCACGCCATGAGCATCCCCGCGTCCGCCCTCATCATTGATGATGAAAACCACATCCGCACCTACCTGAAGGTGCTGCTGCGGAAGCTCGGCGTGGCCACGACCTACGACGCGCCCAACATCACGCAGGCGCGCGAACAGCTCGCCGCGTTCAAGCCCGGCCTGGTCACGCTCGACCTCAACATGCCCGGCGGCAACGGCCTCGATTTCCTCAAGGAGATCCGCGCGCACGACGAGGAGACCTATGTGATCGTGATGAGCGCCGACGCGCTGACGACCACCATTCGCGCCGCCGTCGAGGCCGGCGCCGACGGCTTCATCCGCAAGGACCTGCCGCCGCCGCAGATGCTGGAGGAGCTAAAAAAAATCTTCGCCGACGAACCGGCGGCGTGAGCGGCGGACGGGCCGCCGAGGTGGAACGCGTTGACCTCAACGCGTTGGTTCACGCGTGCCGCGATGAGAAACGCGACTTGGGGGTCAAGCCACTCCACCCGGCGATCTCAACCGCGTCGCGCGCCTCACGTGAACAGCTCTGCCATTTTCTGCGCGAAGACCGGCGGCGGACGCGTCGGGCGGCCCTCGCGATCAATGAAGGCATGGACGGTGTGTCCCGTCGCCAGCAGCTCGCCGTCGCGCAGCACCTCGTATTCGAGACGGATGCGCGCGACCGGCTTTTCGCGGATGACCGTGATGATCTCCAGCGTGTCGTCGTAATGCGCGGGGCGCTGAAAACGCGCCGCCATGTCCACGACCGGCAGAAAGTATCCCGCCGCCTCCAGTTGGCGGTAAGGCAGGCCGTTTTCTTTGAGCAGCGCAGTCCGGCCGAGCTCAAACCACGGCAAAAAGCTGCCGTGGTAGGCGACGCCCATCATGTCAGTTTCGGCGTAGCGGACGGCAACGGTGGTGCGGGAGCGGAGCATGGCGGCTTCAGGGGGCAGCGAGACTGGACGGCGCGGGGCCGAAAAGCAACTCCGCCGACTTTGCCCAAGTTTCACGGGCCGCCCTAGCCCGGCCCGCCTCACCGAGCCGACGGCGCAATGCGGCGTCGCCCAGCAGCCGGGCGAAAGCGGCGATGAGCTGCGCGGACTCGCCCGGCTCGGCGAGCAGGCCGGTCACGTTTTCCAACACCGCCTCTGGCACGCCGCCGATGGCGTGCGCGACGGCCGGCAGCCCGTGCGCAGCCGCCTCCAGATAGACGAGCCCGAAGCCCTCGACGCTGTGGCCGTGCTCGACGCTCGTCAGCGCAAAGATGTCGGCCTGCGCGTAAAGCGCGGCCAGCTCCGCGTCGGGTAGATCGCCGAAAAATTTCACGGGGAAATCCGCGCGCGCGGCGACGGCCCGGAGCCTTTGCTCGTAATCATGGCGAACCGCGCCGCCGACGATCCAGTGCTCAACGCGCGCGCGGGCCGCCGGCGGCAGCGCGAGCAGCGCCTCCAGCGTCTCGAGCTGGCCCTTGCGGGGGTGCAGCCGGCCAACGGTCAGGACGACCAGCCGGTCGCGCGGCGTGCGTGGGGCGGCGGCGCACGCTTCGGCGGCGAAATCCGCGCGCGGCGCGCCGGGCGTGAGGAGGACTTTGGTCGCCGCCTCGGGGAAGCGCTCGCAGAGCATGTGCCGCGTGTAGTCGGTCAGCACGCTCACGCCCGTCGCGTGGCCGATCAGCCGCAGCGCCAGCCGGCGCGTGAGCGGCCGGCCGTGGAACCGTAAAACTTCCGAGCCGTGGAAGGTGAGCAGCAGCCGGCGCGGGCGGAAGGCGCGGACAAACTGGAGCTGCATCAGCGCCAGCATCGGCCCCGGCTCCGGCAGCCACACGGTCGCATGGCGCAAGCGGCGGCGGTGCGCGATGAGCTCGCGCGCGACGCCGAGCTGGCAGGCCCAACCGTGCGTGCCGCGCACCGGCATCCGGCGCACGCGGAACGGCCAGCCCTGGGCCTCGT
>CAIPZZ010000205.1 GCA_903869665.1 uncultured Opitutia bacterium | reverse complement strand
GTGGTGGTGGCGGCGCTCGCTCCGGCGGTGGCGGCGGAAGAGGCTGAACCAAATACTCCCCGTAAATTTTCAAGCCAGCCGCTCACTTGCGGCTGGCTTTTTTGTTGCCGAAATCTTGCCGGGTTATGCGACTGAGCTTTTCAATCTGGCGGACGCATCAGCGGTCGCACAGTAGGTTTAGCGCGGTTTAAACCATAGTGTGGCCGTATCGTGTCATGGCGAGAAGCGCAGCGACAAAGCCATCCAGCCCCTCGGCCGGGCTCGGGTCCTTGAGCCCGTCGAACGGCTGGATCGCCACGGCGCGCTGCGCGCACCTCGCGATGACAAAAAGCGGGGCAGGCGGCTACACTTCAACGTAAACTGCTCTAGCCGGAATCACGCGGCCGCTGTCTGTTTCTCGCCGACGAGGGTGGAGCGGGACGTCCCCGGCGTGCGCATCAGCCAATTCACGCCCGCTCAGAACGCAGCTGACGCACCGAATGCCAGCGGTCTTGGCCATGTGCCTGGCGGGGCGCGACAACCCCGCCGGATTTTGTTACGACTCCGCTTCGCGCGCGAGCAGCCAGAGCACGTCGGCGAGGCGGTTGGTGTAGCGGAGGAGCAGCGGGCGCGCGTGGCGGCCGTGCGCGCCCAGCGCGACGAGCCGGCGCTCGGCGCGGCGGGCGGTGGCACGCGCCACGTCGAGCGCGGCGGCACGCGGGTTTGCGCCGGGCGTGGCCCAGCCATCGAACTTCAGCCCGCGCGCCTCCAGCGCGGCCACGACGTCGTCGAGCCGGGTGAGATCGGCGTCGGAGATTTTCGTAAACTTGCTCTCGAGATAACGCGCCGCGTCCGTCTCGGCGCAAGCGAGCTCGCCCATGAGCGCGACGAGGTCGCGCTGCATGTGCTCCAGCGCCGCGCGGCGGTTCGGGTCGGCGTCGGCGGCCTTGGCGGCGCCGAGCGTGGCGTTGAGTTCGTCGAACGCGCCGACCGCCTCGATCTGCGGATGATCCTTCGGCACGCGCTGGCCGTAGAGCAGCGCGGTGGTGCCGTCGTCGCCGGTGCGGGTGGCAATGGAGCGGGTCATGGGGATGGTATCAGCCGGCGGGCGGATCCGGCCGGTGGGTGAGCGCGTCAATGTCGGCGAGATCCTTTGGCCGTCCGCTGGCGGATTTGTTTTTCAGCAGGCTGGCCAAGTCAATGAACGGCACGCGCAGGCCGTCAATCGTCGCCTCGGCGCGGGCCGCGTGGCACTCGGCGAAGCCGACGCCGGAGATGCGGTTGAACACCTCCAGCCGCAGCGGCGGCACGCCGACCCGCACGATCTTTCCCTCCTCCATGAACAGCTCCTTGGTCAGCTGCGGAAGGCCGAGGCCGAAATCGCGGAAGGCGGCCACCAGCGCCCCGGCGTTCTGCTCGGTGCGGCCGACCCACACGTCTAGATCGCCGGTCGCCCGGACAAAGCCGTGGTAGCCGACTGCGTAGCCGCCGATCACGAGATACTCAACCCCGTGGGAGTTCAGCAGTCTCAAGAACTCGGCGAAATTCGGGTCGAGCTTTTCCATGCGGGTAAAATTGCCGTCGTAGAAACTCGATGCCTGCCAGCCGGTCCTCCGGGGGCTGCGCGCGCCAGAATGCGAGATCGTCGGGTTCGTCGCCGAGGCCGCCGATTGAGACGACTGAACGGTCCAGCGTGGTGAGGTTCATTGTGGCAGGAAGGTCGGGCGGATGGGCGCGCGGGGCAAGCTTTCCTTTGGCGTGCGGCGTCCGGGCGGCGTTGCTCACGCGGCTCAGGCTTTGGCCGCGACGCGGGTTTCTTTGGCCAGCGTTTTGACCGCGTCGTCAATCGTCGCGCGCGTTTTTTTGTCCATGCGGTCAATGAAGAGCACGCCGTTGAGATGGTCGGCCTCGTGTTGGATGCAGCGCGCGAGCAGCCCGGTGCAAACGAGCGTGTGTGGCACGCCCGCCAGGTCCCGAAACTCGACGCGCACCGCGTCGGGCCGCGCCACGTCGCCGCGGATGCCGGGGAACGACAGGCAGCCCTCCTCGTAAAACGTCTCGTCCGAGGGCAGCGCGGTCACGGCTGGGTTCGCGAGCGCGAACGGCATGAAAAGCTCCAGCGGGGGTTTCGCACCATCGAGCTCCCAGGTGAAATCGCGCTTCGCCTCGCGCAGGTCCACGACGCAGAGCTGGAGCGCGCGGCCGATCTGCTGCGCGGCGAGGCCGATGCCCTCGGCGGCGTGCATGGTGGCGACCATGTCGTCGGCGAGCGCGGCGAGGGCGGCGTCGAACTTGGCGACGCGTGCGCCAACCTTGCGGAGCACGGGGTCGTTGTAGCGGACGATGGGCAGCGGCGCGGGCATGGGGGGAGCAAGGGGGAAAGCTGGCGCGGCGGAAAGGCGGAAATGACGATGTGTGGCACAGGTTGGCTTGTCATCGCGAGTCCCGCGCAGCCCGTTCGACAAGCTCAGGGCCTTGAGCCTGTCGAGAGGCCGGGCGTGGCGATCCAGCAAGGATTTCACATGGATTGCTTCGTCGCTGTTGCTCCTCGCAATGACAGACTGGGCCACTACCGCGTGCTACGGTAGCTTGACGGGCCAAACCGGCGGCCGCACAAATTCGGCCGTGACTTGGCCTCCCGTCTTCCCGCCCGACATTCCGTCCGCCCCGGCCCGCGTGCTCGAACTCTGGCCCGAGGGCGTGCCAGGCCTCAAGCCCGATGGCGGCCCAGAGCGCATCGTCGAGGAGACGCGTGTCACCAACATCCACCGGCCCACGCTCGCGTGCTGGCCCGCGCCGCCCGGCCGCGCCAACGGCACCGCCGCCATCGTCTGCCCCGGCGGCGGCTATGTGCGGCTGGCAGTGGTGAACGACGGCGAGCTGGTCGCGCGCTGGCTCAACTCGCTCGGCGTGTCCGCGTTTGTCCTCAAGTCCCGCCTCGTCGAATACGGCCAGCCCGCGCCGTTGCAGGACGTGCTCCGCGCCCTCCGCACCGTGCGCGCGGGGGCGGCGGGGTTCGGTGTGCGCGCCGACCGCGTGGGCGCTCTGGGTTTCTCCGCTGGCGGGCATCTCGCGGCGTGCGCCGCGCTGCTGCCCGCGCATCCGCTCGGGCAAACCGGCGTGGCCATGGATGCGGTCAACGCGCGGCCGGATTTTGCGGCGCTGGTCTATCCGGTCATCACGATGGCGGAGCCGTTCATGCACGCCGGCTCGCGCGACGCGCTGCTCGGCCCGGCGGCGACGCCGGAGCTGGCGGCTTTTTGGTCGGTGGAGTGCCAAGTCGCGCCGGGCGCGCCGCCGTTTTTCCTCGCCCACGCGCAGGACGACGACGTGGTGCCGGTGGAGAACTCGCTCGCGTTTTACACCGCGCTGCGCCGCGCCGGGGTGCCGGCGGAGCTGCACCTCTACGAGACGGGCGGCCACAGCCACGGCCTGCTCTCGCCGATGGGCGGCCCCGGCGAGTGGCCGCGCCGGATGGAAGACTGGCTGCGGCGGCGCGGGCTGTTGGACAAACCGTGAGAAATGTCAGCAAAGCGACCACCGGCAGGGAGGCAGGCTGGAAGCCTGCGCTACGGTTGCCCGCCGGCACGCCGCAGCACACGGCCCGGCTTTACCGCATCGCGCTGGTGCGCTGGGCGGATGTGCCGCGCGCGGCCGTGAAGCACCTCGGTAGGGGCACCGCGCGCGGGCTGAATGCGTGGCTGCATTTCAACGGGGACCTTGACCGGGTGACGCTGCTGCCGGGCAAGCGCGGAAAGTGGCGGCTGGCGTTCAAGGTCGAGCTACTGCGTGCCGCCGGCGTGGACACGGGCGACACGGTGACGTTTGCGCTCGCGCCCGACACCGCCTCGCGCGAGCCGGAGTTGCCGGAAGCGATGCGGGAGGAGTTTCAGGCCCGACCGGTGCTCGCCGCGCGCTGGGGAAAACACAGCCTGGCGATGCGCCGGCAAGTCGTGCGCTACATTGAGCAGGCGAAAAGCCCCGAGGTGCGCGCCCGCCGTTACTGGATTTTTATCGAACGGCTCGCGGAGACCGGTTCGCTTAGCCAACAGGCGGAATGAAGTGAGATGTGTCGCGAAGATGCGCTAAATTTCCATACTAGCCTGAGCGCGTTGCTGGGCGGCGGCGATGAAGTAGCTTTGCGCCGAAAACGCTGGCGCGCCTTCCGCCCGCGCCACAGGCAGGTAGCCGCCATCGGCGTGCAGCTCGCGGGCGTTTTCCGTGTCCGCTAGCTCCATGCCGAACAGCTCGTCCGTCACAAAGCGGCGCAGGGCGGGGTCGTCCACGGGGAAAACGACCTCGACGCGGCGGAAAAAATTGCGCGGCATCCAGTCGGCGCTGCCGGCGTAGATGAGCGGGCCGTTCTCGCCGCCGTGATTTTCGAACCAGAAGGCGCGCGCATGCTCCAGGAAACGTCCGACGATGGAGCGCACGCGGATGTGGTCGCTCAGCCCGCGCACGCCGGGCACGAGGCAGCAGATGCCACGCACGATGAGGTCAATCTGCACGCCGGCCTGCGAGGCGGCGTAGAGGGCGTCAATCACGGCCTTGTCCACGAGGGAGTTCATCTTGGCCATGATGCGTGCCGGGCGGCCGGCGGCGGCGTTTTCGGCCTCGCGGGCGATGAGCTCGATGAGGCGCTGGTGCAGGTTGAAGGGCGCGACCAGCAGGCGGCGGAATTCGGGCGCGCGGTTGTAGCCGGTGAGGGTGTTGAAGAGCTGCGCGGCGTCGGCAGTGAGATCCTCGCGGGCGGTGAACAGGCTCAGGTCGGTGTAGAGGCGCGCCGTGCGGGGGTTGTAGTTGCCGGTGCCGAGGTGCGCGTAGTGGCGCAGGCCGCGCTCCTCGCGGCGGACGACGAGCGAGCACTTGCAGTGGGTCTTGTGGCCGACGAGACCGTAAACGACATGGACGCCGGCCTCCTCCAGCTGCTTGGCCCACTGGATGTTGTTCGCCTCGTCGAAACGGGCTTTCAGCTCGACGAGCGCGGTGACCTGTTTGCCGTTGCGCGAGGCCTCGATGAGCGCGCGGACGATGGGCGAGTCGCCGCTGGTGCGGTAAAGTGTTTGCTTGAGGGCGAAGACCTGCGGGTCGCGCGCGGCCTGCTCGACAAAATCCACCACCGGCTGGAACGAGTCGTAGGGGTGGTGCAGCAGCACATCGCGTTCACGCAGCGTCTCGAAGATGTGCTCCGGCTCGCGCAGCGCGGAGACGGCGGCGGGCGTGAACGGCGGGTATTTCAGCTCGGGCCGATCTATCTCGGCGAGACTCAGCACGCGGAGGAGGTTGAGCGGGCCGGCGAGGCGGAAGACGTATTCGTGCGAGAGCGCGAGGTGCCCGCAGAGCGTGGCGAAGATGGCGTCGTCCACGCCGTCCTCAATCTCCAGGCGCACGGCGGCGCCGCGGCGGCGGTTGCGCAGCTCGTCTTCGATGCGCTTCAGGAGGTTTTCGGCCTCCTCCTCGTCAATGTAGAGGTCGCTGTTGCGGGTGACACGGAAGGCGTGCGCGCTCCGCACCCGGTAGCCCGGGAAGAGCGCGCCGGCGCAAAGCTTGACGATGTCGGTGAGAAAGATGAACCGCTGTGGCCCGGCCGCGCCCGGCTCGATCCGCACAAGGCGCGGCAGGATGCGCGGCACGGGCAGCAGCGCGACCTGACCGCCGCTCGCCGCGCGTCCGCCCATCTCGCCGAGCGCGACGACGATGTTGAGCGTCTTGTTGCCGAGCTGGGGAAACGGGTGCGACGCGTCGAGCGCGAGCGGCGTGAGCACCGGATAGACCTGCTCGCGGAAATAGCCCTCCACCCAGCCCAGCTCGGCGGCGGTTAGCTCCTTCGCGCCCTTGATCACGATCCCCTCCCGGGCGAGCGCGGGCATGAGCTGCGTGTGCCAGCAGCGGTATTGGTCCTCGACGAGCGAGGCGACGACCGAGTGGATGCGCCGGAGCTGCTCGCGCGCGCCGAGACCGTCGAGGCCCGGCTCTCCGGCCGCGCCCTCGTCCGCCTGCTGGATGAGGCCGGCGACGCGGATCTCAAAAAACTCGTCGAGGTTGGAGCTGAAGATGGCGAGGAAGCGGACGCGCTCCAGCAGCGGATGCCGGTCGCTCTGCGCCTGCTCGAGCACGCGGCGGTTGAAGGCGAGCCAGGAAAGCTCGCGGTTGAAATACGCCGCGCGCTCCGGCTTGGCCGGCGGGACGACCGGCTGCGCGCGTGGCTCGGGGATGAGCACACGGTCGTCCGCGCCGCTCTGGCCGGCGGCGGCCGGCGGCGGAACGTGGGCGGCGGAGACGGTGCGTTTGGCGGCCATGCGGAAGAGGGCGGCAGGCTACCGCCCGGCGTTGGCAAAACGAGCAGTTTGTGGGGCTGTCACCGTCTTGTCACAATGCGGAAGGGCCGCGGCGGTTGGTTTGCGCTAGGCGGAGACGAGGCCGGCAATCCCCCCCCCCGAAAAAACAAAACCTCAAAACGCAACCCCTACTCCCGTCCGCCGGATGGGCTCGATGGGGAGGTGCAGACGGGCACGGCTCCATCCGAAAACAACCCTCCGCCACGCGGGCAAGACCCCATGGCAGCCAGGGCGCGGAGAGCGTAGGTTGCGTCCATGCACCACCGCCCAATCAGCCAGCGTAGGAAAACACTCCACGATAAACGTCAGGTTCGCCCTCTCGCCCTGGCGGCACTCATCACCTTTTTGTCTGGCACGGGCCAGTTGCCGGGCAGTGAGTCGCCCGCCCCCGTTCCGCCGCCGCGCCCGCCGCCGGCCGCCGGGCCGGTGACGCCGCTGCCGTGGAATTCGGCGCCATCCAGCGTGCCGACTCCCGTGCGGATTGTGCCACCGCCGATGGCTCCGCCGCCGGCTCCGGGCACGGGTCAGGGTCCACGCCGGACCGGGAGCCTGGCCGCATCCTTGGACCGCGTGGCCGTCACCCGCGATCTGGGCCGCGCCACCACCGTCACTCGTCTTGGCGTGCTCACCCAGATGGAAAGCCTAGTCCAAGCCTGCCATCGCGGCATGGCGGAGCGGCCCGGCCCGGCCCCGGGGATCAAGGACGAGGATCGCCGCCGCAGCGAGGCGGCGAACACCGCCATGCAGGCCAGCGAAAACGTGCTGCTGGGAAGCCTTGCCAATGCGCGCCAAAGCACCGAGAACACATGGAATGCGGCGCGGGACAAGCTCGCTGCCGATTATCAGTCCTATGTTCAGGCCGTGGCCGAGGCCGAAGCCATGCTCGCGCCGCCCACGTCGGGCACCCCGCAGCCTTGAGTTTTTTCGCTTGGTTTTGTCACCCCATGAAAACTCATCGTTTAACCATTCTGGCCCTCGCCGTCTTCGGCCTGGGCCTCTTCTCCACCGCTGGCTGCGCCGAAAACGGCAAGATGGCACCGGCTCCTTCGCCAGCGGGCGGGAACGGGGTGGGGACCATGCCAGCGGATTCTCTTCCGGCCCCCGCCGGACGGGATGCGATCGGCGCCAGTTTCGCCTCCGCACAATGGACCGACATCAGTGACTATGGCTATGACCGTCGAGAACAGTTCTTCACGGGGCTCGGGCGGTTGGAAAACAAGGTGGCCGGCCAGATCGCCGAGCTCACGGCCAAGCGCGCCACTTTGTCGGGTTCCGCCCACACCCAGGACTGGGATTTTGCGATGAGGGAGATGGAAAGCGCCCGGTCTTACCTGCACGCCATGGGCTTGGAGCTAGGCCAAGGAAGCCCCGAGAGCTGGGCGCAGCGGAAGGAGCGGGTCGGCCAGGCTTGGACCCGCACGCAGGATGCCTACGCCAAGGTCATATCCAGCACGACCATCTGATCACGGCCGGGCCGGGTTGGGCCGCAGAGAGCACGCGGGGATGAAAACGCGCGCCTGCGACTTCGTCGCCGGGTGTGGGGGCGCAGTGCCCTCCCGTCTGACCATACGAGCGGTTTAAGCTCAAGTGCAGCCGCCGGCCCAGCCTCTGTCATCGCGAGCTGCGCGCAGCGCGCCGTGGCGATCCAGCACTTCAACCAGCTCACGGTCCCGAGCCCAGTCGAGGGGCTGGATGGCCTCGTCGCTGCGCTGCTCGCCATGACACGATTCGGCCACACTAGGTTTTAAACCCCACTAGCGTCTTTGTTTCTCTGCGCCTTCGATTTAAAATTCCTCCTCGGCTCCTCGGGACAGGCAGACCGCCGGCAGGCCGATCCGGGTAGTAGCTGGGATGACATCGGCTCGACAAAGATTCCGTCGGTGGATTGCCTGAGTGAACCTCAGTTGTTATGACCACCCCGGCCCCCAATCTCCCGCAGCGTCCTCTGCCCTCCGCCGGGAAAATGGTCGCTTTCATGTCGGGGTGCGCGCTGCTCGCGTCGGCCGGTGTGGTCTGGCTGGTGGCGCATTTCACCACGGCCCAGACCGGGTCAAGTGTTGCCGGCATGGAGGCCAGCACCAGCATCGCAACGACGCGACCGGCGGGGCGGGATGCGCCGGGAGGAAGGGAGACCTTGCCGGGCCCAACGGGGCCGAAGACGAGGAAACTGGTTCCTTTCGACCATTTGCCCGCCTTGCCGGCGGCGGGTTTTCCTGATGCCGCAATGGCGGTGGCCTACACGCAGGATTTGATCGGCGCGTTGCGCGACCAATACGACACCAATCCGTATTTCAGGAGCCGCAGCCAACTGAAGCAGCATTTGAATCTACTGTATGACGCGGCGCGGGTGGTCAAAGAGCGGCTGCAGGTCGGCGGCCCGCCGGATGCCATTGAGCGCGCCCGGCGGGAGTTTGAGCAGGCGCTCAAGGGGACGATCGAGCGGCTGGATTATATTTTGAGCAGCTCGAGCAAAAAAGATCAGGACGAGGCGGAGATCACCCGTGAGCTGAAAGCAAAAATCGCGGGGATCCGAAGCTTGCTGCCCGGGAGTCGGTCCGAATGACCATCCGCTGTTTTGACCGTCTCACTGCAAAACTTAAGATCTGATCCTCCAAGATTTGTCCCGTGCCGCCGAGTGCAGACTGGCCCGGAGAGAGAACTGCAAACGGCCCACGGTCCAATTCGGTCTTGACGCGAGGTGTCCAACCGGACACCGTGACCAGATGGACACCTTGACCGAGGCGCAGGAGGCCGTGCTGGCCTTCATGGTTCGCCACCAAAAAAACCACACCCGACCGCCCTCCCTGCGGGAGATTTGCGAGGAGTTCGGCTTCGCCTCGCACAACGCCGCCCGCAAGCACGTGCAGGCCCTCGCCCGCAAAGGCCTCGTTACCGACACCGGTGACGGCCGCAGTTGGGCCGCCAAGGTGAAGGAGGTGCAGGATCATCTCTTCACGATCGCCGTCTATGGCACCATCCCCGCCGGCCTGCCCGCCGACGCCGCGACGCAAGCCGACGAGACCATCCGAATTGATCCCAGCCTCTTTCGGCTCCGCTCCACCCGCGGGCTGTTCGCCCTGCATGTCCGGGGCGATTCCATGATAGACGCGCAGATTGCCGACGGAGACATCGCCCTGCTCCGGCCGGACGAGGCCCGGCCCGGCCAGATTGTGGCCGCGCTGATTGACGGCGCCTCGACCCTCAAGCGGATGGTCCGCGAGGGCCGGCGCACCTTCCTCCGCGCAGAAAACCCGCGCTACCGCGACCTCATTCCCCTTGAAAGCCTCACCATCCAAGGGGTCCTCGTCGGGCTGATCGGCTGCGGCCAACGCTGAGCCGCCAATCTACTTTATTGAACGGGAATCTTTGACACGATCGCGGCTCAAGATGGTTGAAAACAGTTGGATGGATGTCTGGGAAGGCTGCGAACCGTCCGAACCGGTTGGGGCCATCTTCACCAAACCGGAGGTGACGTCGCTCATTTTGGATTTGGCCGGCTACATCCCAGCAGGCGGCCGGCTGGCGGAGCGGCGTCTATTGGAGCCGAGTTGCGGCGACGGGGCATTTCTGGCGGAGATTATCCGGCGGCTTCTCAAGTCGGAACGCACGCATCAAGGCACGGTGGACTGGGAGGATGACGTTCTGGCCCAGTCGCTGACGGCGTGCGATCTTAACAGTGGATTTGTCGCTTTGGCCCGTGAGCAGGCGGTGGCGCTGCTGAATGGCGAAGGCTGTCCCTTCGCCCGCGCGCAGGTGCTCGCCGAGTCATGGATTCGCCATGCCGATTTTCTGCTCACGAGCTGGCCGGAGACATTTGATTGGGTGGTGGGAAATCCGCCCTATGTGCGAATTGAAGAGCTGCCCCCCAAAGTGCTTGGCCGCTACCGGGAGTTATTTCCGACCTGCACCGATCGAGCCGACCTTTATGTGGCATTTTTTGAAAACGGCCTGCGCTTGCTCTCACCTAATGGCTGCCTTGCCTATATCTGCGCCAACCGGTTTGCCAAAAATCTTTACGGGGCCGGTCTCCGGCGGTTGATCGCCCGGGATTTTCACGTCCGATACTACCTCAACCTTGAGCATACGCAGCCGTTCTTGAGCGAGGTTTCGGCCTACCCGTGTATCACGGTCATTGATCGGCAACGTGGCGAGCCCACCCGGGCGGGCATCTGGGAGAAACAAGCCCGCCTCGCCGCCCAATCCGCGCCGGCCGGACAGTGACACCAGATGGGTCAGCCGGGCAAAATTGACAGCCTGCCAGCCGACATCCGGGAGGCGCTTTGCCGCCGAATGGAAGACGGCGAGGCGGGCCCATTGCTGCTGCGATGGCTCAACACCCTGCCGGAGGTGCAGGCGGTGCTGCAGGAAAAATTCGGCGGCGAGCCGATCAAGCAGCAGAACTTGTCCAACTGGCGGCAGGCGGGGTTCGCGCGCTGGCAGCGGCTGCAGCAGGAGCTGGCCTTTGCGCGCACGCTGACCGAGGAGGCGAAGGCCATCCAAGGTGCGGCCGGCGCGGACGCGCTGGCGGAGCGGATCGAGCCGCATCTGGCGCTGGCGCTGGCACGCGTGCTGCGCGACGCCGAAGCCGGGGCCGAAGGGCCGGAGAAAACCCGTGCCATCCTGGGGGTCGCGTGCGAGCTGGCCCGGCTGCGCCGCAGCAACCAGGCCGCACAGCGGCTGAAGCTGACGCTGGAGGACCGCGCCGATGCGAAGGAGAAAGCGAGGGTGGCGGAGCTGCGGGCGCTGGCGGAGGAGGAGTTTGAGGCGGTGGATCCCGACCGTCTCCGCCGGATCCGCAAGCTGAAGGAGGTCTATGACACTTTCGCGGCCCGTGAGAAAAAGCTCCGCGAGGCGGGCGAGCCCATCCCGGATGGGCTCACCAAGATTTTGAAGGGTTACGCCGAGGTGGACCAGATTTTCCGGGACTGGGTGGAGGTTGCACGGCGGAAAAGCTGGGTGCGGTTGGCCGAGCGTCGCCAAATGGACGAGAAAATGCGGAAGGCCAGCGAGGCCATGCCGCCCGCGCTGCGGGCGATCCTGCGGGACGATTGTGAGTATTATTTCAGCCTGCCCGAAGCGGAGCGGCACCGGGTCTTGCGGAGTATCGCGGAGGATAAGAAGGCCGAGCCGGCGCGGAGAAAGTCCGGCCGAAACAAGCAAAAACAAGCTAAAACAAGCATGGAAAAAATCACGCCACGACCGGAGGCGGCTCCCGCCCAGTCGCCTGTGGTTGAACCCAGCCACGAAATCCCGCCCGAGGTAAATCAAACCCAATCAAACCTAATCAAACCATGAAAACGCCAGAGTTCACCATGAACCGTCGAAGGCCTGATAGTCCAAGGTCGAAGGTCGGGAGCGGGGGGCAAAGTCCAATATTCAAAATTGAACGTTCAACGTTCGGGCGAAGAGCCAAGGCCGTGGGCGATCGGAGGCAGGGACGGAGAACGGAGGACGGAGGACAGAGGACGGAAGAGCAAATCGGCGGGGTTCGGCGACCCCGCCCTCCAGTTCCAAGCCGAGCGCCCCGGGACGTCGCGCTCCACCTCAAACGCTCACGCGCCGGGGCCGGCGGCGACGCGGAAGGCCACGGTCTGGCGGATGTCGTCGCTGGCTGCGCCGATGAGCAGCTCGTAGGCGGCGGAGTCCACGACGTAGTCTTGCTTCGCGGTGTCCCAGTGGCGGAGCGCGGAGACGGGGATGGCGATCTCGATCGTCTTTTTTTGGCCCTTGGCGAGGGTGACGCGCTGGAAGCCGACGAGCGAATTCTGGGGACGAGCGGGGTCGTTGAGGCCGGTCTCCTTGGCGTAGATCTGCACGACTTCGTCGCCGTCGCGGGTGCCGGTGTTGGTCACGTCCACGCTGACTTTGATGGTGCTGTCGCTGGTGACGGTGGGGGCGGCGGCCTTGGCGTTGGTGTAGGTGAATTTCGTGTAGCTCAGGCCGTGGCCGAACGCGAAGGCGGGCTTGCCGGTGAAGAAGCGGTAGGTGCGGTTCTTCATGCTGTAATCCTTGAAGTCGGGCAGCTCGGCGGTGGAGGCGTAGAAGGTGACGGGGAGGCGGCCGGAGGGGTTGGTTTTGCCGAAGAGGATGTCGGCGACGGCGGTGCCGCCGTTCTGGCCGGGATACCAGGCTTGCACGATGGCGGGGAGGTTGGCGGCTTCCCAGGGCATGGCCATGGCGCTGCCGCTGCAATTGACGAAGATGACGGGCTTGCCGGTGGCTTGCAGGGCTTTCAAGAGCTCGGTCTGCACCGCGGGAAGCTCGATTTTGGTGCGGTCGCCGCCGAGGAAGCCGTCGTAGGGCGTCTGGGTTTCCTCGCCTTCGAGGCCGGGAGCGTTGTTCGAGCCGCCGCTGGCGCCGGCGGCGATGAGCCCGCCGACGTAGATGACGGCGTCGGCATTGCGCGCGAGCTCGACGGCGGCGGCGAACTCGGGGGTGCCGGGCCCGGAGGGCGGGGTGACAGTGCCGCCGGCGAGCACGGTGGAGAGGAGCGCGCGCTGGGCCTCGGTGAGGACGGCATTGATCGCGGTGAGCTGCTGGTTGCGGAGCTCATCGGCCTGGACTTGGTCGGCGTTGTTCTCGGCTTGGATGCGGGCAATGGCGTCCACCATGGGCTGAATTTTTGTCACCTGCTCTGCGGTGAGGCCGAGGTCGGTGCGCAACTGGGGCACGGCGGGAAACGCCGGGGCGCCGCCGCGCGCGCCGCGGCCGCCGCGCGGGGCGGCGCGCTGGCCGTAGCCGGTGACATAGGGGACTCCTTGGGTGGTGGTGACTTCGACGCCGGTGCCGAGCGCGGCGCGGATGCCGTCGAGAATGGTGACGGGGGCGGTGGGGACGCCGTTGTAATTGCCGAGCAGCGCGGGCACGGAGGTGGCGTTGGGGCCGATGACGGCGACGCGTTTCAGCTTGGCGGGGTCGAGGGGGAGGACGCCGGTGTTTTTCAGGAGCACGATGGACTCGCGGGCGGCCTGCAACGAGAGCGCGGAGTGCGCGGGGGTGTTGAGGTCGGCGAGAGTGTATTTGGAGAAGGGGACTTTCTCGGGCGGGTCGAACATGCCGAGCTTGAAGCGGTAGGTGAACACGCGGGTGAGCGCGCGGTCCACATCGGCCTCAGTGACGAGGCCTTTGGCGACGGCGCTGGGGAGCACGCTGAAGGGCCCGCCGCGGCCGAAGTCGCAGTTGAGATCGGCGCCGGCGAGCAGCGCGATGGCGGCGGCCTCCTCGGCGGTGGCCACGAGGGCGTGGCCCTGCGGGGGCTTGCGGTAGATGTCGGCGATGGAATCGCAGTCGGAGACGACATAGCCTTGGAAGCCCCACTTGGTGCGGAGGAGATCGGTGAGGAGCAGCTTGCTGCCGGTGGCGGAGGCGCCGTAGACGCTGTTGTAGGCGCCCATCACGCAGCCGACTTTGCCTTCGCGCACGGCGGCCTCGAAGTGCGGGAGATAGGTGTCATAAAAATCCACCTCGCTGGGGTGGATGTCGTCGGTGTGGCGGCTGGGCTCGGGGCCGCTGTGGACGGCGTAGTGCTTGGCGGCGGCGAGGGCCTTGTAGTAGGTGGGGTCGTCGCCTTGCACGCCTTGGATGAACGCGACGCCCATGCGCGCGGTGAGAAAGGGATCTTCGCCGTAGGTCTCCTGGCCGCGGCCCCAGCGCGGGTCGCGGAAAATATTGATGTTGGGCGACCAGTAGGTGAGGCCGTAGTAGCGCGCGGTGCCGCCGTTCTTCGCCATGGAGTCGTTGTATTTGGCGCGGCCCTCGACGGCGATCACGTCGCCCATGGCTTTGATGAGCGCGGGGTCCCAGGTGGCGGCGTTGCCGATGGCCTGCGGGAAAACGGTGGCGGTGTCGGCGCGGGCGACGCCGTGGAGGGCCTCGTTCCACCAGCCGTATTTCGGCACGCCGAGGCGCTCGATGGCGGGGGCGGTGTCGCCGAGCTGGCGCGCCTTTTCTTGGAGCGACATGCGGCGGATGAGATCGGCGACGCGTTTCTCGACGGGCTGGGAGGCGTCTTGGTAGATGGCGGGTTCGGTGATGACGGGGATGGCGGTCGCGCTATCAGCCGAAGCGGCGGGACCGCCGCGGCGATCGCCCTGCGCGCGCAGAGCGGGGACGGTCAGGGCCGTGAGGGAAAGGAGCAGGGCGAGCGAGCGGGGATGGCGCATGGGGAAGGGGAGAGGGGGCGCGAAAAGACACGATGCGCCCAGCCAAGGCAAGCCGCGAGGAAGCGGGGCGGAGAGTGCTTGGGCGGAGGCCGGCGCAGGTCGGGCTTCAGGCTCGACGGGTCGAGGGAGAGAGCCGGTGTTCTCCGACGGCGGCCACGCCCCCAATCTTCGCCTAGAGGACGCGGTCGTGCGCGGCGTGGGCAAGTCCGTGCGCGCCATCGAGAGCTTCGGCGACTTTATCCTGCCCGACTTCAGCGGCTACCGCTGGTATCGCCGGCTCCGGCGCTGGCTGAAACGCGAGAAGTGATTTGTTCGCGGATCGGGCCGCGCCGCGCCGACGGATAAAATCTCAGCTCTCCGCACGGGCGGGCGGCGGCGGGCTTTTTTGGAGCGTCACCAGCACCACGGCCGCGACGATGACCGCCGCCGCCGCGAGCGTGCGCGGCGTGACCCGCTCGTCCTGGAACTGCCAGCCCAGCCACACGGCGACGACCGGGTTGACCCACGCGTAAGTCGCCACCAGCGCCGGCCGGCTGTGCCGGATGAGCCACGAGAAAGTCGAGAACCCCACAAGCGAGCCGAAGATCACGAGGTAAAAAAACGCCGTCCACCCCGCCGCGCCCACCGCCGCCGGGTGAAACTCCTGGAACTCTCCCAGCACCGCCGCCGCCACGAGCTGCATCGCGCCGCCGGTGAGCATCTGCAGCCCCGCGCCTGTCATGGTGTCCGCGCCGCTGCGGACGTGCCGCGAGTGGATCGAGCCGGTCGCCCAGAGCGCGCCCGCCGCCAGCAGCGCGAGCGTGCCCCCGAGGGGCAGGCCGCCGCCACCTACCTTCTCCCACGGCGCGGCGAGCCACGCCACCCCGCCCAGCCCGAGCGCCATCGCGCCCAGCGTCCCCGCGCCCGGCCGCCGCCCGCCCGGCGCGGCCCACTCGGCCAGCGCCATGAACAGCGGCGTCACGCCGATCACCAGCGCGGTCACGCCCGAGGGCACGGTCTGCTCCGCCCACGCCACGAGGCCGTTGCCGCCCAGCAGCAGAAAGAACCCCGTGATCGCGTGGTCGCGCCACTGCCGCGCCGTCGGCCGCGCCGCGCCCCGCAGTCGCAGCCACGCCAGCAGCAGTGCACCCGCCAGCACGAAGCGTGTGCCCGCCATGACAAACGGCGGCATGGCCCCCACCGCCACGCGGATGGCGAGATAGGTCGAGCCCCACACGATGTAGATGGTGGCAAAGGCGGCGACGAGCGCGGCGCGGGAAGGAGTCGAGGCTGGCGGGCTCAAAGTGGATGGTGGCGGGCAATCCGCCGCGCTGTTCAACCACGCGGCGCGCAAATGGCAACGCCGGCGCGTGGGGACGTCGCCGCCCCGCGTGGGAAATTTCCGCGTGCTTCCACCGGCCGGGCCGTTGACAGCGGGCGGGCGCGGATGGCAGCGTTGCCGGCGCATCGTTCCTCCCAGCCCCATGAAAAAAATCCTGTTGCTCCTCCTGGGATCAGCCGCAGCCACTGCCGGCAGAATCTTTTCGCGGGTCCGGGGCTCGGCGGAGTCGTTTGAGGCTAGTCTGCTGGAGGCGTTGGCCCGCTTCGGCGGCGGCGCGGCTGCAGATGGGGGTGCCGGGCAGCGTGACGCGATATGGGCGGCGTTTCCGGCTGTGCAGCGGGGCCGGCACGCGGGGCTTCGCCGCCGCCTTGTCGAGAGTTCACACATGACCCCTTATAGGTCCGCCAGATTTCGGCGTGTGCTAAAATGGGGTTGGTGACATTAAAATGAAAAAAATTCTAATATCTCTATTAACATTATATTGTTTTTGTGGCTCGATTCGCTCCGATTCTGCCGTGACGCTGCGCGATGCTCTAACGTCTACTTTCCGGTCAGCGCTCCAACATTATGCTCAACAGCGTAATGGCCAGTTGCCTTCTACTATAAACGATCCGGAAATCATCCACGATATGGGAAAATACAGCGATCTTTTTAACCCTCTTTCTGATCATATAATCTATTTTTTTTCGGCCCGCCCAACATGGCGTGAATCCGGCATGATTGCGGAAGGCGAAATTATCGCCATGAGCGCATATCCTATCCACGAGGACAGACGGTCGGCTCTAGGGCGCTATATAGAACTTCGTCTGGCAAACGGAAGCTTTGACTCAAGTTGGGGCGATGAGAGTAAAATCCAAGCCGCTCTCACTAAGGCAGGGATTAGTGTGCCGACCGCGCCTGTTTTTCAAGAAAAGCCGCTACTGCCAGCTTCACTGGAATACGCTACCACGTTGCTGGAAGATGCCTTGGCCCACGGCGTGTCCCGCGCGGAGGCTGGTAAAGTAATCGACAAACATATTGAAGACGCATTGGCCGGTAAGGCGAAGACGGCCAAGACATGGGCGGAAATCCTCCCGGGCGCTTCAGCCCAACCGTCCGCCGCTAAGGGCACGCAACCCGTCTCGGCAATGCATAGCCCTTCACCTTCCGATTCATCGCCTGCGATCAAATGGCTGCTCCTCGCCGCCGCGACCCTCGTCGCTTTCGCCCTCGGCTGGCGTCTCCTCCGCCGCAAGTAGGCGTGTTGTTCAAATGGTCCGCGAGTTGGGATGACCTCCGAGCCCCGCCTTGGAAAATTTCCGCGCGCTTCCACCGGCCGGGCCGTTGACAGCGGGCGGGCGTGGGTGGCAGCGTCGCCGGCGTATCCTACCTCTCCGCCCCATGAAAAAAATCCTGTTGCTCCTCCTGTCCGGCCTGCCCGCCGCGCTGCGCGCCGCCGAAACCGCTGCCCAGGCCGTCGTTCCGGCCACCGCGCCCGCCGCCTCCGGCTGGCACGCGCAGTCGCTCGGCCAGGCGATGGCCTACACCGCCGTGTTCGCCCTCGCCGGCATCGTGCTCGCGATCGTCGGCTACAAGCTGTTCGACCGATGCACCCCCGGCGACCTCAACCGCGAGATCGTCGAGCACCGCAACGTGGCCGCCGCCATCGTCGCCGCCGCGGTCATCCTCGGCGTGTGCCACATCATCGCGGCGGCCATCGCGGGCTGAGGCGCGCGCCGTGAAACGCAGCGCCAGCATTCGGCTTGTGCTCGCGGGCGGCGCCGCCGCCGGCGCGCTGGCCGGCTGCGCGCGGCCGGTCCGTGTGAGCCCGGAGAGCGTCTATCCCAACGACTTTCAGGTGCCGGGCGTGGGTTATTATCACGCGCCGTTTCACGCGTTCTATCCGCTGCCCTACAACTCCCGCGATCAGGTGCACGGCCAATATTATTACGGCGGCCAGTGGGGGCCCGCGCCGTTTCAGAGTATCATCAATGTCTCCTCGCCCACCGCCGAGGCGGCCGCCAAGGCCGAGGCCGCGCGCACCGACATCTCGCGCGGCGGTTTTGGCCGCACCGGTTACTCCAGCGGCTCACACGTCTGGTCCTGATGCACCGCCACCATTGCCAACCCCGGCCCGACTGGCGGGCCAAGGCCGAGGAGATCGGCCTCACCTACCACTCCCACGAGCACGGCCCGTATTGGGACGAGTCGGCGTGCTACGAGCTGACCGCCGCCGAAGTGGACAAACTCGAGCGCGCCGCGCACGCGCTGCATTATCTCTGCATCGAGGCGGCCGAGGCGGTGATCAAAAACAACTGGTGGGACCGGCTCGCCATCCCCGAGGCCGCCGTGCCGGCGATCCTGCGCTCGTGGG
This sequence comes from uncultured Opitutia bacterium, assembly GCA_903869665.1. Classification (GTDB taxonomy): domain Bacteria; phylum Verrucomicrobiota; class Verrucomicrobiia; order Opitutales; family Opitutaceae; genus CAIYUN01. Next base: position 15,962 of record CAIPZZ010000205.1, on the reverse strand, counting down.
AGCGCGACGATTTTTCCCTCTACGGGCGCTTCGACCTGGCGTTTGACGGGCGTGGCGAGCCGAAGCTGCTCGAATACAACGCCGACACGCCCACCGCTCTCGTCGAGGCCGCCGTCGCGCAGTGGTTTTGGCTGCAGGAAACGCGCCCCGCCGCCGACCAGTTTAACTCCATCCACGAGCGTCTCATCGAGGCGTGGCAGCGTTGGGCGGGCGCGACGGTTCACTTCAGCGGCGTGCAGGAGCACGATGAGGACGCGCAGACCCTGCGCTACCTGCGCGACACCGCTGAGCAGGCGGGCGTGGTCACGCGCGAGGTGTTTGTGGACGACCTCGGCTGGGACCGGCGGCGGGAGATTTTTGTGGACCTGGCCGGCGAGCGGATCGCCCGCTGCTTCAAGCTCTACCCGTGGGAGTGGCTATGGCGCGAGGAGTTCGCCGCACACCTCGCGCGCGACCCGGTGCAGTGGATCGAGCCCGCGTGGAAGATGCTGCTGAGCAACAAGGGCCTGCTACCGGTGCTCTGGGAGCTGTTTCCCGGCCACCCCAACCTGCTCGCCGCGCACGACACGCCGGTGCCGCTCGGCCCACGCCACGTCCGCAAGCCCAAGCTCGGCCGCGAGGGCGCCAACGTCACGCTCGTCGAGGGCGGTGTCGCCATCGAGCAGACTGAGGGCGGCTACGGCGCGGAGGGCTTCGTGTATCAGGCGATGGCGGAGCTGGCGGATTTCGAGGGCAACCATCCCGTGTGCGGCGTGTGGGTGGTGGATCACGAGCCGGCGGGCCTCGGCCTCCGCGAGGACACGTGCCGCATCACCGGCAACCTGAGCCGTTTCGTGCCGCATTTTTTCCAGCCATGAGCATCCGTAACCCCACCTCACTCCGCGTCGGACTGACGGGCGAGCTCGACGGCCGCCGCTACACGGTCGCCGGCCGCGTGGTGTTCAGCACCCGCGTGGACGGGGAGACCTATTATTGGAACGAGTTCAACCTCGTGGGCGGCTACGGAGCCTCACTGACGCTCGTGTTCGAGGAAGGGGAGGACGGGCCGGAATGGAAAGTTTTCCAACTCTTCGAGCCGCTACGCGCGATGACCGCGGCCGAGGCGGCGGCGAAGAAGGTCGGCGACACCGTGAGCCTCGACGGCGAGGACGCGCGGGTGACGCTCGTGGGGCAGTCACGGGTGGTCGAGGTCGAGGGCACCGCGCCGGAGGGCGTCGAGCCGGGCGACATGGCGAACTATTGGAACGCCGACAACACCCGTTACAACCGCATGACCGTGGCGAGCTGGACCGGCGGCGAGATCGAGTTCTACAAAGGTGGTGGCATCACCAGCTACCGGGTGGCCAAGGCGTTCGGACTGCCGAGCGCAGATTCGGTCTATTCGGGAATCAAGGGCTTCAACTCCTTCGCGCAATCGTCAGGGCTGAAGATTGCGGTGATCGTCGGCGCGGCGCTGTTTGTTGGGGTCGTGTTTTACCAAGCCTGGCAGGAAGGCGAGCCGCCCACCGTCGCCCCGGCCGCCAAGCTGGCCGCGCCCGCGTTGCGGCTTGCGCTCGGCGCACACGGTATGCTCGGGGTCATCGCCTACACCGTCGCCGGTCACGCGGTGGTCGAGGTCGCGGGCGTGGGCGGCCGGTTCGAGCGCCACGAATACGAGCTGGAGGCGGACGACGGCGCGCGCGCCCGGCTGGTGCAGGCGTTCGACGGCGACTCGCACGACTGGCGGCTGCTTACGCCCGCCGGCGCGCCGGCGGACCTCACGCCATTCCGCGCCGCCGCCAAGCGCGTGGGCGAGCCGGTGTCGCTCGGCGAACCGACGGGCAAGGCGGGCTTTGTCGTGCGTGGGCTGTTCTTGTGCGGCACTGTCTCGGCGGAGGGTCGCGTCGCCGATCTGCGCGCCTTCGGAGACCAGGAGTTTTACGGCTTTGTCGCGCGGGACAGAGAGGAGACCCTGCTCGTTCGGTGGAACGAAACGACACTCACGCTGGAGCGGGGCCGGGCCGTGTCCGAAAAAGAAGTGTTCACCGCGTTCCAGCCTGGTGACTGAAAAGCGGACGCGGCTCAACCGGCGGCAAGCGCCGGCATCGGCTCGGCGATGGGCCCGGCTACAGGCTTGGGCGCGATGATCTCCTGTAGGGCGTCGCGCAGGGCGTGCAGGCGGGTGTTGTCGGCTGCGGTCTGGTGGCTGGCGTCCTCGATGTAGAAAGTGTCAATCGCCACGCCGCGCTCGGTGCCGATCCGGGCGAAGGTGATGTCGTAGCCGTGGTCGGAAATGGTTTTCGCCAGGCGGAAGAGCAGGCCGATCTCGTCGCGCGCCTGGATCTCGACGATGGTGCGCTGCATCGAAAGCTCGTGATAAACGTCCACGGTGGGCGGAAACGACGCGGTGTGGATGCCGCCCTCGGCCGCCGTGGAGAACAGGCGGCTGGCGGCGTGTTTCTTCGCCTGCTCGACGATGGCCGGGTAAAGGTCACCCTGGCCCACGAGGGCGTCGTCCACCGCGTGGGCAAAGCTCTCCTGCACCCGGGCGTTTTGGACGACGCCGCCGCGCGCGGGATCAATGACATGAAAGGTGTCAATCGCGATGTGGTCGCTGCGGGTGACGATGCGCGCGCCGAGAATGGAGAGGCCAGCGACGGCAAAGGCGCCGGCGAGCTTATAGAAGAGGCCGGCGCGGTCCCAGGTGACGATGTGGACGACGGTGAGCGAGCGGTTAAGGTCGTCGTGCCACTTGATGACGGGCTTGAGCGAGCCGACGGACTCGGCGGCGGTGATGGAGGTGAGCAGGTGGTTGACCATGCGGAGATGCAGGGCGATCTCACCGGGGTCGGTCTGGACGAAGTAGCGCTCAGGCAGGAGGTGGAAGTGCGCGGAGACCTCCTCCGAGCTGACGCCGGGGACTTTTTGGGCGATGAGGTCCTGCTGGAGCATCTGGAGGCGTTGGGTCTGACGGGTGGCGGCATCCGCGCCGTGGGTCAGCTGTTCAAGGGTGGCGCGATAAAGGCTGGTGTGAAGGGTGTCCTTGTAGCCGTTCCACAGGCCGGCGGCGGTGCCGCGCGCGTCGCAATACGTGTGGACGTAGAGGAAGCGCAGGCGCTCGGCGTCGGGCACGAGTGCGGCAAAGGCGGTGGCGGTGGCTGGGTCATCCACGTCGCGCTTCTGCCAGAAGCGTGCCATGATGAGATGATTTTTGATGAGAAACACGATGGTCTCGGTCTCCGCCGCGTCCACGCCGAGCCGGGCGAGGAAGGGCCGGGCGATTTCGACGCCGCTCTCGGCGTGGCCTTGGATGCCGCGGGCCTTGCCGATGTCGTGGAGCAGGAGCGTGAGGTAGAGCAGGGTGGGGCGGGCGGTCTCGTGCAGGGTGGCGCGGTATTTCTGGCTCACCGGATCGGCCGAGGTGAAGATTTGATCGAGTTCGCGGATGGTGTTGAGCGTGTGGATATCGGCCGTGTAGCGGTGGTAGAACTCGTGCTGCACGAGGCAGGTGAGCGCACGGAACTCTGGGATGAAGCGCCCAAGCACGCCCAGCTCGTGCATGAGGTTGAGCGTGGGGAAGACCGCGCCGGCCTCGTCGAGGATGGCGCGGAAGCTCACGCACGCGTCGGCCGACTGGGCGGCTTTGCGGTTGAGCAGCGGCAGCGAGTCGCGGATGAGCGTCTGGAGCGCGAAGTCGGGCTGCACCCGGAGCTGCTGGCAGTGGCGGAACACGCGCACGAGCCGCACCGGATCGGCCGCGAACACGCCGGCGTCCTCGGCGCCCAGCTCCTGTCCGCGCAGGACAAAGCCGTCCACCCGCTGCGTTTTCTGGAAGCGCCCGGCCCGCACGAGCGCGCGGAACGAGAAGCCGCCCTCCCCGCCGCCGGCCGGCCGCGCCGCGAGCGCGAGGCGGTTCTCGGCGATCTTCGAGATGCGGTAGATGGCCGCCGCCGCGTGGTAATAGTCGTGCATGAACTGCTCGACCCGGCCGAGCGCGTTCCGGTGCGCATAGCCGAGGCCGGCGGCGACCTTGGGCTGGGTCTCCAAGTCGAGCAGGTCGGTGGGGCGCTTGCTGAGAAAATGCAGCTCATTGCGGACGCGCAGCAGAAAGTCGTAGGCGCGCTGGAAGTCCCGGAGCTCGCCGCGCCGGAGGTAATTTTGGTCCGCCAGCTCGCCCAGGCCGTCCACGCCGAACTTCACCCGCGCCATCCACACCGCGTTCTGGAAATCCCGCAGGCCGCCCACGCCGTTCTTGATGTCCGGCTCCTGGAGGAAGACCGTGTTGCCGTGCTTCGTGCGCCGGTCGGCTTGGTCCGTGAGGCGCGCGCCGATGTAGTCGAGCGGTTTCTCCGTCGTGTAAAAGGTGCGGTAGGCCGCCGCGAAACCCTCGAACAGTGGCGCGGAGCCGGCTACGCGCCGCGCCTCCAGCAGGCCGGTCTTGGTTTGGATGTCCTTCCGTGCCTCGGCAAACGCCTCCTCGACCGTGCGCGTCGAGTGGCCCACCTTCAGCCCGCAATCCCAGAGCGGGTAGAGCACCTCGTTGATCAGGTGCTGCTGGAGCGGCTGGATCGCGGCCGGCTTCGCCTTGGCCGGGAAGAGAAACATGATGTCAATGTCGCTGAACGGCGCCAGCTCCGCGCGCCCGTAGCCGCCGAGCGCCAGCAGCGCCACCGCCGCCGGCGGCTCGCCGTGCTGGCGTGCGTAGCCCGCCATCGCGTGGTCAAACAGCCGCGCCAACAGCGCGTCCACCATGTCGGCGCGCGCCTTGGCGACGGCGCGGCCCGGCTCGCCCGCCTCGTGCCGCATGCGGATCATCGCGCTCTCCAGGCGCAGGAAGGTCTTGCACGCCGCGAGGCGTTGGGCGGCGGGCGCGTCGGCCTCGAAGTCGAGGCGCGTGCGCGCGTGGTTCTGGAGTCGTCCGCTCATCGGTGGGAACGTGCAGGGAAACGGAACCGCTGCCGGGCGCAATGCGGGAAATGCGCGAGGAGTGGCTCAGTCCGCCTTGTAACAGACGATGCGCGCCAGAGCCGGAGCCGCGCAAGGTTACCCGCAGGGAAAAGCCCTAGCGGGACGCGGGGTGGAGGAGGCTACGAACGGGCACGGGGGCAATCTCGCCGACGTGGTAGTTGTGGCAGAGCAGGCAGCTCGTGCCTGCGCCGCGCTCCTGATGGCACTGAGCGCAGGTGGCTAGGCTGAGGGGCTGGAAGCTGCTGGCAAACTTGGCGGGGTCGTGGTTGTCCCGGAAAGAGGCGGCATAGGCGGGCGAGGACGGGGCGAGCTGGTGGCAGGTCTGGCAGGCCTTGGCGTCGAGCAGGCTGAAATGGGTGCCGTGGGAGAACTTGGTGAAGGTGTGGAGCTGGGGCGCGGGCGCGTCGGCCCGCCATTGCACGAGCAACGCGGCGGACGGCGCGGGCGCGGCGTCGGTGCTGTGGCATTTCACGCATGCGCTGGCGGCGGCGATTTGTGCGAAGACCGGGCGCGCGGCCGGGTCGGCGGCGGTGAGATCGAGCCAAACCTTCAGGAAAGTGTCAGCGTGGCCGGAGGGTTTGTAGCGGAGGGTATAGTCGGGGGCGGAGACGTGCCAGCCGCCGGCCGCGGCCCATTTCTCAGGGGCGATGGGCGCGGCGGATTTGGGCGCGGCGGGCGGCTTTGGAGGGGTGGGCGCGGCGAGGAGGTCGTCGCCACCGAGCAGATCATCTGTGGCGGCGGGGCGCGAGACAGCCGGAGAGGTGGGCTTGGGTGCGTCACCGAGGAGGTCGTCGCCGAGCAGATTTTGGCTGGCGGGAGGCGGCGGAGGTGAGGCGGGAGGTGCGACGGTCGGAGGCGGAGCCGGCTTGGCCGGCGGCCGGCCGGCGCGATGGTCGGCGACCTCGGTCAGCAAGTCGGGCCACCAGTCGGGGCTGGTGAAGACGCGGAGACTTTCGGCCGGAAGCTGGCCGAAGGCGGCGGGCGCGGCGGAACCGAGGCGCTTTTGCAGGGCAGCGTGCCCACCGGCGAGGAGATCGGCGACGAGTTCCTTGAGGGACCAAGCAAGCTGCGTGGCGGCAGCGACCGTTTCCGGGGTGGCGTTGGCAAGATTAGTGAGGTCGGTGCCCTTGAGGGTGGCGAGCGCGGTGGCAGCCTGCGGCTCCTGCGCGAGCAAATAGCGGAGAAAGGGAGTGATCTCGCCGTCGGCGTCGGCGGGCCATTGGCCGACCCCGGGGGTCTTGGCATCGAGCGATTTCTTGTCGAGGCCGGGGATGCCGAGAACCGCCAAGCCCTTCTGGCCGGGTTTGGTGATGGCGTCGAGGTGGCAGGAAGCGCAGGCGGCCTCAAAGCTGCGGGTGAGCATCAACCGGTTGTCCGGGCCGGTGGTGTGACAGTCGTTGCACTGGGCGGGGGCGGCCCGGCCTTGCTTGGTGGCGGCAGGGAAATGGGTGGAAATGTGCGCGGCGTGGTCGAATTCGAGACGCGTGCGGCGGGTGTAAGGATAGCGGCCGAAGTCAGGATGGCCGTCGGCGAAGCCCTCAAACTGGCGGGTGTGGCAGGTCTGGCAACTGGCGTTGGGGAGCTGAGTGAGAACGGCCTCGCGGCCATGGTGCTCCTGGTGACAGGCGGCGCAGGCGAGGTCGGCCGGGGCCGCGTGCGCGGCGCGGGTGCTGTTGGTGGCGGCCATCGCCTCCTTGGTCAGGCTGGTGAGGGTCGCGCGGGGGAGGCTGTGCGGCTCGGTCGCGCTGTGGCCGAATTGGTGACAGTTGACGCAGAGCTGGGAATCCGTGTGTGGGCCGGCGGCGGTGGCGAGCGAGCCGGAGGGGGCGGCGGCGCTGTGGCAAAGGGCGCAGTTGGCCGTGCCGGCGGCGTGCGGGGCGGAGAGGGGCCCGGGGTTAAAAAACGCCTCGCCACCGCCGGAGCCGCTGCCGGAGCTACCGCCAGAGCCAAGCCCTAGAGCGAGAAGAATGCCGCCCAGAGTGAGCGCGGTAACGAGCATGACCGCCAGGCCGCGCCGGGCGCGAACGCTGCGGCGCGGGACACAGGGTGGCACCGGGCGGCAGCAGGAGCCGTCGGGGCGAGGGCCGTCAGGACATTTGCCGCCGTGGGCATCGGAGCGGGTGCAGAACCAGCGGTCGCCGTCCTTCCGGGGGCGGCACTCGGGGGCGGCCCGGCAATGGCCGCGGGCGTCGGGGCCGGGCACGCAACTTTCGCCACAGTCCTTGCGGCCGCACACCCAGTCTTGGTTAGGGCGCTCGTAAGGGCTCGACTTGAAATCAAAGGGCTGGAGGCGTTTCATGGCGGTTCAGCGGGGGCCTCCGATGTAATAGAGGACCAGCAGGCCGTGGAGCGCACCGAGCAGCAGCAGGCTGGCGGTGATGGGAATGTGAACGAAGAGCCAATATTTCAGGAGGCCCTGGCCGGCGCGCTGGAAATCGAGGTTCTCCTTCGCGCGGAGGCAGGCGGTGAGCTCGGTGAGGATCGCCCGCTCACGCTCATTGGTGTAGCGCTCGAGCAGGCGGACCTCGGAGAGGACGGACTTGAGCGGTGAGCCCGAGCGAAGGAGATGATGCAAGCTGTCGCGCGGCCGGTCGAAATAGCCCTTTAGTCGGGCGGTGTAAAAGTCAGCGATGGTGGAAGAGCGCGTCTCCTCCACACTGCGGAGCACTAGCGCCTCGGCCTCGCGCTGGAGTTTCGCGCGCAAGGCGGGGATGCGCTCGTAGATGACGTTCTCCCCGTGCATCGTCAGGCGGGAGGGCAGGGTGCGCGACAGCCAGAGTCCGAACACACCACTGAGCGCGACGAGGGCGAAGACGGTGTAGAGCAGCGTCTCAAACGCGCCGGTGGGAGCGCGGAAGCCGGTGTGGAGGAGGAACAGGAAGACTGCGAACCAGCCGGCATAGACGTGGACTTGCGTCCAGATGGCGGCGCGGAGCAGCGGCAGAAAAGGCAGCTTTTTGCGGGCGTTGAACAGGCCGAGTGCGACACAGAGCCCGAGCAGGGCGAGGCCGGTGGTGACGGACGTGGGGCGCAGCGCGATGGCGAGATCGTGGTGCCACCTCCACGCGAGCACGCAAGCGGCGGCGAGCAGGCCGGCGCGGAGCCAGAGTCGGCGGCGGGCGGAGCGGGTCAGCGTTGCAGCCATGCGGCGAGGGTGTCGGTGTCGCGGATGTTGAGGCGGGCGAGTGCGTCATGCGGGCAGGCGCGGACACACGCGGGGCCGGCGGGCTGCTCGAGGCAGAGATCGCACTTGGCGGCCTTGGTCACGGGCCGGTTTTCCCGGTCGAGGAGCAGGTCACCGTGCGCATTGCGCAGCTCGACCATCTGGATGTTGTGGTAGGGGCAGCTATTGGCGCAGGTGGCGCAGCCGATGCAGGTGGTATCGTTGATGACGACCTGACCGCCGGCGGCGTCGCGCGAGATGGCCCCGGTGGGGCAGCCGATCATGCAGACCGGATCAAGGCAGTGCATGCAGGCGGTGGCGACGAGGTGCGAGCCGAGCTGCTGGCCGTGGCGGACGAAACGGGGATTGTGCTCGTGACCGGCGGCACACGCGCGGACGCAGTCGTCGCACCGGGTGCAGCGGTCGAGGTCAATCAGCATCGCGGCGCGACCGTTGATGAAGCGGTTGTCCACCAAAAACTCGACGAAGTCAGTGGGGAGCCGGCCCGGTGTCTGGGTCAGCGGGGAATCGGCCTCGGTGGTGGCGGGTAGGACCGTCGGCAGGTCGGCGGGCGGAATTCGGGGCAGGATGTGCCGCTCGACGACATGGCTGGGGATCACCAGCACGTCCACATAACCCAGCGCGCGGAGGGTGTTGCGGAAGGGGACGCTCTCTTTGGCGCGCCAGTTGTGCGCGAGCTCGGCGAAGCCAAACATTTGTCCGCGGGCGAGGTAGCTGACGGTGCGCTCACCATGGTTGTATTTCTGACTCAGGCGAGCGAACCCGGCGCGGATCAGGATGAGGCCGTTGGCATATTGGCCCTCCTCGGCGATGACGGGCTCGCCGCGGAGGCGCTCGACGGGGTCGGTGTCGCGGTGTTTCTTGTAGTCGGTGTGCCAGTCGAAGGCCCCATAGGTCTCGAAGCGGGTCTGGTCCGCGACCAGGCGGAGCTCCTCGGGGGGCAGATCCTTGAAATACTCGGTTTCGCGGAGGTGGTTCTCGAGGGAGTATTTGCGGTAATTGGCGTCAATGAACCGCTTGATCTCGGGCGCGCGCAGCCGGAGCTCGCGCAGGCCTTGCCAGCGGATCTCGAGCAGCTCGCTCGGCTCGTCGGCAAAGATGGTGGCGGTGCGGGGCGAGCGGCCGAGGGCGGCGATCTCGCCGAAGAAGAGACCGGCGCCGAGCGTGGCCGTGCCGCCTTTCAACACGGCCGGGACGTCGGAGAGGAAGACGGCATTCTGGGCCGCCGCGCTGGCTTGGCGGCCGAAGGTGGCCGTGGTCTCACCCCGCGCTTTGGGCGCGCGCGCCGCGGCATAGCGCGCAGTGTCGCGCACCTCGGGATACTCCGGGTTGCGCCAGAGCTGGGCGACGGTCTCGAACCAGCCTTTCTGGCGGGTCTCGCGGCGGCCGAGCAGGACGGCCGGGATGGCGTCCTTGCCGAGCGTGACCTTCACGGCACCGCTGATGATGAAGAAAGCCGAGTTGCCGTAGTCGCCCTCGCGCACGATCACCTCGCCCTTGCGGAACGAGCGCAGGCTCGTGTCATTGAGCAGAATGTCGCGCAGCGGTGTGCTGCGGGGAAACTCCGCCGCGTCAATGCGGCTAAAGGGTGCGATGCCGAGAATCCGATCGACCGCCGCGGCGTCCATCCGCTCGTCAAAGGGCACGTCCCAACGCTGTGGGCGCGAGACGGTCGCGATAGGCTCGGCCATGAGTGAAAAGGTGCCGCCGGGACGGGGGCAATGACGCCCTCAGGGCGCGGTGAAAGGCGTGCCCTGGACGGTAGTCGGCAGCAGGGGATCCAGCGCGGCCAGATCGGCGCCCTTGTAGGTGGAGCTCATTTTTTGGCCGAGGTCGGAGATGGTCTTGGCCCCGGCGAGCACCGCGTCTTTGTTGGTGATCTTGAGTCCGGTCCCGTCCGCCGCGGCGGCGGGTCGGACGGCGGCGGCGATCACGGCGAGGACGTCGGTCTTCGCGGGGCCGTCGGGCAGCTTGTCCGCGATCTTCTGTAGCTCGGCTTTCGCGAGGTTGATGCGAGCGTTCATGCCTTTAACGAAATTGCCCTGCTCCACCGCGCTGGCGATGCCGCGCAGGCTGAACTCCAGATCCACGACGCGGCCAACCAAGAAGAGGAGACGTTTGCGCTCCGGGGTGGCCTCGGCGTTGGTCTTGCCACCGAGGAAATGGTGGCGCACCTCGCCTTGGCTCCAAGCCAGCAGCTCCAGAGCGCTGCCCACCTGATGGCCGCCGGTGTTGACGAGCTTCTCGTTCGGCACCGTGTGGCACTGGTAACAATTGGAGGCGAGCTTGTAGATATTGGCGGGCGGGATGAAGCCGAGCTTCTCGGCGTCGGCGATACGGTTCGGATTTTCCTTCACATTGTGGGTCTTGGCCCAGTCGGCCCCCGCGCCGTGACAGAGCTCGCAGGAAACCCCGGCCACAACCTTGACCGCGCCCACCGGTCCCATCGAGGTGTAGTGGCACTGCACGCAGGTGCTTTCGTTCTTGATGTTGGCGATGCCGAGCTTGCCGGCGATCTCCCGCGCCGCCGGCCGGCGGTGCAGCTCCTCAAAGGTCTTCGCGTGCTTCATCTCCTGCCAGGCCGCGCCCTCGAGCTTGTGACAGTTGGTGCACGTCTCCGGGCCGGTGATCTTCGCGGGATCGAGCTGCGCGAAAACCGGGCAGCCGAGGACGAGGAAAAGGGCGGAAACGAGGAACCGTGGTGCGTGGCGTGGCATGGTTGGGATAATTGTGCGAATCCTTGCATGGGGCAATCCACGCGCGGCTGGCAACGCCTTTTTCGCTTCTTCTGCTCGACCTGAATAAAAATGGCTTGCCGGCGGACGCCCGCTGATTGCAAGTGTTCCGCGCATGAGGCCGCAATTTTTCGCCCTTTCCCTCGGCTTGCTGGGTCTGCTCGCGTCCGCGACACGCGCCGCAGCTCCGAGCTCGGACGACCTGCTCGGCGGTGACGATCTGCTCGGTGGCGGGGCGCCGCCCGTGCAGCCGCGCCCGGCCGCTCCCGCACTCCCGCCGCCGAAGCCCCAGCCGGTGAACCCCGTGGATCCGCACGTCGCGGCGTTCGCCAAGAGCAACTTCCCTAGCGCGTCCGAGTGCGCCGCCTGCCACAAGCAGATCTACGACGAGTGGCGCTCCTCCAACCACGCCTACGCCTCGGTCTCGCCGGTGTTTCACAAGTTCGAGCAGAAGATCAACGACCTCTCGCAGGGCACCCTCGGCTACTTTTGCATGCGGTGCCACGCCGCCGTGGGCACGACGCTCGGCGAGAAGCGCGACCTGCCCATTTGGCAGCGCACGGAGGTTTCGCGCGAGGGCATCACCTGTGTGACGTGCCACCGCGTGCAGGAGCAATACACTAAGGTCAATGGCGAGCGCCGCATCGAGCCGGGCGACCTCACCCAGCCGGTCCGTGGCGGCTTCAGCGGCGACGGCGTGGCGATGGTGGTCGGCCAGAAGGACACGTTTCACGTCAAGCTCAAGGAGTCGGACCCCGGCCCCGGGCAGTTGATCCACAACTCCGCCCTCGAGTTTAAGACCATCAAGACCTCCGAGTTCTGCGTTTCCTGCCACCAGGTCGCCGTGCATCCCGGCATCAAGCTCGAGGTCGTCTGGGACCAATTCCGCGCCTCGCCCGCCGCCGCCCAAGGCGTGAACTGCCAGGAATGCCACATGGGCAAAACCCCCGGCCGCGCCGAAGGCTACACGACCGCGCCGGCCGCCATCATCGGCGGCCTCCCGGTCAACGCCGGCCGCGAGCACCACAACCACGCCTTTTACGGCCCCGGCTACCCGATCGTGCATCCGGGCATCTTCCCCCATCACCCGCAGGCGAAAAAATTCTCCATCCAGACGTGGCTCAAGTTTGACTACCGCGCCGGCTGGGGCACGAGTGAGTTCGAGAAAAAAGTCTCCGCTACTCCGTCCGCCTACAAATTTCCCCCGGAGTGGGAGGTGCCCGAGGACCGGGCCGACGCGCGGGAGATCGTGGACGAAAACCTGCGGATGTTGGAGGATAAGCGCAAGCTCCGCGAGGCCGTCATGCACAACGGTTCGCACCTCGACGGCCCGTTTTTCCAGTCCGACCCCGTCGCCGGCCGCGCGCTGCAGGTGGCCTACACGCTCAAAAACACCAACTCCGGCCACAACCTCCCCTCCGGTTCGCTCGGCGCGCAGCCGGAGATCTGGCTGAACGTCGCCCTCTTCGACCCCGCCGGTAAAAACGTCTGGGAGTCCGGCTATGTGGACAGCCGTGGCGACATGGCCGACCTCCATTCGCGCGATGTGCGCGAGGGCCGGCTCCCCGTTGACGGGCAGCTTTTCAACCTCCAGACCAAGTTTCTCACGACCAACGTCAAGGGCACCGACCGGGAGATGTATCTGCCGATCAACCTCGATATTGACCAGCTCCCCTTCATCCGTCCCGCCAGCCAGCCGACCAGTGTGCTTAACCACCCGCCTTTTGTCCGCATGGAGGGCCGCAGCCTGCCGCCGCTCTCGCAGCGCGACGCCCGCTACACCATCCCCGCTGCCGCGCTCAAAACGCCCGGGCGCTACCGCCTCTCCGTCCGCCTGCGCAGCCGCGCCGAGCCGATCTATTTCATGGACTTCATCGGCGCCACGCCGGAGATGAATCAGGCCATGAACGAGTGGATGGTCAACTTGCACGAGACCACCGCCGAGTTCACCGTCGCGCCCGCCGCTAAATGACATGACCCCGCGCCGCCCCCTCCTGCTCCTCGTGCTGGCCGCCGCCGCCCGCGCGTTCGCCGCCGACTCCGCGCCCGTCCGCATGGACCCGCGCGCCACGCCCGTGCCGGCCGGCGCGTTCCAGCCCGCCTTCACGCCGGACCCCGTCAACACCCAGCCTTACGACTTCCAGCGCCAGCTCGACATCTACGGCGCGAAGCACCTCAACCCCACCGCCCGCCCGCTGCTTGAGCTCGGCCGCGAGCTTTACGGCCCCGGTCAGTTCCAGCCCGGCCTCAATTTGCTCGGCGAGAAAAACCTGCTCTTTCCGCAGCTCCTCTTTTACGGCGACCTCCGCACCGCCGTCGCGTGGAATAACAACGGCGCGACCGAAAAGGCGGTCGCGGCCGCCAAGCTCAACTTGGACCTCGACCTGAAGCTCACTGCGACCGAGCGCATCCACTACTTCTTCACCCCGCTCGAGGACCGCGCGCATGGCACCTTCACCGAGTTCGGCGGCGACCGCCCGCGCGCCAGCAACACCGAATTCGACCTCACGCCCGACGCGCTGTTCTTCGAGGGCGACCTCGGCCGTCTCGCCGCCGGATTCACCGGGCGCGAAAACCACCTCGATCTTCCCTTCACCGCCGGTCTGATCCCGTTGCTCTTTCAAAACGGCGTGTGGATGCAGGATGCCTTCGTCGGCCTCGCCTTCACGCTTCCCGCCCGTAACAACGCCGCGCTCCAGATCACCAACATGGACGTGACCTTCTTCGCCGGCTTCGACCAGCTGACGACGCCCGCGCTGCGTGGCGACCACCAGGGAAACGTGTTTGGCGCGACTGCGTTCATCGAGGCCACGGGCGGCTACTGGGAGTTCGGCTACGGTTATGTGGAAGGCACGGGCGCGTCGCGCGACTTGGGCTACCACAATGTCTCCGCCGCGTTCACCCGCCGCTATTTCGACCGCATCGCGAACAGCGTGCGCGTGATCTGGAACTTCGGCCAGAATCCCGCCGCCGGCGCGCGCACCGCCGACGGCGTGCTGGTGCTGGTTGAGAACAGTCTCGTCACCTCCCTGCCCTCCACGCTCGTCCCCTACCTCAACGGCTGGGCCGGCTTCCACCGCCCGCAGTCGCTCGCCCGCGCGGCCAATGCCGGCGGCGTGCTGCTTAACACCGGCATCGTGTTCGAGACCGACGGCCTCACCGGTTTTCCCCGGCTCGACGACACCGGGCACAACACCGCCGGTGCCGCCCTTGGCGTCGAGTATCTGTTTGATCTCCACCAGCAGCTCGTGCTCGAGGCCGCCGCCCTCGGCACTTTTGGCAATCCCGCCGAGCGCACCGCCCCCGGCCCCCAGTGGGGCCTTGGCGTCCGCTGGCAGCTTCCGCTCAACCACGCCTGGATCCTGCGCGCCGATGCCGTCGCCGGCTTCCGCTCCCACCTGCCCGATCTCGCCGGCGTTCGCGTTGAGCTGCGCCGCAAGTTCTGATTTTTTCCCGCTATGTTGCAAAATATTCTCCTGCTTGGTGGTGCCCTCCTCGTTGCTCTGGTCGCCGGCCAGCTCGTCGCCCTTTTGGCCGGCCAGATGCGGCTGCTCCGCTCGCAGGTCCACGCCGACGCCGTCGGCCGCGAGCTCCTGCTCACGCGGCTGGACGCCGCCCGCCGCACGCAGCGCCAGGCCGCTGAAAACTCCGCCCCTTGGAACGGCGTCCGCAAATTTTCCGTCGCCAAAAAGGTGCCCGACGCCGGCGATGCCTGCTCCTTTTACCTCGCCCCGCATGACAAGAAGCCGCTCCCGCCTTTCAAGCCCGGCCAATACCTGACCTTCGAGCTGGAAATCCCCGGCCAGAAAAAAAAGACCATCCGCTGCTACAGCCTCAGCGATGCTGTGAACCCGGATCACTACCGTGTCACCATCAAGCGCTGTCCGCCGTCCAAGCCCGAGCACCCCGTCGGCCTCGCCTCCAATTTCTTCCACGACCACATCCATGAGGGCACCATCCTCGATGTGAAGGCCCCGGGAGGTCACTTTTACCTCGATACGGCCAAAGAGTTTCCCGTCGTGCTGATCTCGGGTGGCGTCGGCATCACGCCGTGCCTCAGCATGCTCAACGAGCTGCTGGCCCTCGGCTCCAAACGCGAGATCTGGTGGTTCTACGGGGTGCGCCACGGCGGCGAACACATCATGCGGGAGCACGTCGCCGCGCTTGCCGCCAAGCACGACAACATCCGCCTCCACGTCTGCTACTCCAACCCCACCGAGCAGGATCGCCTGGGTGTGGATTACCAGCACGCGGGCCGTGTGAGCGTGGACCTCTTCCGCCAGCTCCTGCCCTCCAGTAACTACGATTTCTTCATGTGCGGCCCCGGCCCCATGATGGAGTCCGTCACCAAGGGGCTCGCCGCGTGGGGCGTGCCCGACGACCGCGTGCATTTTGAGGCCTTCGGCCCTGCCAGCGTCAAAAAGGCCGCGCCGCCCGCCGCCGCCGCCGGTTCAGCCGCGCCCGCCGCCAAAATCACCTTCGGTAAGTCCGGCAAGACCGTCGAGTGGGATCGCGCCGCCGCCAACCTCCTCGAGTTCGCCACCGCGCAGGGCGTCGCCATCGCCTCCGGCTGTTGCGCCGGCCAGTGCGGCACTTGCGTCACCGCCATCCGCAGCGGCCAGGTAAGCTATCCCCAGGAGCCCGGCAGCAAACCCGAGCCCGGCACCTGCCTTGCCTGCGTCGCTCTCCCGGCGGGCGACCTCGTGCTCGACGCCTGACCGCGTCCCCGGCTCTAGGCCGTGTCCTTCCGGACACGGGCCAGTTGGCGCGTGCGGCCTCCCCCACACAGCCCGCCAACGCCCCCTGTGGAATCCTCCCCTGTAAAGAGGCGGAAACTGCAGGCTCGTTTGCCCTCACCAGCCGCCGCCCCAAAAAAATCTTTCCCTCGCGCCCGCCCGCTCCCTGCCCAAACTCCGCTCGTTCTCCCTGTCTCCCCCTCCCCGCGTCTCCGCGTCCCTCCCATATCCCTCCCCGCCATGCCTCCGCACTCCGCTTCTCGCCGCCTCACCACCGTCCTGCTCGCCGCCGCTTTTGCCCTCTCTCTCTCCGCCCAGCCGGCCGCGCCGACTCCGGCCGCCGCGCCTGCGGCCACTCCC
>CAIPZZ010000204.1 GCA_903869665.1 uncultured Opitutia bacterium | reverse complement strand
GCGCTGGCCGGCGTTCGACGAGGCGGCGCGCGCGGCGTTCAAGTCGGCGACGTGGCGCGTGCGCCCGCAGTCCGACCGCATGGGCCTGCGGCTGCTCGGGCCGCCGCTCACGGCCACGCTACCGGGCGAGATGGTCTCGGAGGGCGTGGCGTTCGGCACCGTGCAGGTGCCGCCGAGCGGCCAGCCCATCGTGCTCATGGCCGACCGGCAGACGCTCGGCGGCTACCCGGTGATCGCTCACGTCATCGCCGCCGACCTACCCCGGCTCGCGCAGGTGCGGCCGGGCGACACGGTGCGTTTTGCCGAAATACCCATCGCGGAAGCGCAGGCGGCGGCAACGGAGATGGAAAAATCGCTGGAACTGCTGCGGCTCGGCGTGGCGGCGCGGCTGGGGAAATGAGCCCGCCCATGCGCGCGCTCGACCTCAACTGCGACCTCGGCGAGGGCGGCGCGCACGACGCGGAGCTGATGTCGCTTGTGACATCGGCTAACCTCGCCTGTGGCGCGCATGCGGGCGATGCGGCCACGATGCGCGCGGCCGTCGCGCTCGCGCAGCGCCACGGCGTCGCCATCGGCGCGCATCCGGGCTTCGCCGACCGGGAACATTTCGGCCGCCGCGAGCTGCGGCTGCCGCCGGAGGAGATCCGCCGGCTGGTGCGCGGGCAGATCGAGGCGCTGCGCGCGCTCGCACCGCTCCGCCATGTCAAACCGCACGGCGCGCTCTACAACCTCGCCGCGCGCGACGCCGCCGTGGCACGTGCGGTGGCCGAGGCGGTGCATGATGTGGATGCGGCGCTCGTGCTCGTCGGGCTCGCGGACAGCGTTTCGCTCGCGGCCGGCCGCGAGGCCGGGCTGCGCGTAGCGGGGGAGTTTTTCGCCGACCGGGGTTACGCGCCCGACGGCACGCTCGCGCCACGCGGCACGCCGGGCGCGCTGCTCGGCGTCGAGGCGGCGGTGGCGCAGACACTGAGTTTTGCTCAAACCGGCCAAGTGCGCGCGACCGACGGCACCGACCTCGCGGTCGAAGCTGAGACCGTCTGCGTCCATGGCGATGGCCCACACGCGCTTGAGCTGGCCCGCGCCCTGCGCGCCGCGCTCACGGCGGCGGGGGTGGAATTGCGTGCGCTCTGACCGCGCCCGCCACACCGGGCGCAACTCCCGCCTTGCGCGCCGCACCGCCGTGCTTCCACTTGGCGACCATGAAAGTCTCATTCACGCCCAAGGAATACGCCCGCCTGCTCGAACTCGTCCACCTCGGCCTCCACATCGCCGCGCCGCGCGACCACGGCGATGAGGACGGTGCTCCCCCGCCCCGCCCCGCCGCCAGCCGCTACGACGACCTCGTCGCCAAGCTGCTCGACCTAGCCGCCACCTGGGGCTGCGCCGACCTCGTGGATGTGGGCGCCGACGGCCGCCTGCTGCTCTCGGACAAAATCGCGGACGACGAGCGGCTAAACAAGCTCGTCGGCGACTACAACAACGACACCTTCTGGCACGAGCTCGTCAACCGCCTCGCCGACCGCGATCTCGCGGCGCAGCAGACCCACCAATCGCTGTCGATCGGCGGCGGCCCGCCGCTCGACGCCGACGCGCGCCTGCGCGAGCTGGAGGACGGCTATTGGGAGGAGTTTGAGGAGAACGATCTCGCCAACCTCGTGCTCTTGCGTGGCGGCAAGGGCTGAGACGCGCGCACGGACACCGCCCGGTGCCGTCCAGGATTGTCATTGCGAGGAGCAGCGCGGCGAAGCAATCCATCTGAAATTCTGGCTGGATCGCCACGCCCGGCTGCGCCGGGCTCGCGATGACAAGGCAAATGGGCCCGCGGCCGTTGGTTTTGGGTTTGTTCCGCGCCCGCGCTTCGGTTGCAGTCGCAGGCAACTTTTCCGCCATGCACATTTTCCCAAACCGAGACGAGTTCCTGCGCCTGAGCGCGCAGGGCAACGTCATCCCTGTCTGCACCGACCTCCTCGCCGATCTCGAGACGCCGGTCTCCGCCTACGCGAAGCTCCGGGCCACCGGGCCGTCGTTCCTGCTCGAGTCCGTCGAGGGCGGCGAAAACCTCTCGCGCTATAGTTTCATTGGCTGCCGCCCGCGCAAGGTGCTTGTCTGTGGCCCCGAGACGACCGAGATCCGCGTGCCCGGCCGGCCCGTCGAGAAGATCCCCACCCCGCGCGACCCGCTTACCCTGCTCGAGGCCGAGCTGCGCGGCCACCGCCCCGTGAAGATGCCCGGCCTGCCACGCTTCACCGGCGGCGCGGTGGGCTTCCTCGGCTACGAATACATCACGCGCATCGAGCCGACCGTGCCCGCCGCCAAGGCCGACCCGCTCGGCGTGCCGCTGCTCTACTTCATGCTGGCGGACTCGCTGCTGATCTTCGACCGCGCGAAGCAGACGCTCCGCCTCTGCGTCAACGCCCACCTCGGCGCCGACCCCGCCGCCGCCTACGACGCGGCCGTCGCCGAACTGCAGCGCCTGCTCGACCTGCTCCGCCTACCCGGCACGCTCGCGCCCGCGCCGCTGGCCGACGCGGGGAAAATCACCGTGCCGCCGGGCAATTTCACCCGCGAGCGGTTTGAAAAGGCCGTCGAGGACTCCAAAGAGTTTATCCGCGCCGGCGACATCATCCAGGTCGTCGGCTCGCAGCGGTTCTCACGACCCTTCGCCAAATCGCCGCTCGACCTCTACCGCGCGCTCCGCACGGTCAACCCCTCGCCCTACATGTTCATTCTTGAGACGGGCGACTTCGCGCTCGTCGGCGCGTCGCCCGAGGTCCACGTCCGTCTGACCGACGGCCTCGTGGAAATCCGCCCCATCGCCGGCACGCGACGCCGCGGCGCGACGCACGAGGAGGATCTGGCCTTGGAAAAGGAGCTACTTGCCGACGCCAAGGAGCGTGCCGAGCACCTGATGCTCGTGGACCTCGCACGCAACGACATCGGCCGCGTGTGCCAGTTCGGCAGCGTCACGGTGCCGGACTTCATGACGGTCGAGCGCTACTCGCACGTCATGCACATCGTCTCGCAGGTCGAGGGCCGCATCGCGCCGGACAAGACCGCGTTCGACCTTATGCGCGCCACCTTCCCCGCCGGCACCGTGAGCGGCGCACCCAAGATCCGCGCCATGCAGATCATCGCGCAGATTGAGGACCGCCAGCGCGGCTTCTACGCCGGCGCGCTCGGCTACTTCGGCTACGACGGCAACAGCGACACCTGCATCACGCTCCGCACTGCCTTGCTGAAAGACGGCCAGATCCACATCCAAGCCGGCGGCGGCTGGGTGGCCGACAGCGTGCCCGCCGACGAGTATCAGGAGACCATCAACAAGGCCTCCGCCCTCTTTAAGGCGGTCGCACTGGCGGAGCGGCTGTGAGCGACGGTGGACAATTTTTGGAAATCGGCTAAGAAATCCTCCCGTCAGGTGTCTTAAGGAGCCTCTGAAAAACTCCGCGCTGGTGCCGGGCTGCGAGCCCGCGAGGATTTTTGCGGAAGCGGAGCCCGGGGTATGAGAGTGAAAAGGGGCAGGAGGAAGGGCACGGCCGTGAGTT
>CAIPZZ010000203.1 GCA_903869665.1 uncultured Opitutia bacterium | reverse complement strand
TCATCCATCGTAACCTCGGTCAGATTGATGTGGATACCCAAGGCATGGCCGACCTCGTGGGCATAGGTGTCGAGATCGGCGTGCGAGTCAACGAAGCAGGGCACGTTAGTCGGATTTTTCCAATCGGGCATTGGCTCGGTCACACCCGCCGCTGGCGTTTCCGTCCAAGAAGCGCTCCCCCCGGTCGCGGGCACCGTGCCACCCCCATCATCTTGAGCAACACAAAAGGGGTCATGTTTCAGAGTTTAATATTGCCGTCAGTTCCGCCAGCCACCTTGCGGCGGCGGGGTTCCGCCCGCGACGCAGTTGTCCCACCAGATGGCTCATCGCCACCGGCGTGCCCATGTGCAGCCGCTCCGTCAGCCAGCGGTTGCCGGCAGGGGTTGTCACCT
Source organism: uncultured Opitutia bacterium (assembly GCA_903869665.1). GTDB lineage: Bacteria > Verrucomicrobiota > Verrucomicrobiia > Opitutales > Opitutaceae > CAIYUN01. The sequence continues at coordinate 28,324 of CAIPZZ010000203.1, read as the reverse complement.
TCAGGTGCGCCGCCACCGCCACCTTCCACGGCTCCGACTTGCGCCCCGCGCCGGTCTCGCCCTCGGTCTTGCCCAGCGCCCGCAGCGCGGTCGCCAGCGCGGCGGCCCACTGTGCCTCCCGGACTTCCCGCACGCCCGACGCCTCCCACGCCCGGCTCGTCTCCGCCAGCGCGTGCTCCTGCAACAACGCCGCCTTGAACTCCGCTCCGCCCAGCGCCCACCCCTTGCTCAGCGACGCATACGCCGCATTCTTCCCCGCCGGCCCCTCCGCCGCCTGCCACGCCAGATGCCCCGCATACGCCGCCCGGCCCGCCGGCGTGTCCGCCAGCCCGCCGGCCTCGGCCAGCGCGGTCTCCATCCGCAGCCAGCCCGGCCGTTTCGCCTGCCCGAGGTGCCAGTAGCTGGAGGCGCGATACTCGCCCAGCCGCGCCACCGGCACCACCCCCGCCCGCACCGGGTTGAGGTGGATGTAGTCGCACACCTGCCCCAACGCCGCCCCCGGCTCGACCAACAGCGCCTTGTAGCGCCCCTGGAAGAGGTGCCCCCGCTCACCGCGCAGGCGGTTGAACCGGTTGGCAAACGTCGCCTGCAGCCACTGCATCCCGGCCACGAGGTTCCCCGCCGGCGTCTCCACCGCGAGGTGATAGTGGTTGCGCATCACGACAAACGCATGGAGCCGCCAGCCCGACCGCGCGCACGCCTCGCCCACGCAGACCTCAAACGCGGCGCGCGCCCCGGCGGTCGCAAACACGGCCGCGCGGTAGTTGCCGCGGTTGATCACATGGTAGGTTGCGCCGGAGTATTCCAGACGGAGTTTGCGCGCCATGCCGGGATGCTGCCCTTGTCCCGATCCGCGTCAACCTAAACTCTGAAACCTGACCCCTTATGGCTGACCCCGATCCAGATCAACATTAAAATCTGAAACATGACCCTTTATGGCTGACTCAAAATCGTCCCATCATTCCTAATGTCCAGCGCGCGCAGCACGCGCCAGCCCTCGGGCACCAGCTTGTTCAGGTCATAGACACGGCCGTTGCGGACCATGCGGCTGTCGCCGAATACCATTTCGAGGCGGTCGTTCATGCGCCAGATGGGCGGGTTGCCGTCGTCCTGAAACACAGGCTGCAGCGCCCGGCCGCACGCGCCGAGGTCGGCCACCTTCAGTGGCTGCTTCACCCAGGTCGCGCTGGTCCGGGGCGTGCCGTCGAAATCCGCGTAGCTCGTGACGACCGCGTGCGCCACCCAGGGCCGCATTCTGGGCGCGGCAGCGCTGCCCATGTTTTCCCAGCCATAGGCGGTGGGCCGAGCCGTGTGCCCGTCCTCGTCGGTGTAGCCGCTCGTCAGCCCGGCGAGGACGATGTTCGCTCCCAGCGGGAACCAGCCCCCGGCGTCGTGGCCCGTGAGCACGCCGGCCACCAGCGCGCTGCTGCTCGCTGTGCCGAGATAGCCGGCGACCTGATCGAGGTCGTTGAGGTAGCGCGGGTCGAGCGTCTGGCCGGTCGCGGCGCGGGTGCCGTTGCTCAAGGTCGGGCCAAACTCCAGACGGCCCAGCAAATCATGCCCGGCGCCCTGGCCGTCGTAAAACCGCCCCGCGCTGAACCCGGTGGACTGCAACTGGCCTGGGCTCCCGCTGTAGGCACTGCCCGTCTGCCAGATGATCGCGTGGCCGAGGCGGTTGACGCCGACGGATTGGGAACAGCAACAGTCTCGCGGGTGGGGCATGGCGGCGGGGGCAACGCGAGCAACCGGGCGAGGCTACTTGCGGCGGAGGAGACGCCAGCCGAGCCCGAGTGCGGCGAGGGTCGCGGCGGCGAGGAGCAGCCATTTGAGCGCGGGGGAGGACTCGGATGGCGCGGGCGATGGTGTCGTCAGCGAAACGGGCGCGGGATTTTTGGCGGGCGCGGATAGGGCGGGCGGGGCTTGGCCGGCGGTGGTCGGCAGCCACGTCGCCTTGGCGTAGTCCTTGGCAAGGATCGCGGCCTTGTTGTGCTCCCACCAGAGCTTGAGCTGCTCGCGCGCTTGCTGCTTTTCACTCTGGATAAAACCTTCGTAGACTATTTTGTGGGCCTGCTTGGCCCACGCGCGGGTCGCGGGCGGGAAGGCCGACGACTCCAAGATGGTTCTCATGGCCATCAGGCTGGATGTATTCCTGAAGGACTGACCGCCCGGCATATCGCCTCCATCAACGTAAGCACGGCCCTCCGTCGGCCCGTTGATGGCATCGTCCATCAGATAGGGCAGCATGGCCGCGTTTCCGTGGGCGGCCTCAGTCTCGAGTTCGCCCTCGGCGAGATATTGGCTTTCCGGCTGGCGGGCGTTTATCCAATCCAAAGGCTGATGGTAAAGTTTCATCGCATATGTGATGCCCTCCGCGTCGCCTAATTGCAGCAGGCTGATGCCGGATGAAAATCGGATTGCGGGGTCGGGATCGCGAAATTGCGCCCGGAGGCGCCGGAACACCTCGGCCTGCTCGGCAGGCGTGAGAAGGCTGAGATCCTTGCGGCCTGGATTAACCCAGATAATCCCGTCGGGATACCTGCCGACATCAATGGGCTCCTCCTGCGCGGCATGGAGCGACGCACAGAGCAGGAACAGGAGCTGGACCAGAATTTTATTTGTATTTTGCATCAGCGGTCTTGTTGGCTAACACCCAATCGTCTTGGTTGAGCCAGAGCTGGGCATCCCCATCCACATTCGGATACATCAGACCGACCGCAACCTCTTCGGGAAAATTTCGTGTTTGGTGACTCAAGCCCAGCGAATGGCCCACCTCATGGGCGTAGACGGAAAGGCCGGACGCCGCCTTGACGACGCAATAAAAATTCCGGTCGTTTTGCCCGTTTTTGTTGGTGAAAGAATCCGCGCCCGACACATACAGGATCGAGTTGACCGCGAAAATCCGGATCGTGTTGGTCTGCCGTGGATGGTCGAGTTGCGCCTGCGCGATCACCTTGGCGATGGCGGCGGACATGGTGTCCGAAGAATTGGTCCAATCGTGGCCGATGGGGTCGGGAACCTTGAGCCGGCCACTGGACTCAAAAACGCGTTCGGCGGCGGGGGCGCTGGCGCTGCCGGTGCCGACGTGGACGTCGCTGGTCTGCCCGAGTGAGAACGTGATATTGGCCTGCGGGTTATACACGGTGTTGAGGTGCGCGACAATCGCGTCGGCAGTCGGGTGCGAGGAAATGACGGTGGCTGAAAAGGAGGCGTTGGTGACAAAAAATATGTCCACCTTTATGGGACGCTCATCAAAGACGCGAACATGGATCAACTGAATGGTGCCGGGCTTGTCCTTGGCCCGCAAATTGACGATGGCTCCGGGTTTGCCTGCACTTAATTCGGTCGCCTTTTTCCCCCTGATCTCAAACAGAATGCTCCCGTCCACAGCCGGATGGGAATTTCTGTTGGGCGCAACGACGGTGGACGAGATGATCTCGATGAGATCCTGGCTGTCCGGCGGAACCTCGACCACGAATTTGTTGGGATCGAGAGCAGCGGGGATGTTCACTTTGATGATGTTGTTGGTCTTGCCCGTGCCGACGGAGGTCACGCGCCACCGGTTGTAGCCGGTGTAGTCCCAGCCCTTGGCAATATCATCTGTGGGGTGGCGGAGACGGAATTCTAGCTCGGGCGCGAGGAGGGCCACATGCCCGACCACATTGCCACTGGGAACCCCGGCAGAAGTTGGGGACGGATCGTCCCACGTGACCTCGGCGAGGATGGTCCCATCGTTCCTGATGTCCAACGCGCGGAGCACCCTCCAGGCTTGGCTCACGCGAGGCCGAGCGTGCGGCGGGCGGCGGTGGCGAGCGCGTTGAACCGGACGGCGTTTTCCGGGGGCCGATAGTCAACTCCGTGGGTGGGGACGAGCGCCTGCATGCGCTGGCGGCCCTGCTCGCCGGCGAGCAAGTGCGGAAAGCACCGGGCGACGACTTCGGTAACGATGTGGACGCAGGTGGAGGCTCCAGGCGACGCGCCGAGTAGGGCTGATAGTGTGCGGTCGGCGCTGGTGAGGACTTCGGTGCCGTAGTGGACGATGCCGGCCTCGCCATCGGTCCGCTTGATCGCCTGCACGCGGATGCCGGCGTCCACGAGCCGCCAGTCCTCCGCTCGTGCGGCGGGCCAAAAGATGCGGAGCACGCGCAGTCGATCTTCCATGCTCTGCACGCCCTGCCGAACCAGATAGCGCACTAGCGGGAGGTTGGTCGCACCGATGTTGAGCAGCGTCATCAGATTGTGCGGACGAACGGAGCCGGGAAGGTCGGTCCAACTACCCGTGCGGTGGAGGAACCGGGTCGTCCACTTGGCGTAGGGGCCGAAGAGAAGCGTTTTTTTTCCGTCGAGGATGCGGGTGTCGAGGTGCGGCATGGCCATCGTGGGAGCCTCGGGGAGGTTTTGGCCGTAGACCTTGGCGGCGTGCCGCGCGACGATGGCTGGGTCGTCGCACACCAGCCATTGGCCGCCGATGGGGAAGCAGCCGAGGCCGCGCGCCTCAGGCAGGTCGGCCTGTTGCAGGAGCGGGAGCGTGCCGCCGCCCGCGCCAACAAAGACGAACTTCGCGCGCACGGTGCGCTCCGCACCGGTCGCGCGCGCGCGCATGGTCACATCCCAGCCCGTGCCGGCCTTGGCGAGGCCGACCACCTTGTGGCCGGCGGCGACAGCACAGCCGGGCTGCGCGGCGAGCCAGGCGAGGAGTTTACGGGCAATGACGCCGAAATTCACGTCGGTGCCACCGTCCATTTTGGTGGCGGCCACGGGCACGGCCGGGTCGCGGCCCTCGATGAGGAGCGGGGCCCACGCGGCGATCCGCGCGGGGTCGGTGGTGAACTCTAGACTGCGAAAAAAAGGGTGCGCCACCATGCCGGCGTGCCGTGCGCGCAGGTAGTCCACCTGCTCTGCGCCGTGGACGAAGCTGATGTGCTGCACGGAATGGATGAATTCCCCCGGCCCCGTGATCATACCGCTCTCCACCGCGTGAGCCCAGAATTGGAGCGACTGCTCGAACTCCTGGAAAATGTCCACCGCCTTGCTCACGTCCACAGTGCCGTCGACCGCGCGCGCCGGCGTGTAGCTCAGCTCACAGATGCCGGCGTGGCCGGTGCCGGCATTGTTCCAGCCGTTTGACGCCTCATAGGCCAGCTCGTCGGCGGCCTCGAACACCTGGATCGAGAGCCCCGGGTCGAGCCGTTTAAGCAGCGCTCCGAGGCTGGCGGACATGATGCCGCTGCCGATAAGGACGGCGTCGGTGGTGGCGGTGGGAGCAGAGCTCACTAGGCAAAAGCAGGGGATATCATGAAAACGGGCAACAGATAATCGGCATCGTGAGATCGTCATCACCAAACTTCTAGGAACTTCCGCTGAACAGCTCCACACAGTGTCGGTATTGATAGATCAGGCCTGCTCCGCCAACCGAAGAGACCAAGGCGGATCTCGGCGGCCGGAACGCGGTTCAGGCTTGGGTGGGACGCTGAAAGAGGTAATGGCTGACTATCCATTCTGCTCCGGCGCGGTAACCCCAGAGCTCGGCGCAGGCCATGTAGAACACGCGCCACCGGGCGAACCATTTCGCGGCGTAATCCGGGCCGTAGGTGGCGGCGAAAATGGGCAAGATCTCCGCCCGATGCGCGTCCATGTTTTGCAGCCAGTGCTCGGCGGTGCGTTGGTAGTGGGTGCCGTTGACCTTCCAGTCGGTGACGAGGCGGAGGTCGTCCTGAAACTGCGGCAGGAGGTCATGCGCGGGCATCTGGCCGCCCGTGAAAAAGTGTCGGCTCATCCAGTCGGTCTGGTCGCGCGCGACGAAATGGTAGCTCAGGCGCGCGTGGGTGAAGATGTGGGTGAAGAGCAGCCCGCCGGGCTTGAGCCAGCGCGCAATGCTGGCGAAGAGGCGCTGGTAGTTCTTGAGATGCTCGAACATTTCGACCGAAACGACGCGGTCGAACTGGTGGGGCGCGATGTCGAAAGCGTTAATGTCACAGGTGATGATCTCGAGATTGGTCAGCCCCCGCCGTTTCGCCTCGGCGTCAATGAATTCTTTTTGCGTGCGCGAGTTCGAGATGGCGGTGATGCGGGCGCGGGGGAATTTTTCTGCGTTGTAGAGACAGAGCGAACCCCAGCCGCAGCCGAGTTCGAGGATGCGCTGACCATCGGCGAGTTGGGCGCGCTCGGCGTAAAGCGCGAGCATCGCTTCCTCGGCCTCGGCGAGCGTTTCACGTCCGGTGACGTAGAGGCAGCCGGAGTATTTCAGGCGCGGGCCGAGGCAGAGTTGGTAAAAACGCGTCGGCACTTCGTAGTGCTGCTCGTTGGCGGCTGCGGTCTGCTCGGCGAGTGGGCGCGTCTTGAGGTCGGCGACATAGGTGGCGCGGTCGTAGCGAGCGGTTTCCTCGCGGAGCCGTTGCGCGAGCAAGCGGCGGATGCCGAAGCGGATAACCGCATCGGGCAAGAGATTTTTCTCAATGAGGGAGTCGATCATAACAGAGGGGAAGAAGTGAGAAGCGGGTAGCGAGTAGTGAGTAGACGAGGAGCCGTAGGATTGGTGTGCTCGCTACCCGCTACTCACTACTCGCTACCTTCTTCTGGAACCATGGGATGAAGGCGGAGACGCGGCGTTGATACGCGCGGTAGGCGTCGCCGCGGGAGCGGGTGCTTTGCTCCTCGGTCAGTGGAATGCCGGTGACGCGCAGGAGCAGGTAGAGCATGACGGCGGGGCAAAAAATACTGGTCCAACCCCAAGGCGAGGCGCAGGCAAAGACGAAGTAGGCGACCCACACGCACCATTCGAAGAAGTAGTTAGGGTGGCGGCTGAAGGCCCAGAGGCCGGCGTCGCAGACGCGGCCCCGGTTGGCAGGATTATTTTTGAAGGCGGTGAGCTGAGCATCGGCGGTGGCTTCGCCGAGCAGGGCCACGAGCCAGAGGAGGATTCCGGCGATTTCGAGCGGATGGAGCTGCGGGGCGGGGTTGCGCGCGATGAGCAAAAACGGGAGCCCGAGGATGACGACGGACACGGCCTGCTGCTGATAAAAGACGGTCATTTTTCGTGCGAAGTTCGCCGCCCAGCGTTTGCGCATCTCCTGGTAGCGGCCGTCTTCTACGGGGTGGTGGCCGATGACGCGGACGTAAAGGTGCGTGCCAAGACGTAAGCTCCATAGGAGGACGCAACCTCCGATCAGGCCTCGGCGCAGGGCCCAACCTTGGGCGGCTAGGGCGTAGAACATCGCGAGCGCACCGAAGGCATAGGACCAGGCGATGTCCACGATGCCGTAGTTGTCCATCCGGCGCGCCACGGCATAAATCGCGGCGAAGCCGGCGCAAAGCGCGACCGTGGCAATGAGAACAAGAGCGAACGTGGACATCGTGGATGGCTCAGGTTTGCGGCGAACGGAGGGCGGCCAGTTTAGCCAGCACGGGCCGGAGCGGGTAATAGACGGCGGCGAGGATGATCGGAGCGCTGATGAGCCATGCGGTGAAAGCGTGGATTCCGGCCCAGCCGAAGCGCTGGATAAATTCGCCGACCGTGGCTTTGTGAAAGGTGCTCAGCATGTCGGGGATGGTGAAGCGGTTTTCGTGGTCGCGCCATAGCCACTCTCCGAGACGGACGTAAACGAGGATTAACCCGAGCTGGAGCGCGCCGAGGAGCTGGTTGAGTGTTTGGAGAATCGGCTGGTTCATGCGCAAGGCGAGACCGACGCCAAGGTTGAGAAGCGAGGTGAAACCGAGAAATGGGAACAACGCGCAGGCGGTGCCGACCGCGAAGGTGGCGGCGAGTTTTTCGGGCGAGACGCCCAGCGTGAGTTGGGCGAGAATGGGGTCGCCAAGGCGGCGGCGCCAGAAACCGGGCGTCGGGGCGGTGGTCACGCGGTGAAGAGGGAACGGGCACTGAGCAAATAGACCACGACGCCAAGGGTGGCGAGAACGGCGGGCAGACCGATTTTGCCAGGACGGCGCGTGCCGAAAACCTCGCCGAGCTGGTCGCTGGTTTTGATGCGGAAGAGTTCACTTAGCATGTAAAGCGACATGGCAAGGTTTCCCCAGAGGATAATGGCGACAAACCAGAGGATGCGCGCGCCGGCGGATTGTTCTTTCCAAAGGACCCACACAGCGAAGGTGATAAACGCCCAGTAGGCGTCGAACAGCGTGGCGATAAACCACGGATGCGTGATCACCTCGCGCGGGACGCCGAAGAGCGGGCAACGCAGGCTGGCCCAACTGGTCACAGCCAGCATGTTGGCCACCACCAAGAGAAACAGGGCGCGGAGAAATATAACCATAGCAGGTAAATTCAGAGACTGAGGTTGTTGGGCCGTGTGTGAAGCGTGTGCACGACGGAGATATTGCGCATGGCGAAGGCGGCCTCGCAGTAGGCGAGGTAGTAGGTCCACTTGCGAACAAAGCGCTCGTCAAAGCCCAGCGCCCGCACCTCGTTGTGGCGCGCGGTGAAGTTTTCCCGCCACTGGCGCAGCGTGCGCGCGTAGTCGGGGCCGAAGTCCTCGACGCGGTGAGCCACGAAGCCTCCGGCGCGGGCGAGTTGGTCATTGACGCGGTTGAGCGAAAGGAGGAGCGAGCCGGGGAAAATGTGCTTCTGGATGAAGTCCACGCCACGACGGAAACTTTCATAGCGCGCATCGGGGCAGGTGATGAACTGGAGCGCGAGCAGGCCGTCAGGCTTGAGCACACGGGCGAGAGTGCGGCAGAACTCCGGCAGGTGGCGGTGGCCGAGCGCCTCCATCATCTCGATGGAGACCGCCTTGTCGAAAGAGCCCTCAAGATCGCGGAAATCCCGCAATTCCACGCTCACACGATCAGACAGGCCGGAGGCGGCGACTCGACGGCAGGCGAGGTCGTGCTGGGCCTGTGAGATAGTTACGGTCGTCACACGGCAGCCGTAGGTCTTCGCCGCGTGGAGCGACCAGCCGCCCCAGCCGGTGCCGATCTCCAGCACGTGGTCGGAAGGCTGGAGACGGAGGGCGCGGCAAAGTGCGTCATTTTTCTCGCGCTGTGCCTCACCCAGCGAAAGTTGCGGCGCGCCGGCGGGCCATCGGGCGGAGGAATACATCAGCGAAGGGTCGAGCCAGAGGGCGAAGAATTCGTTGGAAAGGTCGTAGTGCTCGCGGATGTTGCGCCGGGCGATGGCGCGGGTGTTGGGCCGCAGCACGTGTCCGAGACGATTGGCCGCACGGAGCAGGCTGAGCGCGGCGGCGTGGCCGCGCCGCGAGCCGGAGAGACCGGGGGCGTTTTCGACATTGAGGAGGAACCAGGCGATGACGGCGGTCAGGTCGGGCGTCTCCCAGTCGCCGTCCAGATAGGATTCCGCAAAACCGATGTCACCGGACCAAAGGCATTTTTTGAAAAACGCCTCGCGGTGCACGCGAAGCCGCACGTGTGCCGGCAGCCCGAGGGGGAGGCGGTGCGCCTGCGCTGCGGCGGGCTGCCCAAAATCAATCGCTCCGCCCTCGGGCAGTTCGAGACACAGGTGGCCACGCGTCATGTCGGCAAGCGCGTGGAGCACGGCGCGGCGGGCAAGGCTCGGACGCACAGCACCAGCGAGAGCGGTCGCGCGGACAAACGGAGTGGCAGAATCGGAGCTCATATCGGGTCGGTGAGGCGGGCGATTTTAGGCGCGGATTCGGGCGCAAGAGGTTGGTTGATCGAGGCGTGCGGGCGGAGCAGATCGCGTTGGTCGGCGGGCCGGGCGGCTTTGGCGAACCAAGGGACACGCTTGAGCCACAAGCGCAAGGCGTGCCAGTGGATGAGTGAGATGGTGTGGAGCGGCTGCAGCGGGTGTCGGAGGGTGAGCGAGAGCAGCGCGCCGTCGGTGAGCGGCCGGGCGCGACCGGTGAGCGTGCTCGTGAGAGTGCGCCGTCCATCGGTGTAGTCATCAATCTGGATTGCAAGCCTGTCCCCGATCGGTTGAAGCGAGAAATCGAAGGCTACGTCCACGTCCGAGAACGGCGAGACGTAGAAATGTTTCGGCACCCGCAGTTGAAAGCCGCCGTCGCGCCGTGTGTTCGGCCCGAGGAAAAACGGCTTCATCTCGCGGAAGGTGTTGGTCACCTCGGTGATAATGGCGACGCACTCGCCGGCGTGATTGTGGCAGAATAAAAACGACACGGGGTTGAACAGATACCCTGCGACGCGCGTCATGGTGAGCAGCTCAACCCGGCCGCCGGCAAGGTCTACGCCATGCGCTGCCAGATAGGAGGCCACGCGGGATTTCAGATTTTGGAGTTTGGATTTTGGATTGGCTGCATCCGGAGTGAAGCCTGACGTCCCCGGCGCGCTCGGATCGGCAGCAACGCGCCGGGACGTCGCGTTCGACCTCACCTCCTCCGTCGGAAAATAATCCCCGTCGCGGAACGAGTAGAGGTTGGCGCGGCCGTTCGAAAAGAAGCGCAGCCTGCGGTGCAACTCGTCAAGCTCATCCAAATCCAGTGCGAACAGAAAAATGCCGTAGGCGAACCCGTGCGCCTTGGGCGCAAAGCGACGATGCATGACCTGACACTCATAAAGGCGGGAGCGAAGCGGTGGCACAGAGAAGAAAATGAGCATGAGCCGGGCCGCACGCAAGCGCACGGTTTGTCAGGCCTAGTGAGAATAACGGCCGGAGGGTTTATTCCCTAAGCCTCACGCGGGCCAGGGATCGCGGGCGAGGAGCTGGGCGGCGAGACGGTGCGCGCTAAGGAGGCCGTCCTCATGAAAGCCGTAGCGTTGCCACGCGCCGGCATAATAGGTCTCGGTCGTGCCGGCGGCGGCGGCGTGAAGCGCCGGGATCTCGGCTTGCGCTTGGATCGCACCGACACTGAACAGCGGGTGCTCGTAGGCGATGCGGCGGAGGACTTTATCGGGCGCAATGCTGTCGGGGCGGCCGATGGTGACGAAATAGTTTTCGCGGTCGGAAACACCTTGGAGCGAGTTCATCCAATAGTGCGTGGCGGGCGAAACGCGGCCGTCGGCGGCGCGGTTGATCTCGTAGTTCCAGCTCGACCAGGCGAGACGCGAGCGGGGCATCACGGTGGCGTCGGTGTGGAGTGTGGCGGTGTTGGGGTGGTAGCGGAATTCGGCGAGGAGGCGCGTCTCGGCAGGCGTGGGGTCGGCAAGGAGGGAGAGCGACTGGCCGGGATGGCAGGCGAAGATGACGCGGTCGAAGGCGTGCGCGGTGCCGTCGGCGGTCGTTACGGCAACCCCTCGGCCGAGGGCGCGCGTGACGCGGGTGACGGGCGTGCTTAAGCGCAGGCGGTCCCGGAAGGGGGCGGTGAGTTTCTCGACATAGGTTTTCGCGCCGCCGTCCACCGTCCACCAGGGGTGCTGCGTGTGCAGGCCGAGAAAGCCATGGTTATGAAAGAAGCGCAGGAGGGTGGTGGCGGGAAACGTGAGCATCAACTCCGGCGGCGTGCTCCAGACGGCGGAGCTCATTGGCACAAGGTAGAGGTTGAAGAAGTCGTCGCCGTAGGCACGGCGACGGACATAGTCGCCGAGCGTCTCGGTTTGCGCGGCAGGATCGTCGAGGGCGGCGACGGCCTCGCGGTTGAAGCGGGCGATGGCGGCGAGCATCCGCCAGAAGCGCGGGCGGAGCAGATTGCGGCGCTGGGCGAAAAGGTGGTTACGGGAAGAGCCGCAAAACTCCAGCCCGCTGCCGGCATGACGCACGCTGAACGACATCGGGGCAGGCTTGATCGGCACGTCCAGTTCGGCGAACAGGCGGGTCAGCAGCGGATATGTCACACGGTTGAACACCATGAACCCCGTGTCCACCGGCAGACTGCGGCCGGTGCCGGACTCGGTCGCGGTGACGGTGTTGGTGTGGCCGCCCGCGTAGTCTGCCTGCTCAAAAATCGTCAGGTCAAAGTCCCGCCGCAAAAAATACGCGCAGCCGAGGCCGGCGATGCCGGTGCCGATGATGGCGAGACGTTGCATGGCGGAGGAGCTGCAGAATAAAGCCCGCGCAGGACGAACGTCAGCCACAGGCGGTTTCCGAAGGATAGGCCGCTGTCGGAGTTGCGGAGGCCGAATACCCTTGTGGACGCCCGGCCAGGTCATTGTGGACGGCCGGCGACCCGGTTTTCACGGGTGCGTCGGCCGGTGCGACGGTCGCGGTGGCGACAGCCATTGCGGCGGCGGTGGGCACGACGCGTTTCAGAGTGGCATAGGAGAAATCGCCGTGGGTGGGCGCGGACTTCTGGGCGACGCTGGTGACGTGCCCGCCGCGACTCCCTTCGTCGAGGATGCTTTGCGGCACGGGTTTCAGGCCCCAGATGAGGCCGGTCCATGAGAGCAACTTCAGGCCATAATAGGTCGGGTCTATTTCCCACCAATAGAAACCGTTGCGGGTGGCGGACTGGTAGCGGTGGTGGTTGTTGTGCCAGCCTTCGCCGAGCGTGATGAGGGCGAGAATGAGGCTGTTGCGGGAATCGTCGGTGGTTTTGAAACGGCGGCGGCCCATGAGATGCGCCAGGGAGTTGATGCTACAGGTCCCGTGGAAGAGCGCGGTGGTGCTGACGAAAAAGCCCCACCAGAGCATCTGCCATTTCGTCGTGCCGAGACTCGGCACGAAAGTCTCCAGCATCCAGCCGAGCCCCCAGACGGCAATGCCGGTGAGAATCGGGATCACGGTGTCGAAGCGGTTGAGGAGGACGAGTTCGGGAAATTTGGCGAGGTCGCGGACTTTGGAGTAGTCGGTCGGAAAATTGCGGCGGCAAGTGATCCAGCCGATATGCGACCACCAGAAACCGTGGACGTGCGGCGAGTGGGCGTCCTCCGGCTCGTCTGAGTGCTGATGGTGGTGCCGGTGATGGTAGGCCCACCAGAGCGGGCCGCGCTGCACCGTTGTGCCGCCCCACAAAGCGAGCAAAAACTGGCCGACCCGCGAGGTGGAGTAGGTCTTGTGCGAGAAATAGCGGTGGTAGATGCCGGTGACCGCGAACATCCGCACAAAATAAAACGCGACCGAAAACCCCACCGCGAACGGGCTCCAGCCTGTCCACAATGCACCGAGGCACCCCGCATGCAGGATGATGAACGGGATGCAGCGCACCCAGTCCACCTGGTCGGGGGCGGTGCGGAGCTTGTCGGCGCCCCTTGGCGCGTAGTCGGTGTCAAACCAATGCACGATCGCGATGCCGGCGCGGCGGAGCCGAGCGGCGGCGCGGGAAGCGCGAGAAATGATGGATGCCATGCTCACCGGTAAAACAGGATAGGAATCTTGGAATCGGGCAACTGATATTCAGAGACGGTAAAAGTGCTGCTGGCCGCAGATCGGACAATGGGCCCGCTTACCCCTCCCTCGTTTTGAGCCTTCACGATTTCCGCGCCCATCTCCGCAGGACGGGCACGGTGGGCGCTCTTCCCCGCGAGGCTTGACCTTCTCCTGTCCGAGCTGGACAACCTCCGCCGCATGAAACTGCCCCACCCCGCCCTTGTCTTGCTCGCCTTGGCGCTGCCGTTTTTCGCCCGCGCCCAGCCCGCCACCAACGCCGCTACCGGCTCGCCGCAGGTCGTCTCGCCCGAGGTGCTGTCCGACCGCCACGTCACGTTCCGCCTTTACGCACCCAATGCGAAAAGTGTCACGCTCAACGGCGACTTCTTTCCCGAGGGCACGACCGGACCGGCCATGACGAAGGACGAGCGCGGCGTCTGGTCGCACACACTGCCCGCGCAGCCGCCGAGCATCAATGGCTACTATTTCCGGGTGGACGGTATCCGCATGCCTGATCCCAGCAACTTGCTCATCACCTCGAGCACGGAGTTTCTGAAAAGCTACGTGGAGGTTCCGGGCGACGGGCCGCAGTTCTGGTCGTTGCGTGACGTGCCGCACGGCCGGCTGCACGAGGTCTATTACAAAAACCCCGCGCTCGGTCAGCGCCGCGCCTACATCTACACGCCGCCGGGCTTCGACGCCGCCAAAACCTACCCGGTGATCTACCTGCTACACTCGACGACCGACAACGAGACCTTCTGGTCACGCGTGGGCCGGGCAAATCTGATCGTGGACAACCTCCTCGCCGACGGCAAGGCGAGGCCCGTGCTGCTCGTCATGCCCTTCGGCCACACGTCCGTGCCGCGTGGCCCCGAAGAGGGCGCGGGCGGCAAAGATCTCTACGACGTCGCCGTCATCGGCCAGGACATCGTCGAAAGCCTGATGCCCGTTGTAGAGCAGGAGTTTCACACCGGCCGCGAGGCGAAGGACCGCGCCATCTTCGGCATGGCGATGGGTGGCTACCAGGCCGTTACCATCGGGCTGAACCATCCGGGTGTATTTGGCTACGTTGCCGGCGCGAGCTCGAACTTCCGCGCCAACATGGACCTCGCCGCCAACTTCCGAGGACTCAACGCCGGTCTCGCGACGGCGAAGTCCGGCTTGAAATATGTCGCCCTGATGGCGGGCACGGCTGAGTCCGGCAGCTTCCGCCAGAGCACGCGCGTCGGGGAATATCTCACCGGCCTCGGCGTGCGGAACGAATGGATGACGCCCGAAGGCACGCACACCTGGCAGAGCTGGCGCGGCAATTTCCGCGACCTCGTCGAGCGGAAATTTTTTGCCGCCGACCCCTACGCCGCCCCGCCCGTCGGCGCGGCGGCGAGGTGATTTCAGGCCGTCGGCTCAATCGGTTCGGCAGGGGCGGAGTGGGATTCGCCGGGAATTTCCGCGCCAGTCGCGATCGCCGACGGCTCGGTCTCCCCCGCAGGCGCGGACACACCGGCCGACGGGATGTCGGCGGCGGTGGCGGGCGCGTCGGGGAAGTTCTCCGGATCCTCCTCGGCGGACTCGGCCTCGTGCTTTTTGGCGGCGGCGACTGCGGGCGGAATGAAGAGGCGTCCGTCCATGAACTCCATAACGTAGCCCTCGCTGACGAGCCAGCGGAGGTCGCCGTTCATCTTGGCCAAGCGCTCGCGGTCTTCGGCCGAGAGTGTCGCGGCGAAGGGCGTGGCGGAGCCAGCGGGAGCATCGGCGACCGGGCTTTCGGCGGGCGCATGCGGAACCGCATCGGGCGCGGCCGTTGCATCGGCCGGCGCGACGGTGTCGGCAGGCGGTTGCGCAGCAGCCTCGGATCCGCCGTGCGCCGCCGGAGTGGGTATTTCGGCCTTGGCCGGGGCGGGCAGTTTGATGCCGAGGAATTTTTCCGGCAGCTCGCCGCGCCGCACCATCGGGCGCGCCTCGATGAAGGCGATGAGCGCGCCGAGATTCTCGGCGAACACCTGGTCGGTCGTGCGGAGTTTACGGCGCACGGCGCAGACGTAGCTGATGCCTTTGGAGCCCTTCTTGAAAATGTGCAG
Source organism: uncultured Opitutia bacterium (assembly GCA_903869665.1). GTDB lineage: Bacteria > Verrucomicrobiota > Verrucomicrobiia > Opitutales > Opitutaceae > CAIYUN01. The sequence continues at coordinate 13,060 of CAIPZZ010000203.1, read as the reverse complement.
GGCCTCACGGCGCAGGCGACCGCGCAGGGCGTTGGCGGTGTCGAGCGGGAAGCGGCGCTGGCGCTCCAGCGCGCCCTCAATCGCGCGGCTGATCTCACCGGGCGGGAGCGTAGGGAGGGTTTTGCCGGCAACACGCCAAGTATCCACCAACCGCACAGCCTTGTCACGCGCATGGGTGAGCAGATGGGCGCGCGCGTCGTCGAGCGAGTCGAACGCCGGCGCGGTCTCGCCCTCGCCGGCGAGCTTCCAGGTGTAGCGCACCGTCTTTTTCATCTTTTCGATCCACTGGTTGACGGCCTCGGGATCGCGCACGGTCTCGATCTTGGCCGCGAACGCCTCGAACGGCATCCGCAGGCGCGCGGCATGGTGCTGGCGCATGATCTGCCCGTAACGATGGTAGTTCGGCGGCCCGAGCAGTTCGCCGGTCACGCCGCATTTGTTAATGACCTGGAAGTTGCCCTTCGGGGGCTCGACTTCGACCTCGGCCGTGTCAAAAAACGCGCCGAGATGCGCGGACATGACGTGCGCGATGGCGGCTTCCTCCGTCTCGAACGGGATCGCGTCGGGCACGGAAATGGCGAGCGGCGCGGGCTTGGCCGGCTCGGCGCCGGGAGCGGGCGCGGCGGACAGGCGCTGGACGACGGCGACGCAGCGGTCGCTCTTGCCCACGACGGCCCGCGCGATCTCGAACAGCTCGAACGTGCGGAGCGAGGTGCGAATGGTCTTCACCAGCGTGGCAAAGCTCGTCTCCTCCGGGTAGAAGGTGACGCCGAAAAACGGGCTGATGTAGGGGCCACGATCTATCGCCTCGTCGCGCCCGCCGAACCGGCGGGGGCCGTCCTCGCGGAAGCCGCCCCGGCGAAACTCACCGCCCTCGCGGCGCGGGCCGCGAAAGCCGCCGCGCTCGTCGCCCCCACCCGGGGGACGGCTGCTGCCGCCGGGCCGTGGGCCGTCTGGGCGGATGGCAAAATTGCCGCCGCCGGCCGGGGCGTCGCCCGGGGCCGGCTTGCGGAAGCCGCGCCGGTCGCGCCGGCCGTCGGCGTCGCCGGGGCCGCCCTCGCGCGGGCGGAAGGGGCGATCGCCCTCGCGGCGCGGTTCGCGCGCCGGGCGTCCGCCGCCAGGCTGCGTCTTGTCCTGACTCCATTGGGTGCCAAAGCTGAAGCCTTGGAGCTGGGTCAGGTCGAGTTTGTTGAAATCCGCGGGCGGATTTTCAGTCGGGGCGGTGTCGTCCATGTGGTCCGAAAAAGCGGGCGGAGGCCCGCGAGTGGTGTGCTGGTGTGCGCGCGAGGCGGTGCAAGGAAGGGCGAGCATCCCGCGCACCGCCCGGCGACGCAAGCGCTTTTCCGGGGCATCCGCGCCGCGCGGTTATCGCGCCGGCCGGGGTTATAAGTTGGTGCTCGGGACAGGACTCGAACCTGCACGCCTTACGGCACACGCCCCTCAAACGTGTGTGTCTACCAATTCCACCACCCGAGCATGAGCTGATGACAGGGAGGCGCACGAAACGGGAGCCGGCGGGGGTTGTCCAGCACGGAAATGAAGAAAGTTTGCCACCAATGTTTCCGGCTGCGCCTGTGCGAAATTATCATGTTAATGTTTTTACCCCTTCTGTAAGGCCGCTTGGCCGGCCGGTGTCAGAATCAACACCCGTCGCAATGAATCCCGTGGATCTGCTTCAGCTTTGTCGACAGCGGCATATCTGTCCAATATAAGTCCGGCATCTTCCAAACGCCCTATGAGCTTGTTCAAGGCATCAAGCTCACCATTCAATCCTGTTTCGATACCCAGAACAAAACGCGCCGAATTTTTAACGATGCTAAAATCAGGAGCCGCCACGTCAAAATAACCCGCATTCTTGAGGTGCATTAAAAATCTTAACGGGTCCACTTGGGTGGCTGATTGCTCCGTGATAGGCTCTGAACCAAATTTGGATTTAACCCACAGTTTCTTCGCTTTCCGCTCTGCGGGCGCTTTCGTTCGTTTTTGGTGTTCTTCGGCGAGCTTTTTCTTAATCGAGCGACTGAGCCGGAAATCAAGAATACGTTCAAAGATATAAACACTCAGAACGAGCAAAACGAGTATCAGCAAAAGTGCATACATAATGCAGATCAATCTGGGCGGATCGTCTCACCTCACGGTCACGGGCAGGTCGAAGGTGCGGTTGAGGTAATAGACGGACAGAGTGTTTGCGCCGGGCTTGAGGAGCTTGCGGGCGGCGGACACATCGGTCTCGGCGGTCACCTCAGCCTGGTTGATTTTCAGGATGACGACACCGATGTCGAAGATGTCGTAGTAGGGCGAACTGGTCTTGAGGTCGGAGACGATGAGACCGGTGGTAAGATTGGGGAGGACGGCGGCAGCAGCCCCGCCACGCCCGCCGCCGCCGCGCCCGCCCCGGCCGCCGCGCGTGGTGCCATAGAATCGGCCGAGCGTCTCGGGCGTGAGCGGCTGGACCTTGACGCCAAGCAACAGCTCGTCGTCGAGGAGAGTCGGGCCAGGGAGCGTGCCGACGACGGCCTTGAGGGAGGCCGGTTTGCCGGCGCGGAGCAGCCGCAAGGCGGCCTCGGCGCCGGGGGCGAGCTGCGCGACGGTCAGGCGCAGCTCCTGCAACGATGCCACGGGATGCCCAGCGACCGCGGTGATGACGTCGTCCTCCTTGAGGCCGGCCTTGGCGGCGGGGCTACCGACGGCCACGGTGGTCACGCGCACGCCCCGCGTCTCACGCGGCAGGCCGAGCTCGGCGGCCTTGTCGGCCACGAGCGTCTCGGTGCCGACGCCGAGGTAGCCGCGCACAACGTGGCCGCCGTGCTCGACGAGATTGCGGGTGATGTCGGCGGCGAGGTTGGCGGGGATGGCAAAACCGATGCCGATGTTACCCGAAGAGCGGTTGGAAATGATCGCGGAGTTGATGCCAACGAGTCGGCCACGCGCGTCAATGAGCGCGCCGCCGGAGTTGCCCTGGTTAATGGCGGCGTCGGTCTGGATGAAGTTCTCGTAGCCGCCGTCCTCCAGCATGCCGAGTTCGCTGCGGCCGGTGGCGGAGACAATGCCCATGGTGACCGTCTGGCCGACTTCAAGGGGGTTGCCGATGGCAAAGACGATATCGCCGACGCGCACCTTGTCACTGTCGGCCAGGGTGACGAAGGGCAGACCGACGGCCTCGATACGGATGAGGGCGATGTCCGTTTTTTCGTCCGTGCCGATGATCTTGGCGGGCAGCTCGCGGCCACCATTGAGCTGGACCTTCAGCTCCTCCGCGCCCTCGACGACATGGTTGTTGGTGAGGATGAAGCCGTCGGCGGAGACAATGACGCCGGAACCGAGACCCTGGCCCTGGCGCAGGCCGCGGGTGGCGGTAAGAAAGCTCTTGGTGGAATAGACGGAGACGACCGCCTGTTGCGAGGGGCCGATAATGTCGGCGTAGCTGGTGAGACGGCCGTTGGCACCGGGGCCGATGGGCGACGGATCCACCTTGAGCGTCGGCTTCGGAATCGGGGCGGCGGGCTTGTCGGCGGCGGGGACGGACGCGACGAGCGCAAGGAGTAAGGCCGGGAGCAGACGGGAAATTTTCATGGCGGCACGGGTAAGACGGGGCGGGGCGGGAAAAGTTTCGTGCCGCGGGGCGGGCGGCGGGCTAGAAGCCCTTGATCTTGAACAGGCCGGTCACGCTCTCGTTGGAATGGATGCGGACGATGGCATCGGCCAGGAGGTTGGCGATGCAGAGCACGCGGATGGGCAGGCCGCGCGGCTCGACGGGGATGGAATTGGTGGTGATGAGCTCGTCAATGTCGCCGCCGGCGAGCCGCTCATAGGCTAGAGAGTTGAGGAGCGCGTGGCTGACGGCGGCGCGGACGGAGAGCGCGCCGTGGGCGCGCAGGAGCTTGGCGGCGTTGACGAGCGTGCCGGCGGTCTCGGTGATGTCGTCCACGATGAGCACATCCTTGCCCTCGACCTCGCCGACGATGTTGACCGGCTCGACCTTCGTGGCGCTGGTGCGTTTTTTCCAGACCATGCCGAGGCCCGTGCCGAGGAGGTTGGCGTAGGCGGCGGCCATCTTCATGCCGCCGACATCGGGCGAGACCACCACGAGGTTCTTGCTGCTGAAACTCTCGAAGTGTTTGAAAAAAACCGGCGAGGCAAAGAGGTGGTCCACCGGGATGTCGAAGAAGCCCTGGATCTGCTGCGAGTGCAGGTCCATCGTGAGGATGCGGTTGGCGCCGGCGGCCACGAGGAGGTTGGCGACGAGCTTGGCGGTGATGGGCACCCGGGGCTGGTCCTTGCGGTCCTGCCGCGCGTAGCCATAGAACGGGATCACGGCCGTGATGCGATGCGCCGACGCGCGCCGGGCGGCGTCGATCATGATCAGCAGCTCCATGATGTGGTGGTTCGTCGGCGTGCAGGTGGACTGCACGATGTAGACGTCCTGCCCGCGGATGTTCTCGTCAATTTTGACGAACGTCTCCCCGTCGGGGAAGCTCGTGACGGTCGCCTCGCCGAGAGGCACGCCCATGTGGCGGCACATCTCCTCAGCGAGGGGACGGTTGGAATTGCCGGAGAAAACTTTCAGCCGTGGCGCGCTCATGTGGGACGGCATCGTGACGGGATTGTCACGCGGCGGAAGCCTTTTTTAACCGGGCCAGCTCAGTTTCCATCGCGTCCACCCGGCGGAAGAGGTCGGGCAGGCGCTCGCGGAGGACGGCGACGCGGCGCTCCAGCTGGAGCGGAAGGGCCGGGCTGCCGTTGACGACCGCGCCCGGCGCGAGGTCGCGCGTAACGGCCGCCCCGCCGCCCACCTGCGCGCCCTGGCCCAAGGTCACGTGGCCGACCACGCCCGCCTGCCCGCCGAGCACAACGTAGTCCGCCAACGTCGTGCTGCCCGAGATGCCCACTTGCGCGCAAAGCAGGCAGTGCTTCCCGATAATGACATTGTGCGCGATCTGGACGAGGTTGTCTATCTTGGTGCCCTCACCGATGACCGTCCGGCTGAAGCGCGCGCGGTCAACCGTGGTGTTCGCGCCGATCTCGACGTCGGGAAAAATCTCCACGTTGCCGACCTGCGGCACCTTCTCGTGCCGCCCGGCCGCGAACTCGTAGCCGAAGCCGTCCGAGCCGACGACCACGCCCGCGTGCAGCCGCACGCGCTCGTGCAGCACGCACTCGGCCGTCACGGCCACGCCCGGCATGAGCCAGCAGCCGGTGCCCACGCGCGCGTTGCGCCCGAGGAAAACCTGCGCCTGCAAGTGCGCCCCCTCGCCGACCTCCGCGCCGTCCTCGACCACGCACAGCGGCCCGACGGTCGCGCTGGCCGCGACGCGCGCGCCCGGCGCGACGACCGCGCTCGCGTGGACGCCCGGGGCGGGCCGGGGCCAGAGCGCCTGCTCCAGCCGCGCGCACACGCGGGCCAGCGCGACGGATGGATTCTCCACGAGCAGAAATAGCTGGCCCGCGCTCGGCTCGCCCGCGAAGTCGCGCGGCAGCAGCACGACGGAGGCGGCGGTCGCGGCGACCTCGGCCTTGTATTTCGGATTGCCGAGAAACGTGAGATCGCCCGCCTGCGCCGTCGCGAGCGACGCCAGGCCGCGCACGGTCATGTCGGTCGCGCCGCGCGTGGCGAGCGGCTGGACGATGGCGGCGAGTTCGGCGGCGCTGAGGGCGAGCTGCATGGCGGGAGCTTGGGCGGGCGCCGGCGGCGTTGGCAATGCCGCAAACGCGCGGCCGGCGGGCGGGAGTCAGTTGTCCGTGTTGCTGGCACCCGGCTTCAAACGGGCCAGCATCGCCCTCGGTAAATCCAGCCCGCCTTCGAACCGCAGCAGGCACAGCAGCCCGAAATAGGCAAAGACGGCTGGCCAAATAAGCACGCAGACGACCAGCGCGTCGGCCCGGCGCGGATGGTGTTGCGAGATGCCCAAGATGAGCTCCCGCCCACCCCACACCAGCGCGCCCATGCCGAGCGTGGCGAGGGCGATCTTGGCGATGTCACGCCAGAGCGGCGCGAACGTCAGCTCCGGCAACCGCCGCGCCAGCGCGCGTTGCAGCAGGAACGCCTGCACAATGATGGCCGCCGTGCTCGCCAGCACGAGGCCCGCCGCGCCGAACCGCTGCATCAAAGTGACGCTGAGCACGAGGTTGAGGACGAAGTCCACCAGTGCCACGCGCACGGGCGTGGTCGTGTCCTTGAGCGCGTAGAAGGCCCGCACGAGCAGACTCGTGACCGAGAAAAACGGCAGCCCCACTGCGAACAGCGCGAGCAGCGGCACCATCTCGGCTGAGTCGGCGGCTGTGAATTTACCGTGCTGGAACAACAGCCGCGTGATCGGCCCGCTGAGGAGCGCAAGGCCGGCGGCGGCGGGGACGTTGATGAGCAGGACAAGCCGCACGCCGCGCCGGAGGTCGTCCGCCAGCGCGGTGAATTTCCGCTCGGCCGCATGCCGGGCGATGAGCGGATACACCACCGTCGAGACCGCGATGGCGAACACGCCGATCGGCAGCTCCATGAGGCGGTTAGCATAGAACAGCAGCGTGGGCGCGGCCGGGTCGGCGAGCGATAGCGCGAGCACGCTGCCGACAAAGATGTTAATCTGGTAGATCGCCGTGCCGAAGAAGCCCGGCGTCATCAACAGTGCGATCTCGCGCACGCGCGGCGGCAGCGAGAAGTCCGCGCGCGGCCGCCAACCCTCACGCATCAGCACGGCGGCGGGCACGGCCATCTGCAAGAACCCGCCCGCGAGCACGCCCGCGCAGAGCCACAGCACGCGGCGGAGGTCAGTCTCCGCCCAATGCAGCCCCGCGCCACCGAGCGAGGCGATCATGCACAGATTGAGCCAGATGGGCGACAGCGCCGGCTCGGTGAAGCGCTCCAGCACGTTGAGCGCCGCATTGAGCGCCGCCGCCACACACACGAACGCGAGGTAGGGAAACAGCAGCACCGCGAGGTCGGCGGCGAAATACCACTTCTCCTCATGGCCCGCGAGCAGCCGCGACTGGCCAAAGACCAGCATTGCCAGCGCGACCAACGCGGCGGTCACGGCCGCGAGCCAGCTCACAACCTGGTTGAGTAGCGCGAACGCGCCCGCCTTGCCGCGCTCGTGCAGCTCCTGCTGCAGCGTCGGGAGAAACGCGGCCGTGAGCGCGCCCTCGCCGAGCAGCCGGCGGAACAGGTTCGGCAGCCGGAACGCCGTCACGAACGCCGCGTTCACCCCGCCCGCGCCGAGCACCGCCGCCGCCAGCGTGTCGCGCGCCAACCCCAACACGCGCGACACCGCCGTGAGCAGCGAGACGACACCGATATTCTTGAGTTGCTTCGACACGCGCCCCATTTCCCGCCGCGCCGGGCCGCTTGGCAAGCGGATTGGCGGGCGCCGGCGTCCTGCCCGTGAGAAATGGGGTGGATCACGGGCCGGATGCCCGCGCTTGAGTTTGCCGCTCAGTCCCGCACAGTGCCGTCATGCTGTCCGACCGATCCTACATGCAGGCCGACCACGAGCGGGAAAGGCTCCGTGCGCTGCCGTGGCTGCTCGGCGTGCTCGCGGTGGCGATGGTGGCCGAGCTTGTGCTCCGCTCGCCGTGGTTTCAGGGGACGAACGCGCTCCTCCTCCGCCTGCCGCTCTCAATTGAGGGACTGCGACACGGCTGGCTGTGGACATTTCTTTCCTATGGGCTGCTCAACAGCGCCACGCCGCTGTGGGCGCTGTTCCTGTTGGCCGGGCTGTTCATCATGGGCCGCGAGCTAGAGCCGTTGCTTGGGCCGCGGCGGCTGGTAACGCTATTCGCGGGCGCGCTGCTGCTCGGCGGGCTGGCTTGGACCGCGGCCAACTGGCGGCAGGGCGGCGGGCTGGCTGGCTGCATGCCGGGCCTCTACGGGATGCTCGTGTTTTACGCCTGCGTCTATCCCGACGAGCCGTTCCGGCTGCTGCTTTTCTTCTTCCTGCCGGTCACGATCCGTCCGCGCCAGCTCGTGCTCGCACTGCTGGCGCTGGATCTGCTCGCATTTTTTCTCTACGAACTGGCAGGCGGGGTCGCGCCGTTCGCCTATGCGCCCTCGGCGCATCTCGGCGGTATGGCGGCGGGCTGGCTCTGCCACCGGCTTTGGCGCGGCAACGAGCAGGAGATGGGGTGGCGGCATCCCTCCGCGTTTTGGCTACGCATCTCGGCCTGGCTGCCGCGCCGGCGACGGCCCGCGCCCGCCCCGCCCCGCGCCGCGCCAGCCGCTGAAATCGAGCCGCCCGCCGCCACCCCGGCCGCGCTCCGCGCCGAGGTGGACCGCATCCTCGACAAGATCAGTAGCCACGGCTTCGGCGCGCTCACGCCGGCCGAAAAACGCACCCTCGACGAGGCCCGCGATTTCCTCAGCCGCCGCTGACCGCCCACCGCCGTCCGCCCATGATTTTCGTTCTCGCCCCCGTCCCGTCACCCGCGCAGCCTTGCGACTGTTTGCAACTTTTCCCCGCCCCGCTTTTCTCATCCCCCATGCACCTCTCCCGCCGTCTGCTCCGCGCCCTGCTCGCGCCCGCCGCCCTCTGCGCCCTTGCCCTCGCGCCGGTCGCACTGCCCGCCGCCCGCGCCGCCGCCGAGGTGCCCGCCCCACGCCGACTGGAGACGCCCCAGGACATGCGCGACGAGATAAAGAATCTCGTCCAGCTCCTCCGTCAGTTTCACTACAACCGCGAGGCCGTCACCATCGCCAGCTACGGGCAGCTCATCCCCGACTTCATGGCCAGCCTCGACGGACAACGCCTGTTTTTCCTCGAAAGCGACCGGCAGGAATTCATGGCCAAATACAACGCCGACAACCTCTTCTTCACCGTCGGCAGCCTGGGGAACCTCACCGCCGCCTACGAGCTCTTTGCCCTCTACGAACGCCGCGTGCAGGAGCGGGCCACTTGGATCGCCGAGGAGCTAAAAAAGGATCCCGACCTCGCCGGCCGCGACACTTACGCCCCCGACCGCAGCAAGGCCGACTGGCCCGCCAACGCCGCTGCGGCTGACGACCTCTGGCGCCGTCGCATCAAGTTCGACCTCATCCAGGAGATGCTCGCCACGCCCAAGGCCGTTGCGCTCCCGGAGGCCAAGGCTACGCCGGTCAAGGTTTCCCCTCCTACATTGTCCCCGCCCGCACTCTCGCCGCCGGCTGAGAAGATCCCACTGGCCAACCTACCCAAAACGGTGGTCTTGCCTGACGGAACTTCAATCAATCTACCCGCGCGGAAAAAAACTATCGCAGAGGCCAAAGCCGCCATCGCCACACGCTACGAACGCCTGCCCAAGAATGTCGCCGACATCGACGCGACCGACATCGCCGAGGTGTTCCTCACCGCCATCGCCCAGCTTTACGACCCGCACTCCACCTATTTCTCCGCCTCCACCTACGAGGACTTCGGCATCCAGATGCGCCTCCAGCTCGTCGGCATCGGCGCTCTGCTCGGCTTGGAAGACGACTACTGCGTCGTCAAAGAGCTCGTCGCCGGCGGCCCCGCCGAGCTCGGCAAGCAGCTCAAACCTAACGACCGCATCATCGCCATCGCGCAGGACAAGGGCGAGCCCGTCGAGGTCATCGGCATGAAGCTGCGTAAGATCGTCCAGATGATCCGCGGCGGCAAAGGCACCAGCGTCCATCTCACCGTCGAGTCCGGCGACGGTGCCACCGCGCGCCACGAGGTCGTCATCGCCCGCGACGTCGTCAACCTCGACTCCGCCCGCGCGCACGCCGCCGTGTTCAGCGTCCCAGGCCCCGACGGCAAGGCCGCGCTCCCGCTCGGCGTCATCACGCTCCCCGCCTTCTACGGCCCCGACTCCTCCACCGAGGGCTCCGACCCCGCCACCGCCTCGGGCGATGTCGCCGAACTGATCAAGCGCCTCGAAAAGGAACAGCACGTCCGCGGCCTCGTCCTCGACCTCCGCCGCAACGGCGGCGGCCTGCTCGGCGAGGCAGTCAATCTCGCCGGCCTCTTCCTCGATGGCGGCGGCCCCGTCGTGCAAGTCAGGGACCACGAAGGTGTCGTCAAGGTGGACGCCGCCAAGCCCGCGCCACCCGTCTGGGCCGGCCCGCTCGTCGTGCTCGTGGACCGCTTCAGCGCCTCCGCCTCCGAGATCGTCGCTGGCGCGCTCCAGAACTACGGCCGCGCCGTCGTCATCGGCGATACCTCCACCCACGGCAAGGGCACCGTGCAGACCGTCTTTGAGATGAGCCGCCTGCGCCCCGCCGCCGCCGCCACCCTCGCCGCCCTCCTCGGCCAGCCCCTCCCCAAGACTGGCGCGACCAAGCTCACTATCCAGAAATTCTATCTCCCCAACGGCTCCTCCACCCAGCTCCGCGGCGTCATCCCCGACATCGTTCTCCCGTCGGTGGACGAACTGCTGCCGATTGGTGAGTCCAGCCTCCCCCACGCCCTCGGGTGGGATGAGATCAAGCCCAGCTCGTTCTCCAGTGGCCCACTCTCCCCCGCCACCCTCGCCGCCCTCCGTTCCGCCAGTGCCGCCCGCCAGCAAAAGCTCCCCGAGTTTTCCTTCCTGCGCGACTCCATCGGCTGGTTCAAAGCCAAGCAGGATGAGAAGGCCCTCTCCCTCAATCTTGCCGATCGCGAGAAACAAAAAACCGCCGACGCCGACCACAAGAAGGCCGCCGACGCCGAGCTGAAAAAGCTCGAGGCCGCCGCCTTTACGTTCACTGAGACGATGCTCGCCCCGCCCCCGCCGCCCCGCATTAAGGCCGCCGCGGCCGACGACGATCCCGCCGATCCCGACGACCGCACCGACGAGCGCTACGCCAAAATGGACATCAACCTCCGCGAATCCCTCCGTATTCTCGGCAACGCGTTGACCCTCACCCCGCAGCCCCCGCAATGGCAGCCCCTCGCCGCCCGCACCACGCCCGGCCCCAACCCCGCCGCCGCCACGCCGTGAGGGGAAGCGGAGGTCCGTTTGACTGGGCTACATCTTTGAGTTTGTCGTTCAACTTGTTCGCGCAATCCATAATAATCCGTTTGCCAAAGGACGGCTAACTCTGCTCGTTTCGACGCAACCCCGCCCCCCTTATGCACGCAGCACGCAGCACGCAGCACGCAGCACGTTCGCTTTGCGCGTAGCGCATTTTTTCAAGCCGCTTTTTTCGCCCGGGGCCAGCGGAGCGGGTGGGCCGCATTTTCACCCTGAACCTTTTGTCTTCATGAGAACCTCACCCCGCTCTCTCGTGCTGGCCGCATTTTCGCTCGCGGCGCTGTTAGGGTCGGCCCCTATGCCCGCGCTCCACGCGACGACCACGCCGCCGGCGGGTGTGCTGCCGTCGGGCCCGCCGGCCTGGTGGGCGGCGCGGGGGATCTCTCCCGCACCATGAAAACAATGTGGCTTGGCCTTATATTTTTGTTCGCTTTCGGCCTCAGGTTGCAAGCGGCTGTTCCTATTGCTGAACCAGCATGGAATTACTCCGATCTCACCGAGGGTTATTTTGGCAGCCATGGCACTGCCGTTCCTGCCTATCGTGCGGCCGGTCCCGCGGTCATTGACCATTGGGTGGCGCTTCTCGACAAAGAATCCGATCCAATGCACATTGAAAGAATCATTGTTGTCCTTGGCTTGGAGTGGCACAAGCGTGGGGCGCAGTTCCCACCTGCGATTCGCGAGAAGGCGATGGCCGCCATCCTCCAATACCTGCCCAAATTGGCGAACAACGAAATCTCACGGGCCTCGGCCATTTCTGTGGTCGTCGATTTTTCGACCGATAAAGTCTATGAGAAACGGCTCTACGAGTGCATCCTGAGCCTGCCTGCTCCGCCGGGAGTGTTCGGAAATATCAAGTTGGGCTACCTGCAAAAATTTGCTGCCAACTATGCGGCGGACGGCGGCACGCCGCCCAGCTTTCCCGCTCCGCCCACGTTGAACCCGGATAAAGCCACTAAGCCGCCCCCCGTGGCTCTTACGCCGCCTCCGTCGAGCGGTTCCCTCGCCCCGTCGGAGTCCTCCCACGCGCTCAAATGGCTGCTCGCCGCCTCAGCCCTAGCCGTGCTGGCGCTCGGCCTCGGCTATCTCCTCCGCCCCCGCCGTAAGTAGCCTTGCCCCGGCTCTGCGCGCGGCCCACCGTTCCCCGCCATGTCCCGCCGCCGGATCTGTGTTGCACGGCCGCCGCGCTCCAAGCGCGCCTCCACAGGCAGCACCCATTCGCACACCCTTTCGTTTTCCGGCTTCCTGCCCGGCACCGCCTCGCTCTCCGGCGTGACCAACGGCTCCGTCACCGAGGCCGTCGCCTATGGTTCGGCCCTCACCGTGTTGCCCATCGGCCACGAAGGCCGCGTCGCCTGGTCCGCCCGCGCCAGCAACAACTGGAAGGCCGAGCCGCTCACCGCCAGCCTCTCCAGCAACGCCACCAGCGCGCAGACGGCCACCCTCAACCCCTTCGGCCCCTTCCGCCTGAACGACCATGGCGACATCGTTCTGGGCGACAACCGTCGAGTAATCGAAAAGCAGCCCGAGCAGCCCCGCAAATTGAAGCCTCATCGTTACCATCAGCCAAGAGGCCATGTCCGCCAAGGCCCATATCGTTGCTGAATTCCTTGCGCTACTGAGCCATGAGCAGCGCACGGCGCCCTGACAACAACCACCCAAAAACGCCCATGCCCACACCACCCTCGTCCAACCCTACCTCTTCTTCGGCGGCCGCTGCGAGGAGGCGCTAGAATTCTACCGCACCGCGCTCGGGGCGCAGAGCTAGAGCCGGCTCGGACTCCGTGGCCTCTGTGCGCTCCGTGTTCCACCTGATTGCGTCGAGTCCGTGGTTTATCCGTGTGCATCCGTGTCATCCGTGGTTAAAAAATCTGCTTCGTCCACCCGTCATCCGCGTCCCTCCGCGTCATCCGCGGCAAAATTCCGTGGCCCGTCTGCGGCTCCGTTCTCGCCACCGTTGACACCCCGCCGGGCGCGGGCGGTATGCTGACCGCTTTTGCACCGCATGAGCGCACCCGCCCAGCCCAAGACCGGCCTCCTCACCATCGCGTGGCCCATCTTCGTCGAGCAGGGCCTGCGCATGCTCATCGTGATCGTGGACGCGCTGATGGTCAGCCGCGCGGTGTCG
>CAIPZZ010000202.1 GCA_903869665.1 uncultured Opitutia bacterium | reverse complement strand
CCATTATTCCCGATCATCCATCACCTGCGGGCAACCCGCCCGCGCTACTCCCATGAAAACCTCCCTGAAAGTTCTGCCCCTCCTCGTGCTTCCGCTGCTCGCGTTCGTCGGCTCAGCTCACGCCGCCGCCAGTGCGCCGCCGGCCGCTGCGACACCGCCCCTCAAGAAGGTTCTCTTCTTCACTAAGTCGGTCAGCTTCGAGCACGATCCGATCAAGACCGCCGACAACCCGAGGTTCGGCGTCGCGTTCCGCGTGTTCAACGAGCTCGGCCCGAAGCACAACTTCGAGTTCACCTATTCCAAGGACGGCAGCCTGTTCTCCGACGAATACCTGGCGAAGTTCGACGCGCTCATGTTCTACACTCAGGATGGGGCGGGCGGACTCACCACCCCGGGCCTCGACAAGGCTCCGCCGATGACTCCCGCCGGGAAGGCAGCGTTGCTCAAGGCGGTCGCGGGTGGCAAGGGCTTCATCGGCATGCACAGCGCTAGCGACACCTTTCACTCCGTGCTCCCGGACGGGACGAGCGGCCAGCGTGGATATCGTGTCGCCAACGGGGACGCTGCCGATCCTTACATCAAGATGTTGGGCGGCGAGTTTATCGGCCATGGACAGCAACAAAAATCACGGTTGATTGTGGCCGACGTGAAGTTCCCTGGTATCGCCGCGCTGCCAGCCGACTATGGCCCCAATGAGGAATGGTATTCGCTGAAAAATTTCCCCGCCGATCTCCACGTCATTCTGGTCCAGGACACCACCGGCATGACCGGCAATGAGTATGCCCGTCCGCCGTATCCCTCGACGTGGGCGCGGATGGAGGGCAAAGGCCGCGTGTTCTACACCAACATGGGCCACCGCGACGATGTGTGGATGAGCGCCGAGTTCCAATCCATCCTGCTCGGGGGCCTCAACTGGGCCACGGGCCGGGTAGATGCCGACGTGACGCCCAACCTCGACAAAGTCGCCCCCAAGGCCAACGAACTCCCGGCCCAGCCCGCGCGCGGCGCTGGCGGACCCGGTGGCCCTGGAGGACGGCGTGGCGGCACGCCCGGCGCGCCCGGTGCGCCCGGTGCCGCGCCCGCGTTCCCGCAGCGTGGCCCGGCGGCTCCCGCCGCCCCCGCGGCTCCGGCTGCTCCGGTCGCCGCGCCTTGAGCGGATAGTCCCGCCGGGTCGGACTCCAGTCAGGGTTCAAACTCGGCGTATTTCTTTTCGGCGCGCGGCAAATTTTTGCCTCGCGCCGTTTTTTTGCCCCACCGTCCCCCTCCATCTTCTCATGCTCATCCACACCGTCTTCTTCTGGCTCCGCCAGGACCTCACTCCCGCGCAGCGCGCGACCTTTGTCACCGAGCTGCAGCGGCTCACGCAGCTCACCTATCTGGCGCGCTGCCACGCCGGTCCGCCCGCCGCGCTCGAAAAGCGCCCGGTCGTGGACAATTCCTACGACTTTGGCCTGCACGTCGAGTTCAAGACCCTGGCCGACCACGACTTTTACCAAACCAAGTGCCCGGACCACGCGCGCTTCGTCAATACCTGCAAGTCTCTCTGGGAGCGCGTCGTCGTTTACGACATCGCGCCTTCGTTCTGAGCTTGGCTGAAGGCGGTGCGGGCGCCGAACCCGCCAACCTGGGTTCGGGGGCCTCGGCCTTGGGGCAATCCTGCGCGCGGGATTGTGTTTGCCGGGTTTTTCGCCAATTTGTCCGGCCATGAAAAAGACCACCGCCGCTTCCTCCCTGCGCCCGCTCCTTGCCGCCCTCGCGCTGGCCGCCGTGGCCGTCACCTCCGGCTGTCTTGCTGTCGTGATCGGGGCCGCCGCCGGCGCCGGCGCGACCGTCGCCTACACGCGCGGCACGCTTGAGGCCTGGCTGGGTGGCAGCTTTGACCAGACCCTCGCCGCTACGAACAAGGCGGTCCAGCAGCTCGGCTTCGCCAAGATCGGCGAAAAGACGGACGGCGTCTCCACCACGGTCACCGTCCGCACCACCGCCGACAAAAAAATTGACATCACGCTCAGCCACGGCGGTGACCGACTGACGCAGGTGAAAATCCGCGCGGGCTTGTTGGGCGACGAGGCGCTGTCCAAGGCGGTCTTGGACAAAATCAAGGCCGCGCTGTGAGCATGGCGCACACGGACGGGCTTCATTGCGGCCTTGGGCTGGACAAACCCTTCGGGGCGGCTAACGTCACCCTTTCCAAAACATGAGCGCCAGTTCCGCCGCCAAAGCGGCCGTTCCCATTCCATTTCCGCCTCCATCCGACCTTGAAAAGGCTTCTGCCGAGGAGCGCGTGCGCTGGGCGGCCGACACCTTCGGCGACCAGCTCGTGATGACGACCAGCTTCGGCATTCAGTCGGCCGTCATGCTGCACCTTGTCACGCGCATCGTGCCGGAGATTCCCGTGGTCTTCATTGATACCGGCTACCTCTTTCCAGAAACGTATCGCTTTGCTGCGGAGCTGACCGAGCGGCTCAAGCTCAATCTCAAGACCTACAACCCCGCGATGTCGGCAGCCCGCATGGAGGCGTTGCACGGCAAGCTGTGGGAATCTGAGCCCGACTCAGCCCAAGAAGAGCTCTACAAGCTCACGGTCAAACGTGAGCCCATGGATCGCGCCGTGCGCGAGTTGCGCGCGAAGGCGTGGCTGGCGGGTCTGCGCCGGGAGCAGGCCAGCACGCGCGAGGCGCTGCCCGTGGTGCAAAAACAGAACAAGATCACGAAGGTTCACCCCATCGTGGACTGGAGCAACCAAGCGATTTACCGTTACCTCAAGCAGCACGAGCTGCCCTATCATCCGCTATTCGATCAGGGCTATGTCTCCGTCGGCGACTGGCACAGCACGAAAAAGCTGGAGCCGGGCATGAGCGAAGAGGACACGCGCGGTGGTGCGGCCAAGCGCGAGTGCGGCCTGCACGAGCCGAGTGGGCGCGGGGATTTTTCGATCTGAGCGGCACCCTTGCAACCGGACCGAGGAGACTTGCTTCGATCGGGCGGATGGCGGAACGCGCGACGAGGGCGGCGCGTCTCCATTTACCCAGCGCACCGCACTACTGCGTATTTCAGCAGCAGCGCGTCGTCGCCTAGCCCCTCGTGGGCGAGCATCCGCAGGCGCGTGTCCGTCCGCGCCGCGAGCAGCGGCGTGCCGCCGCCGAAGAGCCGTGCCTCCGCCGTCAGCCAGAGTTCGTCCACCAGCCCGGCGGCGAGAAACAGGCTGTGGACCTGCGCTCCGCCCAGTAACGCGCAGGCACGGCAGCCCTCGCGCCGCAGGCGGGCCACAATCTCCGCCGGCTGAGCATCGGTAAATTCCAGCGCCCCCGGCACGGCCTCCGCCGCGAACCTCTCCGGCGTGCGCGTGAGCACCACCCGCCGCCGCGCCGGTGTGGGTGGCGGCACCCCGTCCGCCTG
>CAIPZZ010000201.1 GCA_903869665.1 uncultured Opitutia bacterium | reverse complement strand
CAACAACGTCGGGCCGCCCGCCAGGTGCAGCACGAGATGGTCGTGTTTCTGCGGCGTGTATTTGCGCGGCTCAACGCGCAGTTCGCCGCTCATGCCCAGATGGACACCGAGCCACAGGTGCCCCGCCGGGCCAGCGAAGCGGAACACCATCTGCTTAGCCGCTGCCTCGGAGTCGAGGTAGCGCGCGCCCGTCAATGCGCGGCGTAAAACGGCGGCATCAGTGCCGCGATAAATTTTCGCGCGGTCATGGGTGAGCGTCTCGGCAACACGCCGCCCGCTGGCGGTCTGATGCCAGCGTTTGCGATAAAACTCCGCCTCAGCGAGCTCGGGCATAATTTTCAACCGCGAACAGACGCGAATTCACGCGAATGAATTGTAGGGGCGCAGTCTTGCTGCGGCCTTTGGCCTAATCGCTGAATATTCGCGTTCATGGCATCCATTCGCGGTTAATTATTTCAGCGCAGTTCCCACTCGTAATCAAAGTCCGACAGCATCCGCGGTTTTCTAGCCGTGACTTGCACGACGTCCTCGATGCGGCAGCCGCCGAGGCCGGGGGTAGTAGAGGCCAGGCTCTACCGTGACAACCGAGCCCTTCTTCAGCGCATAATCCACCGCGCCACTCATGCGCGGCGGTTCGTGGATATCGAGGCCGAGGCCGTGGCCGGTGCCGTGAAAAAAGCCCACCGAACCGCGCGGCGTGCGTTTCGTCGGATAGCCGCGTAGGGTGAAAACCTCCACACAAGCGGCGTGGACGTCGCGGCCGTTCACGCCGGCACGAATTTTGCCGAGCGCGGCGAGCTGGGCGTCGCGCACGGCGGCGACGAGCGCGCGCTGTGCGTCGCTGGCGCGGCCGCGCAGAAACGTGCGTGTCATGTCGCCATGGTAGCCGGTGGCGGTGACGCGTGGAAACACATCCACGATGATCAGTTCGTGCGGGCGCAGCGGGCCGGAGCCGCGCTCATGAGGGTCGCACGCTTGGTCGCCACCGGCAGCGATGGTGTTGAGCGAGACTGCGCCGGCCTCCAGACAGGCGATCTCGATGGCGACCTTCAGTTTTTCCGAGGTCAGGACTTCGCTGCGATGCCAGAGGCGGTGGCCGCGAATTTTGCTCGCGCGGAGCACCTCGCGCGCGGCGGCGATGCCGATGGCGCTACACCGGTTGCCCTCGCGGATGGCGGCGGACTCTGCGGCGGTCTTGAACTCTCGCTCTGGAAAAAACGCTCCCGGCGTGACGGTAATTTTCAGCCCGTGGCGCCGCAGCCGGTCGAGCAGTCCGGCGGGAAAGTCCTCCGGCACCGCGAACCCGCGCAGCCCGTGCGCCCGCGCGAGCAGCGCGATCACCTCCGCCGTGCCGGCGCGGGGCTTCACATGCGGGAAGGCGGCCTGCGCCTTTTGGAGCCACGGCTCCAGCGGCAGCACGCGGTCGAAGCCCGACGATCTCTTCGCGCGGCCGAACTCCAGCGCGCTGAGCACGGCGATTTTCTTGCCGCCCGTGGCAAACGCGATGAAGGGGTCGGGCACGTCGAAGCCGCCGAAATAAAGCATGTCGGCGCTGCGGTCGGTGCTGGCGTAGAGGAGAGGGGCGGGAGCGGAGCGGGCCACGGGAAAAGCAGATGCGTTTCGTTGCAGTCGGGAGAAAGTCTTTGAGCGAGTTTTTTCGCGTCAATTGGCGTTCATTCGCGGTTCAACAGTTAAGCTCACTTCGGCACGAGCCGCACCTCAAAGAGCTTCGGCCAGTTTTTGCCAGTAACGAAAAGCCGGTCCTCTGCCGCATCGTAGGCGATGCCGTTGAGCACATCAATATCGCCGATGCGGTCGGCAGGCGTGAGCAGTCCGGAAAAGTCAATCAGCCCTGTCACGCGCCCGGTCGCGGGGTCAATACGTGCGACGGTCTCGGTCTGCCAGACGTTCGCGAAAATCTCGCCCTTCACCCACTCCAACTCGTTGAGCAGTGCCAGCGGCCGACCGGCGTTGGTCACCTGGACCGTGCGTGTAACCTGAAACGTCGCTGGATCAAGCCAGCGGAGCGTATCGGTGCCGTCGCTGAGAATGAGCTGCTGGCCATCCGTCGTTAGCCCCCAGCCCTCGTCGTCATAGCGGAACGTCCGCTCCGCCGCGAACGTGCCGAGGTCATAGACGAAGCCGGTGCGGTTCTGCCAGGTGACCTGGTAGATTTTTTTTCCTATCACCGTCATGCCCTCCCCGAAATACTGCTCTGGCAGCTCCACGCGCTTTAGCACGCTGCCGGTCGCCGGTTCGACGCGGCGGAGCGACGATTTTCCATTCAGCCCAGTGGTCTCCAGCAGCGCGCCATCGAGAAACACCAGCCCCTGCGTGAACGCCGCGCGGTCGTGAGGAAACGTGTTCACAATCTGGTAACCGTAATGCGTCGGCGCAGTCGTGGCCGGAGAGGGTGGTGCAGCCGTGGCCGGTTTGCCATCGCAGCCGGTCAGCAGCGTGAGGCCGGTGGCTAGCGCGCAGGCCAGCGTATAGGCGGCGACTCGGCGGTGCGCGAACATGGGATTCATTCCGCTGCGGCGGCGCGGGCCTTGCGCGCGGCCTTCACGGGATCTTCGTCGCTAGGAATCTCGTTGTCGGTCCGCACGAGAAGCACGGGCGTCTTGGTCTTCACCCAGAGGTCGCACTCCTTAAAGTGCCGCGCGGGCACGTTCTCCAGCGCCTCGCCGACCGTCTTCACCGGCAGTAAGCGGCCTTTTTTGGTGGCGTTGAAATCATAGGCGGCGCGGATAATTCGTTCCGTCGTCGTCGCGGGACTCTGATCATCGGGGATCTGCACGGCCCAGCCGGCGAAGTCGGTCTTCGGCAGCCGGCCCTCGGGGTCGGACACGAGCAGCACAAACTGCTTTTTTAGCGGCGGCGGCGCGTCCTCCGCGCCGGGATCGGGTTGGGCGGCGAGGTTCATCTCCTCGACGATCTGGCGGAGCAGCGCGGGGGAAACCTGATTTTTCTTCAGGATTTCGGCGACCTTGTTGATGTCAATTTTGGGCATGAGGCGGAAAATGGTTTGCGCCCACGAAACGCCGCGCCGTGAGTGACGCGACAACAAAAACATGAGCACCTCGCCCGCCAGCTCCCAAATGGCCCAGCGTGACGACGAAATCTTCGATGTGGTCAATGACCGCGACGAAGTTGTCGGTCAGGCTGCTCGCGCCGAGGTCCACCGGCGCCGTTTGCTCCATCGCGCCGTGCATGTGCTGGTCTTTGGCACAGACGGAAGGGTATTTCTGCAGCAGCGCTCTATGCTTAAGGACACCTCGCCTGGCCTCTGGAACTCGTCTTGCTCCGGCCACCTCGATGCCGGTGAGGACTACGACGCGGCGGCGGCGCGAGAGCTGGGCGAGGAGATCGGGCTGACTGTGACGCCCGCGTCGCAGCTGACGCGACTGCTCAAGCTGACACCCTGCCGCGAAACGGGCTGGGAGTTCGCGTGGATCTACACGGCGCGCGGTGACGGGCCGTTCGCGCTCCACCCAGCGGAGGTTGAGCGTGGTGAGTGGTTCGCGGTCGGCGAGGTTACTCGCGCGCTGACCGAGCGGCCGGGGGAGTTTTCGCGGGCGTTTACTTATCTCTGGCCAAAGGCGCTGACGAAATTGGCTTGAAGGCGTGGGCCGCGCCGTGTGCCTTGGGCGACGTGTCCGCCGAGAAAAAACCGCTCCTGATGCTCGGGCTGCCCAAGGGCAGCCTTGAGGAATCCACCAAAAATCTTTTCGCCAAAGCCGGCTGGAAGATCACGTCCAGCTCGCGCTCCTACAAGCCGTCCATTGACGACCCAGAGCTCGATGGCCGCTTTGTGCGCGCGCAGGAGGTAAGCCGCTACGTCGAGCACGGCTTTTTTGACTGCGGTCTCACCGGTCTCGACTGGATCAAGGAGAACGAGTCCGACGTCGTCGAGGTGTGCGATCTCATCTACAGCAAGGCGTCCACCCTCAAGTCGCGTTGGGTGCTTTGCGTCCCAGAGGCGTCGTCGGTGACGAAGCCCGAGCAGCTCGCCGGCAAGCGCGTCGCCACCGAGCTGGTCGGCACGGTAAAACGCTATTTCGCGGCCAAAAAGATCCCGGTCGAGGTCGAGTTCTCCTGGGGCGCGACCGAGGTCAAGGTCCCCGACCTCGTGGACGCCATCGTGGACATCACCGAGACCGGCTCGTCGCTCCGCGCCAACAAGCTCCGCATCGTGGACACGCTGCTGGAGACCAACACCAAGCTCATCGCGAACAAAGCGAGCTGGGCCAACCCCGCAAAGCGCAAGAAAATCGAGACCATCGCTCTGCTCTTGCGCGGCGCGCTGGAGGCCGGGAGCAAGGTCGGCCTCAAGATGAACGCGCCGAAAAAATCCCTCGACGCCATCCTCGCGGCCATCCCCGCGCTCCGCAACCCGACCATCTCGCCCCTCAGCAACAGCGATTGGATCGCGCTGGAGACGATCATTGATGAGAGCGTGGCCCGCGAAATCATCCCGCAGCTCAAGTCGCTCGGCGCCGAGGGCATCGTGGAGTATCCGCTGAACAAGGTGGTGTATTGAGGGTCAATTTTAACGTAAAGCCGCGAGGCCTCCTAGGCGCAGAGCGGAGATTTTCCGCCATCCACGCCTCAGTCGCTAACCCTTCCCTACCCTACCATGATCCGCGTCGGCCACGGCTACGACATCCACCGCACCGTTCCCGGGCGGCCGCTCGTGCTTGGCGGGGTGCGCTTTGACTGCGGCTTCGGCCTCGACGGGCACTCCGACGCCGACTGCCTCACCCACGCGATCTGCGACGCGCTGCTCGGCGCGGCCGGCCTGCCCGACATCGGCCACTTCTTCCCCAACACCGACCCCGCGTGGAAGGACGCCGACTCGCAGTTCCTCCTCCGCCGCGTCGTCGCCGAGCTGAAAAAAGCCGGCTTCGTCCCGGTGAACCTTGATGCTACCCTCATCGCCGAGCGCCCGAAGATCGCCCCGCACCTCGCCGCGATGAAAGCCGCCCTCGCCGTCTCGACGGGCCTGCCCGTTGACGCCATCGGCCTGAAGGCCACGACCAATGAGGGCTGCGACGCCATCGGCCATGGCAAGGCCATCGCCGCACACGCGGTGGCGCTGATCCAGAAAACGTGAATCCTTTCTGGCTCTTTATGGGCCACCGACCGGCTGTGCCAGACGCATTTCATGGTCTGCCGCCGCCGCTGGATCGCAGCACGGGCTTGGGGGCGCTCTTTTTGGCTGCCTCCTCTTCGGGGCTAAGCAATCCCCATCCGATCCTCTGCCCGGTGGCGGCAACGACCGCATACCCACCTGAAAAATCGTCCGGTGGCCCACGAGAAAATGAAATCAGGAATATTCCCTCAAACTCCGCGCCTACCATTGGTTTTAGGTCAGGAGGCATACTGATATTGTTCAATACAAGATTAAGCGCACCTTCCTTTTTCAGAGGATAAGTCCCCCCCTCGACTGAATTGCTCGGGGGGCGAACCGCCCTATTCATTTGCGGACGGAGCATCGCCATAATCCTATCAAGTTTTTCACGAGAGATGTCTTCCGCATCAACCCATGTGAACAAGCCAAGGGGAATCCCCTTACGACGACTGTAGTCTTCGTAGGCCTGCAGCGCTGGTTCGTCGAAGTGCGAAAATATGAATTTCTGCCTGACAGCATCAACCGAGAGCTCAGGTCTACCTCGACGATCTCCTCATCGCCGGCGGCAGCACCCTGCTGATCAAGAACTGGATCGAGTTCACCACCTTCCTGCTGGTGAAAAACACCTCCACCAATGTCGAGGGTGAGCTGGGCCGCATCCAGTTCGAGGGCTACGGCGAGGCCGCCGACTGGCTCCCCTACGACAGCACCTGGAGCATGATCGCCCCTGTCCCCGAGCCCTCCACCTACGGCGCAATTTTCCTCACCGCCGGCCTCGCCCTCGTCGCCTACCGCCGCCACCGCGCCACGAAAAAAGCCGCCTGATTTTCAACGCCAAGCCGCCAAGCCGCCGGGTAAAGGTGGAGCGCGACGTCCCCGGCGCGCTTGTCTGGGAGAAAATGTGGGCGGGGTGCCCTCACCCTGCTTTGGAAAACTGGAGCCGCTCCTGCCTCCCGTCTCCTTTTTACCTTCATCCCCGCGTCTCCCTCCCTCCGCGCCCTCGCGTTTAATCCGGCTTGCCCGCCCCCGCCCGCCCGCACAAAGTCGCGCTCATGGCCACTCCCCTCGTCGGAATCATCATGGGCAGCGCGTCCGACTGGGACGTGATGCAAAACTGCTCGCAGACGCTCGACG
Organism: uncultured Opitutia bacterium; assembly: GCA_903869665.1. Taxonomy (GTDB): domain Bacteria; phylum Verrucomicrobiota; class Verrucomicrobiia; order Opitutales; family Opitutaceae; genus CAIYUN01. The sequence goes on along the minus strand of CAIPZZ010000201.1, from coordinate 12,719 downwards.
CCCTCGGCATCGCGCACGAACGCCGCGTCATCAGCGCGCACCGCACCCCGCAGCTCGCCTTCGAGTGGTGCGGCGGCGCCGAGGCGCGCGGGCTCAAGGTCATCATCGCCGCCGCCGGCGGCGCGGCGCACCTCGCCGGCGTGGCGGCCGCGCTCACCCCGCTGCCCGTGCTCGGCGTCCCCATCGAGTCCGCCTCGCTCAAGGGCCTCGACTCGCTTCTCTCGATGGTGCAGATGCCCGGCGGCATCCCCGTGGCGACCCTCGCCATCGGCAAGCCCGGCGCGATCAACTCCGCCCTCTTCGCCGCCGCCATCCTCGCCCTGAGCGACGCCAAAATCAAAGCCGCCCTCGACGCCTACCGCGCCGCGCAGACGAAAAAAGTCTCCGAGACCAAGCTGCCGTAAGCTGCTATTCTAGCAGACAGAACTTAAAGTTAAAACGGGCCTCTTTGGGCGGTCATTTCCACCGTCGATGAACATTTACAAAATCAGATTGGCCGTGGATGACTTCATGAGCCTCTTGCCAGCAGATGAGGCTGTGGCGGGAAGCCGACTTCTGGCCTTGGATGGAACATCCAAGGCTGCACTGTGGACGAAACCGATGGAAGCTGCGTGCGATAATGCCGAAGCCTCGGAACCAGAAATCATCAGTTGTGGCGCGGGCAATATGCTTCTTCATGGAAGATCGTTAGCACTGTTGAGGCCGATTCTTGGGCCTCACTGTGAGTTTTTGCCAGTCACATGGCAGGGAAAGATCGGCTATCTGGTTAATGTGCTGGGGTGTGCGGCGTGTCTTGACCAAAACCGGTCGAGATGGGCTATCGGTCAAGTCTCAGGGAAAAAGCTCCGGGTCGAAAAATATGTTTTCCTCCGAGGGAGCGTTCCAAGCCAGCCGGTGTTTAAGATTGAAGAAAGCTGTTTCGATCTTTTCTGCGCCTCGATCTGTGGCGCCAAGCAAGACCTGAAGTCCTTGGTCACCCTGCACTCCATCACGGGTCTCGAATTTGATGAAGTCTGGTCCGATGAAGAAAGCCAGCCAGAGGCAGTCAGGTTTTAAGTTGTGATATTTCTTCCCGCGACGCTTTCAGCCGCCAGCCGCGCCACATCCTCCGGCGCGTCCAAGTCCACCGCCGACGTCTCGGCCGCGTGCGCCGTGCCGGCCAAGCTGAAACCACTGATTGCTGGGTAAACTTGACAGGGCCACGTCATACACCCTGTATGACACCCATGCTCACTCTCCGCCTGCCGCCCGCCCTCGACGCCGGACTCGCCCGCGCCGCCCGCGCCGCCGGCCAGAACAAGAGCGCCTTTGTGCGCGACACACTCGCCGAGCGCCTCGCCGAGACCGAGGACGCCCGCGTCGCGACCCGCCGCCTCCGCGCCCTCGCCGCCGGTAAATCACGCCTACACCCCCTTGCGGAGGTCAAACGTGAGCTGGGTATTGACATTTGAGACCGAGGCCAAGCGCGAGCTGCACCGCCTCGACCACGCCGCGCAAAAGCGCGTTGTGCGCTATCTCGAAACCCGGGTCCTCGGCGGCGATCCGCGCCGTTTCGGCAAGCCCCTGCGCGCCGACCTCCACGGCCTCTGGCGCTGGCGCGTGGGCGACTACCGCGTAATCGGCCAGATCCGCGACGGCGAGCTTCGCATCCTGATCGTGCGCGTCGCCCACCGCTCCACGGTCTATGACAGTTGACCCCGGCAAGTCCACCGCCGCCGTCTCGGCCGCGTGCGCCGCAAGAAAATACCGCGCGCCCTCCTCACCCGTCAGTGCCGCCAGCGCCGCGAAATGCTCGCGCCCGAACAGCGCCGGCACGCCCAGCCGCCCCGCGTAACGCGCCGCCACGCGGCCTCGCCGCCTCCGATATTTCGAGATCTACCTTTGCCAGCCCCGCCCTTGCCATGGAGCGACGATCTTGCTTCATCAGTTGGGATGTCACCGCCAGTCGCAGTTTCAAGTCCGGCCAACGCTGCCGTTGCCGAGTTCTACAATTGGGTATTCTCGCTCTACCCGCTCGTAGATGTTTTCTGCTCGCCGGGACGCCTCCAGTTGATCGGTCGCATCAATCAGCTTCCCGCCGGTCGGCTGCTGGAGATTGGAGTCGGCCCGGGGCGTCATCTGCGCCATTACGAGCGTCACCACATCACCGCGATAGATTGCTCTGCCAGGATGGTGTCGAGCAGCCGCCGGTTTTCACCCGCGTCCGACATCCGGCAGATGGATGGTGAGGCGCTGGGCTTCCCTGACGCATCCTTCGACTATGTCGCCCTTTTCCATGTCCTCTCCACCACAGCCGACCCGGCCCGGATGCTGGCGGAATCCCGCCGTGTGTTGCGCCCGGGCGGACGGTTGTTTGTTCTCAACCATGAGACTCCCAAGAATGCCTGGCGGCACTTGGATCGGGCCCTGATGCCCCTAGCCCGCCGGCTGCATTTCCGCTCTTGGTTTCGGCTCGGAGAAATTTCGGGTATCGAGATCCTTCACCAGAATCAACTGGGCCCGAGGGGCGGATTCGGCCTGATGACGGCATACTCCCTAGAAAAATGACCGCCCGACGTCTCATCTGCGCTCTGCTGGGCTTGGGCTTCGGCGTTTGTTTCTATCTGGCCTATCGCTCCGACCACACTTTGAGCAACCGCTTGGTGGGACAGCTCGTGGGCTCGGCCGCCTATCTCAAGCTGAAACACAGTCTAGGTCATTGGCTCCCTGTGCCGACGTGGCTCCGCGACTGCCTGCCGAGCGCGCTGTGGTGCTTTATCGCGACCAGTCTGATTGGAGGCTGGCATATCCGGCCGGTGCGCGCCAGTGGCCCGCTCCGGCTTGCGTGGCTGCCTCCTTTCTTCAATGCGGGCTGGGAGCTGGTGCAGCGGGCGGGCTGGACAGACGGGCGCGCGGACTGGCTGGACGTGGCCGCCGGATTCACGGGCTGGATCGCGGCCGAGCTGCTTTTGTTGCGTCCGGCAACGCAGGGAGAAGGAATTCCGGGCCTGCTGAATTGGCGCGTGGCCGTAGTGATCGCCGGATTTGCCTGCATGGGATTTGCCGACGTCTGGTAATGCCCCCCTCCGTTCGCCACGAAATCGTCGGCCTGCCCGATGCGGCCCACCGGCTCCGCATCGCGCACCTCAGCGATTTTCATCTCTGGTTCAGCGACCTCAAGCTGCGGCAGATTGAGCCGCTCCTCGCCGCCTGGAAACCCGATGTGCTCGCGCTCACAGGAGATTATGCAGACACCCCGACGGGGCGCCGTCTGGCCTTGGCGTGGATTCAGCGAATGGCCGCCCGTTATCCGCTGTGCTGGGTTGCTGGAAATCACGATCTGTGGTGGGGGAGCTCTTTTGTCGAAAAACTCGCCGCCCTGCCGCTGGCGCAGCCGATTAACCGGCGGGACGCCTTGATCGCCGGCAAAACCGGCCGCCGGTATCGCTTCACGTCGTGGGAACGAATTTCCGCCCGCGAGCCAGGCGAGACAGTCTCTGAGCCTACCGTCGTCCTCCTGCACAATCCCGCTAACATCAACCCTGAGGAATTGCCCTGTGACCGTCCCTGCCTGTTGCTGGCGGGACATCTGCACGGGGGGCAGATCAATCTCTGGCACGACCGGCACGGGCGGCCCCAACCCGCCGCGTCCTGCTACGCACGCCTGTTTGATCGTGGAGAGATCGGCTCGGCACCGCTGATTGTTTCACGCGGGATGGGCGACACCCTGCCGATCCGGATTCAGGCACCCAAGGAGATAGTCCTTATTGAATGGGCGACCGTCTAGTCGCGCTACTTACTCTCGTCATCCACGCTGCAAAGTCCTCCGGTGTGTCCAAGTCCACGGCCAGCTCCGGCAAGTCCACCGCCGCCGTCTCGGCCGCGTGCGCCGCAAGAAAATGCCGCGCCCCTTCCTCGCCTGTGAGCGCCGCCAGCGCCGCGAAATGCTCGCGCCCGAACAGCGCCGGCACGCCCAGCCGCCCCGCGTAACGCGCCGCCACGATGCTCCGCACCGTCGGCGGTGAGCCGGGTAGAACCTGTCCTGCACGCGCATCCACCAGCTGCGCGATCGCGCCCGCCGAGAACGCCGGCTGGTCCGCCACGGCCACCAGCGCGCCGTCGAGCGCACGGGAAAACGTTCGCAGTGTGTTGACCCCTGCGCGCAACGACGACGCCATTCCCTCGCCCCACGTCGGGTTTTCCGCTACGAGCACCGGCAGTCGCGCCAGCATCGGCCGAATTTTCTCCGCGTTCGCGCCCAGCACCACGACCACCGGCCACGCCGCCGATGCCAGCGCCGCCTCCACCGCACGCACGACCAGCGCCTTCCCTCCCGCCTCAATCAGCTGCTTCGGCTTCCCCATCCGCACCGACGCCCCCGCTGCGAGTAGAACCAGCCCGAAACGAAACGTCTCCGTTTCGCTTCCGTTCTCCGTTCTCTGTTCTCTGTTCTCTGTTTTATTCATGGATCGGCCCTCCCCTCTCCCGCAACGGCCGCCCGTCCCTCCCCGCCAGCATCGCCTGGATTTCCGCGAGAATCGCCAATGCCACCGCCTCTGGTGACTCGGCGCCGAGATCGAGACCGATCGGCGCGTGCAGTCGGTCGCGCATCGCCGGTGTGACGACCACACCCGCCGCCGCGAGGTCGGCGAGTATTTTTTCCGCCCGCTGCTTGGGCCCCAGCAAGCCGAGGTAGGCCAAGGGCCTCGGCAGCAACCCTCGCAGCAGCGGCACGTCGTGAACGTAGTGATGCGTCATCACCACGACAAACGTTTGCTCGTCCAGCCAGATGCCCGGATCCACCGCTTCCGGGGTGGCGGCAAAAAGCTCCGCCGCGTCGGGAAACCGCTCCTCGGTGAGCCAAGCCGGCCGCAGGTCGCCCACGCTGACCTCAAAGCCCAGCTCCGTGGCCATCCGGCACAGCGGCCGGGCGTCCTCGCCCGCGCCAAAAATCACCAACCGCGCCGGCCGGGGCATGAATTCGAAGAATAATTCCGCGTCGCCAACGTTCGCATGATGGGAGGCGCGCTGAACCACGGCCCGCTCCAGCCCGGCGCGCAAAGCATCATCACCCCAGAATTGCCGCCCGTCACCCGACAACGCCGCACGGGTTCCCAACGATTTGATTTCGCCGGTCTGAAACGCCACCGCGACGGCCGCGTCGGAGTGCCGGGCAAAGGCCCCGCGCAGACACTCCGCCCAAGCGGGATCGCCATCCAGCCGCTCAACCACGAGGTCAGCCACCCCATGGCAACCCAGCCCCACCCCCCAGATGAGGTCGTTCTCCGCCGTCGTGTCGTAGGTCACGGCTTGCGCCGCTCCACCCGCCACTACCGCCCTCGCCCGCAGCAACACATCGTCCTCGAGGCAACCGCCGCTGATGGCACCGGTGCGCCCGCCATCGGCCGTGAGCAGTAGCCGCGCGCCCGGCCGCCGGTAGGACGATCCGCGCACCCGTGCGAGCGTTGCCAGCGCCGCCGGGGCGTCGGCGGGCGAGCGCAGCCGCGCGAGGATGGTGCGGAGCTCTTTCATCGCCGTCAGCAAAACCATGTTGCACCCCCGCCGTCCAGCGCGGACAACTTGCCCCGCCGCCATGCCCGACGCTGAACATCTCCGCCAAGGCCTCATCACCTACCTGCTGCTGGTCATCAGCATCACTGTCCACGAGTGGGCTCACGCCTTCTTCGCGGACCGCCTCGGCGACGGCACACCTGCCTCCCAAGGGCGCGTGACGCTCAACCCTCTCGCCCACCTCGACCCCATCGGCACCGGACTCATCCCGCTGGTTAACTTGTTCGTGCTGGGCGGCAGCTTCACGCTCATCGGCTGGGGCCGCCCGGTGCAGATCAACCTTGGTAATTTTCCGCCCAAGCGCCGCATGGCCTGCGACCTCATCGTCACCGCCGCCGGCCCGGTCAGCAACCTCGTCATCGCGCTCCTGTGCGTGCCGCTCGCCTCGGTGCTCTGGCATTTCGACCCGCGCCTGCTTGAGGTGCTCGGCCGACTGCTACTGATGAACCTCAGTCTCGCCGTTTTCAACATGGTCCCCATTCCGCCACTCGATGGCAGCCACTTTTTGCGCTACGCCGTCGGTATGGGCGAAGAGACCTACCGCCGCCTTTGCGCCTACGGGCCGATCATCCTGCTCGCGTGCATCAATTTTGTGCCGCAATTCAACCGGCTGATCACTGTGGCAATGATCTGGACGAGCAAGCCCTACGGCTGGCTCTGCCACCTGCTCAACGCAGAGGTCGCGGCGCAAATGTTTCCCTGGCTGCGGCTGAATTGACCATGGCCACACGCCCACCGCCACTCCGGCCTGCCACCGCACTCCTACCCGCCACACTCGCCGGCTGGCTTGCGCTCGCGGAAAAAACCTACGCCCGCGCTCGCCTCGCGCTCGGCCAGACCGACGCCTCCGCGCGCGACGAGGCGCTCTGGCTTTTTCTCCGCACGCTCGGCTGGCCGCTCAGCAGCGACGCCCGCGCGCTCGAACGCCCTCTCACCGCCGGGCAACGGGCCCGGCTCTGCGCCGTGCTGCGCCGCCGCGCCGAAGACCGCGTGCCCGCTGCCTACTTGCTGCGCGAGGCTTGGCTCGGCGGCGGAAAATTTTATGTGGACGAGCGCGTGCTCATCCCGCGCAGCTACTTCGTCGAGATCATCCCCACCCTCCCCGCGCTACTGCCTGACGGCGTTAAGGTTCGCCGCGCCGCCGATGTCTGCACCGGCTCCGGCTGCCTCGCCATCCTGCTCGCACGACAGTTTCCCGGCGCGACGGTGGACGCGACCGACCTCTCCCCCGGCGCGCTCGCCGTCGCCCGCCGCAACATCCGCGCCCACCGCCTCGCCCGCCGTGTGCGTCCGCTGCGCGCTGACGTGCTTGAGATCATCGCAAAAGCGGCCGCGTCCAAGCCGTCACCGCGCTACGACCTCATCCTCAGCAACCCCCCCTACGAGCCTGGTGCGGTATGCGACCGCCTACCCGCCGAGTTCAAATACGAACCTCGCCTCGCTCTCGACGGTGGGCGCGACGGCCTCGACATCATCCGCAAACTCTTCCGGCAGGCCCGGAGCAGCCTCGCGCCACACGGCCTACTGCTCATCGAGGTCGGCGGCCTGCGCCGCGCGATGACGCGCGAGTTTCGCGCGCTGAAGTTGGAATGGCTACCGACGGCCGACGGCAGCAACTGCGTCTGCCTCGCCCGGGCGGAGAACCTACGGACAAAATTATAACGCAAAGCCGCAACGGCGCTGAGACGCCCAACCGAACAAATTAAGCAGGAAGCCAAGACCCCAAGAAGATTCCGTTCATGGCTTCATGTTTTCCTGTTAAAACCTCTCTCCTTGCCTATACGGCTTCGCCCCTTCACGCCTTTGCGTAAAATCCATCTAAAGCCCGACTAGGCTCCCGTGACGCTTCAGCCAGCGCTCCGCCTCCCGCCATCCGGGGCACGTCTCCGCCACACGCGCCCAGAAACGATCGGAGTGGTTCATCTCCCGCAGGTGCGCCAGCTCGTGATAGATAATGTAGTCGCGCACGAAGTCCGGTGTCTGCACGAGCCGCCAATTGAGCGACACCGTGCCGCGCGCCGAGCATGAGCCCCAGCGCGAGCGTTGGTTGCGGACGCTCACGCTTTTCATCGCCGCGCCCGTCTCCGCCGCCAGCTCCCACGCGCGCGCCGGCAACTCGACCTGCGCCCGCCGTCGAAACTGCGTCTCCAGATCCCTGCGCAAGTCGCCTTCGACCGAGCGCAGCGGAAACACATCCGCCGCGAGGCACACCGCGGCGCGTGGCATGGTCATCTTGCCCATGTCCGAATCTTTTTTCTCAGTTCCCGTGCGGCTACCCCTCTCCTGCTCCAAGCCCACAGGCCAGACGCCCGTGCCACCTCGATCGCCTTCCCTCGCGCCAACACTCGCCAGCCTGATCTCCGTCAGTTCCCCGCGCCACAGCACGCGCGTGCCGATTGACCACGTCTCAGCGCCACGCGGCCGACGCCGCTGCCGCTCGCGCGCTCGCGCCAGCCAGCCAGCGTGCTCCGCCAAAAAACTCTCCGCCTCGTGCTGCGACCCCCGCAACGGAACCGTCACCACCGCCGTCCCGTCGCGCCGCAACGTGAGCCGGTAGCGCCGCGCCCGCGTGCTGCGCACGAACACCACCGCGGCGCCCGCGCCGTCCGCGTTGGAAAATATACCTCCGCTCCCGCTGTCGTTGTCGGTGTCCACCCTCGCACCCAAGCCGCTCCGCCGCCGGCTGCCAATCATTTCCCCGGCCCTCGCCGCCGCCACGCGTGCCACACACTCGGCATCTCTCCGTGGTGCTCAGGCAGCAACACGGCGATGGCGAACTCCTCCGCGCACGCGAGCACCTGCAGGGTGACGACCGCGTGAAACCACGCCACCGGCGCGCCCGCCAGCAAAGTGGCCATCACCAGTGGCAGCGCGACCGCGAGCGCCTTGCAGAACCAAGTGTGATAGCCGGGCGCGCGCCCCCGCCGCAGCAGCCCCCAGATGACCACCCCGTAAAACGCCACCAACCCCGCCGTGATCCACCGCCACTCGACGCGCACAAATTCCGGCCACAGCCGCGAGAGCCCAGCGGCAAACGCGGCCATCAGCGCGTAGTCACCCCAACTATCGAGTCGCCGTCCGAGGTCCGACTGCGCCTCGAGTCGCCTAGCCAGCCCGCCGTCCAGCCCGTCCGTGAGCAACCCTAACGCCAGCAGCCCGAGAAACCAACTGCGCGAACCGGGCCCCCACGCAACCAGCACCATTGCCGGCGCGAGCGCGAGCCGCGACAACGTGAGCAGGTTGGGAATGTCCTTGCGCGTCATCGCCACAACTTCACGCGTCGGCCTACATCAGTCAACGTGAGGTGGCACCTTGGCGTGCAAAGGAGGGGCGACCCAGACGTGCCGGCGGAAAGTCCCCCACCCCCGCACGGATCGCGGCGATCCGGCGCCTGGCCTTCCCGATCTGAGAGGTTGGCGAATTTTTCTAAGAAATTCTTCGCCCATCCGTTTATCCTCCTGAGATCAACCGTCGTCCCGCCGGTCATTTCTTAACCATTGCGCCCGACCGTCCGCTTTGCCGTAACCTTTCCGCCCTGACTTGCGTTTTATCCCCATCATGCCTGTGCGACCATGCTGCGCTCCATGTTCGGACTCGACCTGCGGTCGCTGGCCCTGATGCGCGTGGCGCTGGCGGCCTTGATCCTGTGGGATCTGGCTCTCGCCACTGAACATCTCCGGGCGTTTTACACCGACGAGGGCGTCGTCCCGCGCAGCCTAGTGTTCGGCTACCATTACCCGCCGTTCCGGCTGCACCTGCTGTCGGGCGCGGCGTCGTTTGAAGGACTGCTATTTGCCGTCGAGGCCGCGTGCGCCGTCGCGCTCCTGCTTGGCTGGCGCACGCGGATCGCGACTGTGCTCTGCTTTGTGCTGCTCGTCTCCCGCCAGACGCGCAACGAGCTGGTTCTGTTCGGCCCGGATTTGGTGCTGCGAATTATCCTGTTCTGGGCGGTGTTTCTGCCATTGGGGGAGCGCTGGTCGCTGGACGCTGTGCGGAAAAGGCTGCCCCTCCCGGCCCTCGCCGACGACCGCTATCTGGGGTGGCCGGCGTGTGCTATCTCGCCCAGTTCAGTCTCGTCTATGTCATCAACGGTCTGATGAAAATCGGCCCCGCCTGGCATGCCGACCACACGGCGGTCGCCCGCGCGCTCACGCTTGAAATTTACTCGCGGCCGCCCGGCGTCTGGCTCAACCACTTCGACGGCGTTACCACGGCGCTCACCCACCTCACACTGTGGATCGAGATCTGGGGCTGCCTGCTTCTGGTGCTGCCGGTGGGCAACGGCTGGGGTCGGCTCGCCGCCTGCTTCCTCTTGGGCGCGCTCCAGGTGGGTTTTAACGTGACGATGGACCTCGGACTGTTCGGCCCGGTCATGATCGGCACCATGCTCGGTCTGCTGCCGGCGGAGTTTTGGGATCGCTGCGTGACGCCGCTCGCCCGGCGAATGCTCCCGGGCTGGCGCACGCGTGCTCTCGCGCCCGAGGTCGCATCCACCCCGCCGCCGCCAGCCACGCCACAACATAAATGGCCGACTGTCGTGATGGCGCTGGCCCGTGACGCCGGGCTACTTTATCTTCTCGCCGTCGTCTTGGCCGCCAACGTCAACGGTCTCCCCCAGCGTGCCGGCCGCACGTTGTTCGCGCTGCCAGGCGGGCAGCCGCTGATGGTGGCGGTGGGACTCGACCAGCGGTTCGACATGTTCGCTCCCGACCCGCAGGCTGACGATGGCTGGTTCGTCATACGCGGCACGCTGGCCAACGGCGAGACCGCCGACGTGTTCTCCGGCGCACGTCCGGCCACGCTCGACAAGCCGCCCAGCGTTGTCGCCAGCTACCGCGGCCAGCGCTGGGGCGCGGTGCTGATCGCTGTCGGCTACCCAGGCTCCGACAGTTACCTTCAGTCTTTGGCCGAATATCTCGGTCGCGAATGGAACCGGAGTCATCCCACCGACGAGCGGCTCACGATGCTGGAGATCATCGTGATGAGCCAACAAGTTGTCCAACCCCACCAGCTGACCGAGCCGGAAGAAGCGCTTCTGTGGACAGAGTATTTCTGACCGGAGGCGCGGACCATGGGATAGCCCCATCTTCTCACCTGGACACCCGGCGCCGACGCGCGGGACGCCATTCGGCGGTGATGCGCGAGGTGAAGCCGCCGCGCGCCTTCCAGTCGGCGATCACGGTGAGAGAGCGCGGACGCAGCACGGTGCCAAGGTCGTCGCAGATCTGGTTCGTCACCGCCTCAAAGAAAGCGCCCTCGTTGCGGTAGGCGTGGAAGTAGAGCTTGAGCGACTTCAGTTCGACACACTTTTGGTCGGCGACATAGCGCAGGGTGATCGTGGCGAAGTCTGGATGGCCCGTGAGTGGGCAGAGCGACGTGAACTCGTGGTGAGTGTGCTCAATGACGTAATCCCGGCGCGGCGCGGGGTTAGAAAAAGTCTCCAAAAGTTTCGGGCTGGGCATGATGGTAGGTTGAAAAATCACGTCGCCGTCTCGCTAAAGCGGCTCTCGCGGATGACGGTGATCTTAATCGTGCTGGGGTATTGGAGCTCCGTCTCGATGCGACGGCGGAGCACGCGCGCCAGCTCGCCGGCTTGCTCGTCGGTCACGGCCTGGGGGTTGACGACCACGCGCACCTCGCGGCCGGCCTGGATCGCGTAGGCCGATTGCACGCCCTCGAGCGAGAGTGCGAGCCGCTCCAGCCGATCGAGCCGCTGGATGTAACCGGACATCGCCTCGGCGCGCGCGCCGGGCCGCACGGCGGACACCGTGTCGGCGAGAATGACGAGGCCGGCATAAACGGTTTCGGGTTTCACCTCCTCGTGGTGCGCGGCGACGGCGTTGACGACGATGGGCGTCTCGCCGTGGCGGCGCACGAAATCCGCGCCGATGGTCGCGTGGCTGCCCTCGTAGTCGCCCTCGACGCCCTTGCCGAGGTCGTGAAGCAGGCCGGCTCGCTTGGCGACGTTGGGGTCGAGCCCGAGCTCGCTCGCCAGCATGGAGCAGAGAAAGCCGACCTCGACGGAGTGCTCGAGCACGTTTTGCGCGAGGGAAAAGCGGTATTTCAACCGGCCGAGCTGCTTGATGATCTCGGGGTGCAGGCCGTTGACGCCAAGGCGCTGCACCGCCTCCTCGCCCGCCTGTTGGACGGTCAGGCCCATCTCCTCACGGGCCCGCGCAACAAATTCCTCGACGCTCGCCGGGTGGATGCGCCCGTCAGCCACCAGCCCCTCAAGCGCCACGCGCGCGATCTCGCGGCGCACTGGGTCAAACGACGAGATGAGGACGACCTGCGGCGAGTCGTCGATCAGCAGCGTCACGCCCGTAACGGCCTCGAAGGTCTTGATGTTGCGCCCCTCGCGACCGACGATGCGGCGTTTCATGTCCTCGCTCGGCAACGGCACCAACGTGACCATGAGGTCGTTGTTCGGTTTCGACGCCAGACGCTGCATGGCGGCGACGAGGATGCGCCGCGCCTCGGCCTGCAAATCCTGCTCCGAGCGGTCGAGCAGCGCGCGGCGCATGGCCCGCAGCTCGTCCTGGCACTCAAGCGTGATCTCGTCGCGCAGCGCGCGCTTGATGGCTTCGCCGTCCATGTGGGCCACGCCCTCAAGGCGCTGGCGCACGGCCTTGGACATGGCGCGGATGGCGTCACGCGCCTGCCGGTTGGCCGCGGCCTCGCGCGCCACGCGCTCGCCCTTCTGCTCCAGTTGAAAGTCCAGCAGCGCCAGCGACTCCTCATGCGAGCGAATCTCGCGCACCCGCAACTCGCTCTCGATCTCACGCCGGTCGAACTCGCGGTTCGCCTCCGCGCGCCGCGCCCCGATCTCCTCTTCCGCCTTCTGCCTGGCGGAAGCCGCCTCAACCGCGCCCTCTCGCCGGGCGACCTCGCGGAGCTGATCCGCCTGCTCGCGCGCCTGCCGGCGCAGATGGCGGGTCATCACCCACCCGCCCGCCAGGCCGAGTGCGACGCCGCCGGCAAGCGCAACCGCGAGCGACCATGGCTCGAAGTCTGCCGCCGCCAGCGGCCATACCAGATGGTTGAATGATGAAGGTCCCAAGAGCGTCACTCTGCCCCTGTCTACGCGAAACTCAACCCCCCCTTTCCTTCGCCCGTCTGAGACTACGGCCGATGGGAGTGCCCTCGCTTCCCCGTTGTCCAAGCAGTAT
>CAIPZZ010000200.1 GCA_903869665.1 uncultured Opitutia bacterium | reverse complement strand
CCGAGAAATTGCGGAACGCGGAGTGCGGAGTGCGGACTTGAAAACTGGCGCAGGGGAAGGCGACTCAGCTGTCGGCCAGTCCGCAATCTCCAGTCCGCACTCAGCAATCCAAACGGAGGCGGAGTTGTTTGCCGCGTTGGGGCTACGGTTTATCCCGCCGGAGTTGCGCGAGGGGGTGGGGGAGATCGAGGCGGCGGAGGCGGGGGAGCTGCCGCGATTGGTGGAGCTCGGGGATTTGCGCGGGGCATGGCACAACCACACGACGGCGAGCGACGGGCGCAACACACTCGCCGAGATGGCCGCCGCCGCCGAGGCGCTGGGTTGGGAATACCTGGGCATCGCAGACCACTCGAAGGCGAGCTACCAGGCGCGCGGGCTGGACGAGGCGCGGCTCGCGGCGCAGGTGGCGGAGATTCACGCGCTCAACGAGGCGAAAAAATTTAAGACGCACATTTTCACCGGCACCGAGTGCGATATCCTGCCGGACGGGCGGCTCGACTTCGACGACGCGACCCTGGCGACTGTGGACTATGTAGTGGCGTCGGTGCACAACGCGTTCACGCAGGATGAGGCGACGATGACGGCGCGCATCATCCGCGCGCTGGAGAATCCGTATGTGACCATGCTCGGCCACCTGACGGGGCGTTTGCTACTACGGCGCGAGGCCTACGAGGTGAACGCGGGCAAGGTGATTGACGCCGCGATCGCGAACGGCGTCGTGATCGAGCTCAACGCTAGTCCGATGCGGCTGGACATGGATTGGCGGCACTGGCGGCGGGCGGCGGAGCGCGGGCTCTTATCCGCGATCAATCCCGACGCGCACGACACGGTCGGCCTGGCTTATGTGCGCGCGGGTGTGAACGCGGCGCGCAAAGGCTGGCTCAGGCGCGAGGCGGTGCTGAACACGCGTTCGCTCGCCGAGGTGAAGGCGTGGCTGCAAGCCCGGCGGGTCGGAAGGCGCCCCGTCGCCTGAGTGAGTGTTGCTGCCGAGGCGCGTTTCAAGATGCCGCTTGAACCAATCTGCTTCACCGTTCAGTTTTCGGACGGTTCTCCTTCGCTCCCCAACGGCTTTCGTCCGCCCCTTTCAACCAGATCCCGCTATGAAAACTGCCCAGCGCCCCGACGTTTTTTCCCAGCTGAGCGCGCTCGCCGCGCTGGCCCTCATCGCCGCGTCCGCCCCGGCGCAAACCGCCCCCGCGCCGCAGACTCCGGCCGCGCCGGCGGCGGTCTCCGCCGTGCCGGTGCCGGCGGCGCAACCTCCCGGCGCGCCGCCACAGCGCGGCCCGGGTGGCGGCGCGCGGGGTGGGGGGCGGGGCGGACGCGGCGGCCCGGTCGCTCCCGCCGAGCCCAATGTGCAATATGTCGGCGAGACGTCCGCGCCGGCCGGTCCGCTGGAGCTGTGGTATCGTCGTTCGGCCAACCGCTGGGTCGAGGCGCTCGCCATCGGCAACGGGCGCATCGGCGCGATGGTATATGGCCGCATCAACCAGGAAATCCTCCAGCTCAACGAGGACACGCTCTGGTCGGGCGGGCCCTATGATCCGGTGAATCCGTTGGCGAAGGAGACTTTGCCCAAGGTGCGGGAATTGATCTTCGCGGGCAAAAACAAGGAGGGCGCGGATCTTGT
>CAIPZZ010000199.1 GCA_903869665.1 uncultured Opitutia bacterium | reverse complement strand
CGCGTCCGGGTACTTCTTGGGATCGCGGTCGTAGATGCCGTCCACCTTGGTCGCCTTCATGATGATGTCGGCATGCATTTCCGAGGCGCGCAGCGCCGCCGTGGTGTCGGTCGAGAAGTAGGGATTGCCCGTGCCGGCGACGAAGATCACCACGCGGTTCTTTTCCAGGTGGCGGATGGCGCGGCGGAGGATGAACGGCTCGGCGATCTGGTTCATCGGGATGGCGCTCTGCACGCGGGTGCGGACGTCCATTTTCTCGAGGCAGTCCATGAGCGCGAGGCCGTTGATGACCGTGGCGAGCATGCCCATGTAGTCGCCGGTGGTGCGGTCCACGCCGCGTTTTTCGCCGTTCAGGCCCCGGAAGATGTTGCCGCCGCCGATGACGACGCAGACCTCGACGCCGAGTTCATGGATCTCCTTCACCTGGAAACCGATCTTCTCGAGGGTGGCGGCATCGATGGGATCGCCGGACGTGCCCCCGCGCAGGACCTCGCCGCTGAGCTTCAGGATGATGCGCTTGTATTTGACCCGGGGATCAACCGTCGAGGGTGCGTGCATGCCGAACAGGAAACGGGACGGCAAAATCCACGTCAATTCCGGAGATGCCCGCGGCGGGCGAAAGAAGGGCAGGCGGGCGCTTTTCGGTGCCCGCAGGCAGGTTCTGGGAGGGCGAAGGCGGGCCCGGGACGCGTCCACCCACCTACAAATCCTTCCCCAAACACACGCTGGTCTCCGGGGAGACCAGGTATTCGCCATACAGCGGAATCGGTTGAAACCCCGTGCCACGATAGAGCGCCAGGGCCGCCAGCTGCCGGATGCCCGTTTCGAGCACGAGCCGCTTGGCCCCCAGCGTCCGCGCCTCCGCCTCGAGTGCGGCCACCAGTTGTTTCGAAAGTCCCTTCCCGCGCACGGACGGCGCCACATACATCCGCTTGAGCTCGCCGGTCTCCGCATTGATGAGCCGCACGGCGCCGCAGCCGACGGGCGTGCCGTTGAGCGAGGCGACGAGAAATACCCCGCTCTGGCCGGACACCTGCGCGGGTTTCAGCCCGAAGTGATTGGCCCCCGGCTCCGGATACATCGCGCTGAGCTCGGCATTCAGCGCGGCGATGAGGGCCTGGCTGGGGGCGGCGCTTAACTCGGCGCGGGCAATGGTGATGGTTCCCGGCTCAGCGGTCATGGGAGACGGGTGGGTGACAACGGCTGCTCCGCTTGGGGTCAGTAACCTTGGGCTTTTGCCGCCCTGATCGCATGCCCGAGCGCCTCGATCTGCGGGCGGAAGGCTTCGTCCATCAGGCCGTTCACCTGGATCGGGGCGTCCCACGAGATCACGCCGCCCTTGCGGTTGAAATATTTCGTGTAGGCGATGACGAGCTCGTCGTCGAAGCGCTTCGGGTGCTTGCCCCACCACTCACCCAGGATGGTGAGCACGTGCAGCTGCGCGCCGTCGAGGTAGCGGGAGAAATTCTGGAGCCGCGAGTAGTCGGGCAGGCAGCCCGGCGCCACGGGGAGGTCCCGCTCGATCTCGCCCGGGGTGAAGTCGTTGCACTCGGTGACCGAGTAGAGCGGCAGGCGCAGGCCGTTGTTGAACGACACGAGGGAGTCGGGGTTGCCGGCTTTCAGCGCCGACGCGAAGCTGCGGTAGTTCGGCGCCTCGGGATGCGAGTAAGCTTCCTTGTTGTAGGGGCCGTCGATCCACCAGCCGCTCACCGACTTGCCCCAGCGCAGCGACCACTCGCGGCTGACGGCTTCCCAGTGCTGCTGGATCGTCGAGAGTCGCTCGTTCACGGGCTCCTCCAGCCGGGCCTTCGCCACGGCGTCGGCGGCGGGCGCACCGCCGGGGAGATACACCATCAGCCGGATGCCGTAGGGTTTGAACGCCGACGCGAGGTCGGCGATCAGGTCGCGCTTCGAGCACTTGCTCGGCTTGATCCCCACGATCGCGTCATAGGTGCTGTTGGGGCTGAGGTAGAACCCGGAATTCTGCCCGAGGGTGATGCAGAAATAGGGCACGCGGGCGTAGGCCAGCTGTTTGGCCAGACCGTCGACGTCGAACGCGTCGATGCGCCGGTTCCAGTCGTCGGCCGTCAGCGTGATCGGCTTCAGGTTGCTGGCCGAGTCGGCGAGGTAGTGGACGAACATCCCCCAGCGGGCGTCATGGAGCCAATCGGTGTTGGCGCGTTTCCAGGGCGTCGGGGCGGGCGTGGTGCTCACGGGCTCCTGCTTACCAGAGACGGCCCGCGAATCACGCGAATTTCCGCGAATGTCAGAGTTCGGTCTTTTCGCGGATATCCGCGCACTTCGCGGGCCAAAACTCACGTCATCAGCGCCGTATCGCCCTTGCGCCAGCTGGTCGGGGTCACGCCGGTCTTCTGCTTGAAAATCTGGGAGAAATAATACGGGTCCTGGAAACCCGTCTGCAGCGCCACCTGCTCCACGGGGAGATCCGAGTTCTTCAACAGCAGCTTGGCCCGGCTCAGCCGGACCTGCAGCCGGTATTGGTGCAACGACTGGCCCGTCTCCGACTTGAACGCCCGTCGCAGCCAGTGGTAGCCCGCACCGATTTTTTTCGAGAGCAACTCCAGGTCCAGCTCCTGCTCAAGGTGCTGGCCCAGCATCAGCTTGGCCTCGTGCACCAGGTGCTCCGTGCGCGTCTCGGCCGGCGGCGCGGCCACGGCGCCCGTGGACAACTCCGCCAGGATTTGCCCCGCGAGCGAACCCAGCACGCGGGACGTGCCCGTCGAATGATGCCGCAGACAGCCCACCACCTCGGTGAACAGCCGCAGCAGTGCGCTGCTGTCGGACGGGGCAAACACGGGGTGGCCCGGCGTGAAAATGTGCCTTTCCAGCAACCGTTCCACGTATTCGCCCTTCAAACCGATCCAATATTCGAACCAGCCGGTCTGTTTCTGCGGCGCGTAGCGGTGCCATTCACCCGGAAACAGCAAAAACGCGCTGCCCGCCGTGATTTTCTGCCGGCGCCCGCCTTCCTTCCCCGATTCCAGCACGCCGCCGCCGCGGGTGATGAAGTGGATCTGCAGCTCGTCCAGCTTGCGGCCGTCTTCCCAGCGGAACGTGTACTGCTTCGGATGGCCCTCGGGTGGGTAGGGCGCACCGGGTGCGATGTCCACGTAGCCCGCCGAGGTGGCATAGATGCCCCAGTCGCGATCTTTCGAGTCGACCAGCAGGTAGCGGTGGAAACTTTGGGGGGCGTCGCTCAAGGGGTGGGCGCTCAAAAA
The DNA here is from genome assembly GCA_903869665.1 of uncultured Opitutia bacterium. Taxonomy (GTDB): domain Bacteria; phylum Verrucomicrobiota; class Verrucomicrobiia; order Opitutales; family Opitutaceae; genus CAIYUN01. Next base: position 6,913 of record CAIPZZ010000199.1, on the reverse strand, counting down.
ACCTAGGTAAACGCTCAGACTGTCCATGTCCCCGGGGGTGGCAATCCGCTAGTGTCAGCGCGCCCCAGTCCGTGGTCCCGTTGTCCGTCCCCCGGCTCCCCCTTGCTTGCATGAAAGTCCCCGCCTTGCAGCGCCTCCGCGCGAAAATGAAGTCCGGCACGCCCGTCTACGGGCTCTGGATCACGCTGGAATCGCCGAGCATCTGCGAGATGGCGGTCGGGCTGGGACTCGACTGGGTGACGATTGACGCCGAACACGGCCACCTCGACTGGAAGGAAATCGTCGAGCACATCCGCGCCGCGGTCCGCAGCGACACCGTGGTATTCGTCCGCCTGGCGGAAAACTCCCCCGCGCTGATCAAGCGCGCCCTCGATGTCGGTGCCGACGGCGTGATCATCCCGTGGATCGAGACCGCCCTGCAGCTCGAGGCCGCCATCGCCGCGGCGACCTATCCGCCACGCGGCATCCGCGGCATCGGCGCCGAGCGCGCCACGTGCTGGGGCCAGTGCTTCATCGAGCACACGGGCGAGGCCGACCAGAACGTCATGGTCATCCCCATCATCGAGACGGTGCGCGCGGTGAAAAACATCGCCGAGCTCGCCGCCGTGAAGGGCGCGGAACTCTATTTCTTCGGCCCCGCCGACCTGTCCTCCACCGCCGGCTTCCCCGGTCAGTGGGAGGGGCCGGGCGTCGGCGACATGATCGTGTCGGCCAAGGACGCGCTCCGCGCCGCCGGCAAGCACTGCGGCGTCGTCGCCACCGACAATGCCAACCTCGCCAAGCGCAAGGAACAGGGTTTTGCCGCCATCGCGCTCGGGCTCGACGCCGGCCTGCTGATCCGGAGCCTGCACGCGACGCTCGGTGCCGCCGGACGCGACCGCCAGATGCGCGCCTCCTTCACCCTCGAGAACAATGCCGCGGCCCTCGCCGCCGAAAAACCGGTGAGCTGTGCGCCGCCGGAAATGAAGCCGGACCGCAACGAAGTCATGAACAAGCCGGGCAGCGGCCCGCAGTTCGCTATCACCCCGGGCGTGAAGTTCGACTGCCTCGTGGGTGCGCACAACACGGCGCGCAACCTGACCACCGGCTACGTCACCTTCGCCCCCGGTGCCGTCCTGCCGTGTCACCGCCACACGTTCGGCGAATCCATCACGCTCCTCCGCGGCCGCGCCGTCATTGACGTCGAGGGCCGCTGCTACGAGGTCGGCCCGCTCGACAATGTCACCGTCCCGCGCGGCCTCGCGCACAAGGTCACCAATCTTTCCCGCACCAACCCCGCGGTATTCCACATCGCGCTGGCCTCGGCCAAGCCGGACCGCGAGCTGGTGGACACGTTTTTCCCGCGGCGCACCATGCCGGAGGTCACGGCAACGCGTCCCGGTGGCGAGCGCGTGACCTACCAGAAAAAAGTCGAGCGCTACGCCCCCGGCAACGGCGCGGCCTTCGTGGATTTCTGCAACGCCGAGCTCGTGCCCGGCATCGAGATGAGCGGCGGCTACGGCCTGTTCCAGCAGGGTGGGCGGCTGCCGGCGCACCTGCACGACTTCGACGAGTCCATCAGCATCGTCGAGGGCTCCGCGACCTGCCTCGTCGAGGGCCGCCGCTACACGCTGGGCAACCTCGAGACCGCGCTGCAGCCCCGCGGCCGGGTGCATTATTTCATCAACGAGACGCCCGCGCCGATGGGCATGATCTGGTTCTACGCCGGCCCGATGCCCGAGCGCATCGTGGTGGACGAGACCTGCGCCACCGTGCCCAACGTCGCGATGGCGAGCGCCTGAACTTTCTCCCGAGCCATGCCCGCCCCCTTCAACCTCAAGCTCACCGCCGACTTCTTCGACGCCGCCGGGAAACCGAAGTATCAGGACATCGGCCTGTCCGTGCTGTCGGCTGCGCCCCACATCCGGCAGTCCCCGTTTGCCGTGCACAGCCCGGAGATCTCGCCGGAGCAGCTCGCGGGTGCCAACGGCGTGATCGTGCTCACGCCCAAGGTGACGGCCAAATCGGTTTCCCACGCGAAAGACCTGCTCGCCGTCGGCCGTTTCGGCGTCGGTTACGATTCCGTGGACGTGCCGGCCTGCACGGCGGCGGACGTCGCGGTGTTCATCACCAGCGGCGCCGTGGACCGCCCGGTGGCCGAGGCGGCGGTCGGCTGGATGATTGCCCTGACGCACCACATGCGGACGAAGGACCGGCTCGTGCGCACCGGGGAGTGGGAGGTGCGTTCGCGTTTCATGGGCAGCGAACTGCGCGACCGCACGCTCGGCGTGATCGGCCTCGGTGGCATTGCCCGCCACCTCATCAAACTCCTCGAGAACTGGGGCATGAAGCCGCCGCTGGCGTTTGACCCGTTCATCGACGCCGCCGGCGCCGCCAAGGCGGGCGCGCGCAAGGTGAGCCTGGACGAGCTGCTGCGGGAGTCGGATTTTGTCTCCATCCACTGCCCGCTTACGGAGCAGACCCGCGGCCTGATCGGCGCCGCGCAACTCGCCCTGATGAAACCCGGCGCCTACCTGCTGAACACGGCGCGGGGCGGGCTGGTGGACGAGGACGCGCTCTACGCCGCGCTCAAATCCAACCGCATCGCCGGTGCCGCGCTGGATTGCTTTGCGCAGGAGCCGGTCACTTCGCCCTCGCGGTTCGCCGACCTGGACAACGTCCTGCTCGCGCCGCACTGCATCGCATGGACGCACGAGCTGTTCCGCGACATCGGCCGCACGGCCTGCCAGGGGATGATCGACCTGTCGCTCGGCCAGAAACCGCGCGGTCTGGTGAACCCCGACGTTCTGGCCAAACCGTCGTTCCAGGAGAAATGGAGGCGCATATGTCAGCTTTAAAGAGTAGGGCGCGACCGCTGGGCGCGCCGTCCATGGTGGAGCGCATTGCCCCCAATGCGCTTCCGTGCTGCCGACCCAACGCGTTGGGGGCAACGCGTTCCACCTCAGCCATTCCCGGCGCGCCCAGCGGCCGCGCCCTATCTTTCGGATCATGACCACCAGGAAGAAAACCAAGCAGTCGGGATCCGGCCGGTTGGCCGGCCGCGTCGCCTGGATCAGCGGCGCCACCTCCGGCATCGGCGAGGCCGCGGCGGAATTGTTTGCCCGCGAGGGCGCGAAGGTGGCGATCGTCGGCCGCCGGCTCGAACTCGGTCAGGCCATTGCCCACCGCATCAACCGCAAGGTGCCCGGCGCCGCGATTGCCCTGGCCTGCGACGTGAGCCGGGAGAGCGACGTGAAGGCCTCCATCGCCGCGACGGTGAAGCGCTTTGGCCGGCTCGATATTCTGGTCAACAACGCCGGCATGGTGGAGATCGGCGACCTGCACACCTACACCGAGTCCCAGTGGGACCGCGTGATGGGTGTGAACGTCAAATCGATGTTTTTCGCCTTCAAGCACGCCTTCCCGCACCTGCGAAAGGCGAAGCGCGGCTACGTCGTGAACGTTGGCTCAATCAGCAGCTTTGTCGGCCAGGCCCGCACCCCGGTCTATACGACGACGAAGCACGCCATCCTCGGCCTCACCCGTTCCATTGCCCTCGATTACGCGGCGCACGGCGTCCGCTGCAACTGCGTGTGCCCGGGCATCACGGAAACGCCCATGCTGTGGGAGCACCTCAACGTCCGCCCCGATCCCAAGGCGGCGCTGGCCGAGCGCCTGCAGCGCGTGCCGATGGGCGTCTCGCTCTCGCCGCTCGATGTGGCGAAATCCATCCTCTATTTCAGCTGCGAGGATTCCGCCGGCATCACGGGCACGTCGCTCACGATTGACTGCGGTTACCTCACGGCGGCCGAGTGGCAGTGCACCGGCCCGACCCTGTTCCAGGAGAACGTCTAAAACCCCGATTTGTCATTCTGAACGAAGTGAAGAATCCAATTGGACATCATCGGAGCCCCTTGCGGAGTCCCACTGGATTCTTCGCTGCGCTCAGAATGACAGGCCCTAAAGTAGGGCAGGTCTTTGACCTGCCCTTTCCGACCCCAAGGGCGGGTCTGAGACCCGCCCTACCTCAAACCCCATGAAAGCAAAATTCGCCTGCGCCGACTTCACCTTTCCGCTGCTGAGCCATCCGCACGCGCTGGACCTGATCGCCAACCTCGGCTTCACCGGCGTCGACATCGGCCTGTTCGACCAGCGTTCGCATCTCTGGCCTTCCAAGGAGTTCAAGAACGTCAAGGCCAGCGCGCGGAAGCTGAAGCGCGCCCTGGGCGACCGCGGCCTCGTCGCCGCCGACGTGTTCCTGCAGATGATGCCGGACTTCACGCCCTACGCGATCAACCAGCCCAGCGCCGCCCGGCGCCGGAAGGCGCGGGACTGGTTCCTGCGCACGCTGGAGTACGCCGACGCCGTGGGGTGCGAGCACGTGACCACGCTGCCGGGCGTGGTGTTTGCCGAGGAGGGGAGGGACGCCTCGCTGGCGCGCTCCGCCGACGAACTCGGCTGGCGCGTTGAGGAAAGCCGCGCGGCCGGCCTGATCTTCGGTACGGAGGCGCACGTCGGCTCCATCGTCACGACCCCCGAGGAAACCGCGGACCTGGTCCGGCGCGTGCCCGGCTTGACGCTGACGCTCGACTACACGCATTTCACGCGCGCCGGCATCTCCGACCGCAGCATCGAGCCCCTCGTGCCGCACGCCAGCCACTTCCATATGCGCGGCGCCTGCCGCGGCCGGCTGCAGTGCAACCTGAAGCAGAACACCATTGATTACCCCCGCATGCTCGCGGCGATGGCCCAGGCCGGCTACCAACGCTGGATCGGCGTGGAGTACATCTGGATCGACTGGGAGCACTGCAACGAGAGCGACACGATTTCCGAAACCATCCAGCTCCGGGACCTGATCCGCTCGACGGCGGCGAAGCTCTGACCATGCCCGATGTCCGCCCCGACGCTCAGACCCCCCGCACTCGCGCTCCTCGAGGTTTACTCGCTCGGGGCCGCGCTGGTGGTGCTCGACCGGATCGAGAAGGCCGCGCTCGTGCGCGTGCTGCAGGCGGAGCTGAACGATTACTACGGCCTGTTTCTCAAGCTCTCGGGCGATTCCGCCTCGGTGCGGATCGCGATCGCGACGGCGCGGGCCATCACCACGGAAATGAAGGTCGCGCTCACCGCGAAGGCGCTCGACGCGCCGGATGCGGCGGCCTGGTCCGTGATCGAGAGTCCGCCGGAGTACCAGCCGCTGCTGGAGCAGGAGGTCGTTTTCATCCCCAAACCCACGAAAGTTTCCATGAGTGATAAATCCAAAGTTCCCGAGGCCATCGGCCTGCTCGAAACGCAGGGCTTCACCGCCGTCACCGCCGCCACCGACGCCGCCTGCAAGGCCGCCGGCGTGCGCGTCATCGCCAAGGAAAAACTCGGCGGTGGCTACGTCACCGTGATCTTCGAGGGCGACGTCGCCGCCGTCACCGCCGCCGTCGCCGCCGGCCGCGCCGCCGCCGAGGCCGTCGGCAAGCTCATCTCCGCCCACGTCATCCCGCGCCCCAGCGAGGGCGTCGGCCAGATCCTCACCCGCCTCTAAGTCCCTTTACCCAGCATCAATCAACCCATCATCATCATGAACGAATCCATCGGAATGGTAGAAACCCGCGGCTACGTCGGCAGCATCGAGGCGACCGACGCCATGGTTAAGGCCGCCAACGTCACCCTCAGCCGGCAGATCCAGATCGGCGGCGGCTTTGTCACCGTCGTCGTCAAGGGCGACGTCGGCAGCGTCAAGGCCGCGGTCGACGCCGGCGCCGACGCCGCCAAGCGCGTCGGCGAGCTCGTCTGCTCCCACGTCATCGCCCGCCCGCACCCCGAACTCCTCAAGCAGGTCGGCCTGTAATCCCATCACCCACCGCCCCTCACCTCTTACCCATTACTCCAATGTCCCACGAAGCACTCGGCATGATTGAAACGAAGGGCCTCTGCGCCCTTCTCGAAGCGACCGACGCCGCCCTCAAGGCCGCCAGCGTCACGATGACCGGCTGGGAGCCGATCGGCGCGGGCTACGTCACCGCATTTTTCCGCGGCGATGTCGCCGCCGTGAAGGCCGCGATCGACGCCGGCGCCGAGGCCGCCGCCAAGGTCGGCGAAGTCATCAGCGTCCAGGTCATCCCGCGCCCCCACGACGAACTCATCGGCCTCGGCAAATGGATCGGCGCTGCTGCGCAGGGTTAAGGGATGAGGTATAAGTTGTGAGCCAACCGCACTCAACTTTGCCTCACCTTTCCCACCTCCTTCCCTTATCCCACCTCTCTCCCTCATTCCCGTATTCCCTCATCCCTTACTCCCATGTCTAAAGCCATCGGTCTGCTCGAAACCCGGGGCCTCGCGGCCCTCGTCGCCGGCACGGACGCCATGCTGAAGTCAGCCAACGTCACCCTCGCCGGTCCCATGAAACAGGTCGGCCATGGCCTCGTCTCCGCCGTCGTGGTGGGTGACGTCGCCGCGGTCAAGGCCGCCACCGACGCCGGCGCCCAGGCGGCCCGCGCCGTCGGCGAGGTCGTCAGCGTGCAGGTGATCCCGCGTCCCCACGACGAGGTCGCGTCCATCCTGCCGAAACCCGGCAAGGCCAAATAATCCCATGCTCCTCGCACGCGTCATCGGCACCGTCGTCTCGACCCAGAAGGACGACGCCCTGCAGGGGCGGAAGCTCCTGCTGCTCCGTCCGCTCCTGGTGGACGAGGCCGGTCAGTTCCGTCCGGGTCCGTCCACCATCGTCGCCGTCGACTCGCTCGGCGCCGGCCAGGGTGAGACGGTCCTGTTCTGCCAGGGCAGTTCCGCCCGCCAGGCCGCCGGCATGGCCACGGTGCCCGTTGACGCCGTCGTCACCGGCATCGTGGACAACGTGGACGTGAATCACCGCACGATCTACCCCGAGCCGGCCAAGACCTCGAAGTGAATCAGCCGCTCGCATTTTCCGAGGTGGAACGCGTTG
>CAIPZZ010000198.1 GCA_903869665.1 uncultured Opitutia bacterium | reverse complement strand
TCTCCATTTACCCAGCGCACGGCACCACTGCGTATTTCAGCAGCAGGGCGTCGTCGCCTAGCCCCTCGTGTGCGAGCAGCCGCAGGCACGTGTCCGTCCGCGCCGCGAGCAGCGGCGTGCCGCCGCCGAAGAGCCGCGCCTCGACCGTCAGCCAGAGCTCGTCCACCAGCCCGGCGGCGAGAAACAGACTGTGGACCTGCGCTCCGCCCAGTAACGCGCAGGCACGGCAGCCCTCGCGCCGCAGGCGGGCCACCATCTCCGCCGGCTGAGCATCGGTGAATTCCAGCACCCCCGGCACGGCCTCCGCCGCGAACCGCTCCGGCGTGCGCGTGAGCACCACCCGCCGCCGCGCCGGTGTGGGTGGCGGCACCCCGTCCGCCTGCGCCTGCTCGTAGGTCGCCCGCCCCATCACCCCGCAGTCGAACCCCCGTAGCGCCGCGCGAAAGTGCTTCTGGTCCGCCGCCGACGCGAACCCCGCCCCCGGCGCATCGTGCCGGGTGATAAACCCGTCCAGCGACTGGACGGCGATGAGCGTGACGCGCATGGCCGCCACGTTGCCCGCCGCCGCGCCCCGCGCAAGTCCGGGCTGCGCCGGGTCGCCTGGTTTTCTCGTAGGGCGTCTGATTTGCAGACGCCGCGCCGTGATTTCCGCTGCGTCCTTGCGGAGCGGCCTGTGCAAGACACAGGCCCTACCCCCTCCGCCCTTTTTCCTTTGCGCCCCCCGTGCCCGCGCCGTGAGGCTTCGCGTCGCATGAAACTCTTCATCGCCGGGCACCAAGGCATGGTCGGCTCCGCGCTTGTGCGCCGTTACGCGCGCGAGCCGGGCGTTACGCTCGTCACGCGTCCACGCGCGCAGCTTGACCTCACCAGCCAGGCCGCCGTCTTGAAATTTTTCGCCGATGAGCGGCCCGACGCGGCCATCATCGCCGCCGCCAAGGTCGGCGGCATCCACGCCAATAACACCTATCCCGCCGAGTTCATCCACGACAACCTCGTCGTCGCGGCCAACACCATCCACGGCGCGTGGTCGGCCGGCGTGAAACGCCTGCTCTTTCTCGGCAGCTCGTGCATCTACCCCAAGCATGCCCCGCAGCCCATGCCCGAGTCCTGCCTGCTCACCGGCCCGCTCGAGCCGACCAACGAGGCCTACGCCGTCGCCAAGATCGCCGGCCTCAAGCTCGCCCAGTTCTACCGCCAGCAATACGGCGTGTGCTACCACTCCGCCATGCCGACCAACCTCTACGGCCCCGGCGACAGCTACCACCCGCAGAATTCCCACGTCCTCCCCGCGCTCATCCGCCGCTTCCACGCCGCCCGCGAAGCCGGCCTTGCTGAGGTGGGAGCTTGGGGCAGCGGCACTCCCCGCCGCGAGTTTCTCCACGTGGACGACCTCGCCGACGCCTGCGCCTTCCTGTTGAAACTGGAGAACCCGCCCGACCTCATCAACGTCGGCACCGGGACCGACGTGACCATCCGCGAGCTGACCGAGACCGTCGCCACCGTGACGGGCTTCAAGGGCCGTGTGACGTGGGACGCCACCAAGCCCGATGGCACGCCGCGCAAGCTGATGGATGTGTCGAAGCTCGCCGCGCTCGGCTGGCGCGCGAAAACCCCGCTGCGCGAAGGTATCGAAAAAACCTACGTCGCCTACCTCGCCGAAAAAGCCGCCGGCACGCTGCGGGGGTGAGTGCGAGCCCGGCCAACGGCTTTAAGATTGGCTTTGTTACGCTCCTCCGCACGCTTCCGGCCATGAAGTTCTCGTGCCCCGCCTGTCGCCGGCCCTTGCTTCCGGAAAATCTCAATGTCCAAACTGACCTCGCGCTGTGCAAGGCGTGCGGTCAGGTCGCCAAGCTCTCGGAACTCGCCGATGCCGATTTTGACGCCGCCGCTGTAAGCCAGCCGCCGCCTGGTGTCATCTACTCCGAGACAACCGGCGGCCATGTGATCCGTGCCACGACCCGACATCCAATCGCGTTCTTTTTGGTGCCGTTCATGATGGTGTGGTCGGGCTTTTCCCTGGGCGGCATCTACGGCTCCCAAATTTGGAACGGTCGGTTCGATCTCATTAAGTCGCTTTTCGGACTGCCGTTTCTTGGCGGAACGGTATTGTTTGGGAGCATCGCGTTGATGGCCGTCTGCGGCCAGGTCGAGGTGCGGGTGAACGGCGCGGAAGGCAGTGTGTTTGCCGGTGTCGGTCCGTTTGGCTGGCGGCGTCGCTTCAATCTCGACGAAGTTGATGCGATTGAAGACAGCGCCACCAAAATGAACTATCCCGGTAGCCAAGGCGCTTCCATTGTCCTGCGCGGACGCACGGTGCTCCGCTTCGGCACCAACCTGAGCGAGTCGCGCCGGTATTTCATTTTGAACGTTCTCCGCCGCATCAAGGCTGGACGGGGCAGCATCGCATGAAACTGCCATGCCCGCCATCCTCGACTCCTTCCGCCTTGACGGGAAAACCGCGCTCGTGACCGGCGCGTCGCGCGGCATCGGCGCGGCGGTCGCGGTCGCCTTTGCGGAGGCCGGGGCCGATCTGATTCTCGTTGCGCGCGGTGACTGTGCCGATACCCGCCGGGCCGTCGAGGCCGCCGGACGCAAGGCACACGTTTTCCGCGCCGACCAATCCAGCCGCGCGGCGATGGACCGCCTCGCTGCCGCGCTCGGCGGCGAGCTGCCGCTGCCGGACATACTCGTCAACAACGGCGGCATTGTCCGGCGCGGCGCGTTCGCCGCGTTTACCGACGCCGACTGGGACGAGGTGATGGAGGTCAACCTCGGCTCCGTCTTCCGTCTCAGCCAGACCATCGTGCGTCAGTGGCTGGCAGCGAAACAACGCGGCAAAATCATCCATGTCGCTTCGTTACTCTCGTTCCAAGGCGGTATCGAGGTTGGCGCCTACACCGCCGCGAAGAGCGGCCTCGC
>CAIPZZ010000197.1 GCA_903869665.1 uncultured Opitutia bacterium | reverse complement strand
CGCGCATTTTGCGTCTTTGCTTCTTCGCGGCTTTGCGTTTCCTCCGTCTTTCCTCCACCTCATGCGCTTCCACAAATACCACGCCCTCGGCAACGACTACCTTGTCCTCGACCCGCGCGACTTCCCCGCGTGGTCGCCTGCGCCCACGGTGGAGCAGATCCGCGTTGTCTGCCACCGCAACTTCGGGGCCGGCTCCGACGGCATCCTCTGGGGGCCGTTGCCGACCACCCGCGCCCAGTTCGGCCTCCGCATCTTCAACCCCGATGGCTCCGAGGCCGAAAAATCCGGCAACGGCCTCCGCATCTTCTCGCGCTACCTCTACGACCAGAAGCTCGTCAGCACCGCACCCTTCACCATTGATACGCCCGGCGGCGTGGTCGGCGTGACCATCCAGCCCGGCGGACGCCAGCTCGCCGTCGAGATGGGCCACGTGAGCTTTTCCTCCGAGAAAATCCCCGTGGTCGGTTCGGTCCGCGAGGTCATCAATGAAAAAATCAAGGTGCTCGACCGCGAGTTCACCTTCTGCGCCGCCACGGTGGGCAACCCGCATTGCGTCATCCCGCTGCCGGAGGTGTCCGCCGAGCTGGCGCACCGTTACGGCCCGCACCTGGAGACGCACCCGAATTTCCCGCGCAAGACCAATGTGCAGTTCCTCCAAATCCTCGACCGGGCCAACATTCGCATCGAGATCTGGGAGCGCGGCGCGGGCTACACGCTCGCCTCCGGCAGCAGCAGCAGCGCGAGCGCGGCCGTGGCGCATAAGCTCGGCCTCGTGGATCGCGACGTGACCGTCCACATGCCCGGCGGCCAGATCGGCATCATGATCGGGGACAACTTTTCCATCCGTATGACCGGCCCCGTGACCCGCGTCGCCGAGGGCACGCTCGACGCCGAGCTCTTCTCCACGAAGGTATGAAAAAGCCGGGCCATAGCGGCCCGGCTTTTGCGTGGAAGTGGAGCAGTTTTTTTCGCCCGCTCACTTCGCCGGGTTGGCGCCCTTCACCTTGGTGGGGATGGTGTAGAGGCTGGTGCGGGCGGACATGACGAGAATGTCGTGGTTCTTGCCGCCGAAGGCCATGTTGGCGGGCTGCTCCGGGACGGGGATGAAGCCGACGAGTTTGCCCGTTTTGGTGTCCACGATGGCTACACCCTGGCTGCCGGGGGTGGCAGGGCCACGACCGCCGCCGCGACCGCCAGCAAAGCCCGCCGGGGGGCCGCCCGCGCCGGGAGCGCCGCCGGCCGGTGGCACCGCGCCTGCAAAACCGGCAGGCGGACCGCCCGCACCGGGCACGCCTGCGACCGCCGCCCCACCCGGGGCCGCCGCGCCGGGGCCGCCGGCAGGAGCCGCACCAGCAGGAGGCTGAGCACCGGGCCCAAAGCCGGCCGGGGGTTGGCCGCCCGGGAAGCCACCGGGAGCACCAGCACCGCCGGGGCCGCCCGCGCCAGGAGCGCCACCGCGACCACCGGGGGCAGCGCCCGCGCCGCCGCGACCGCCACGACCGCCGCCGAAGCCACCGCCGAGACCGGTTGAGAAATAGAGGTTGCCCTGGTTGTCGAGCGTCATGCCATCGGAGCCGTAGTTGGCGACGAGGCGGCGGTTGGTGAGCGAGCCGTCGGGCTGGATGTCGAAGCCGTAGGTTTTGCGGGCGTTCATGTCTGCAACGTAGAGGGTCTTGCCGTCGGGAGTGCCGATGATGCCGTTGGGCATCTGGAAGTCGGCGGCGACGCGCTTGAGCTCCTTGCGGTCAGGCCCGAGGTAATAGACGGAGCGGATGGTCTGCGAGGGCCGGGCGACAGCGCGATCCCACCACGAACGGTTATAGATGGGGTCGGTGATGTATAGGCCGCCGTCGGGGCGCACCCACACATCGTTGGGGCCGTCGAGGGGCTTGCCCTCGTAGCCGGCGGAGGAGATGAGCACGGTGTGCGTGCCATCGGGAGCAATAGACCAGAGCTCGTTTTTCTGGTCGGCGCAGGCGATAAGGTTGCCCTTGCCGTCGAAATACATGCCGTTCGAGTAATTGGTGGGCTCGAGGAAGAGGGAGACCTTGTTGTCGGCGGCGCTCCATTTATGGATGCGGTTGTTGTCCTGATCCACGAAGTAGACGTCGCCGGTCTTGGCGTCGGTGGCGTTACCCTCGGTGAAGCGGAATCCGCCCTGGACTTTGGTCACGGTGGCGTCGGCCGCGATGGTGGGGCCCATGCCGATGTTGGAGGCGGTGAACTCGGTCGGGGTGACGGCAGGGGCGACATTGCTGTCGGCAGCAGCAGCGGCGGGAGCCGGAGCGGCCGGGGCGGCCGGGGCGGCGGCAGGTTGCGCGGCACCGAGGAGCGGCAGGGCCGCGAGCGAGGCGAGGAGGGGGAGGGAGCGGAGGGATTTCATGGGGAGTTGAGAGAACGGGAGTTTCGGGGCGGAGAGGGAAAGGTCAAGGCGGCGGAAGCGGAGTTTTAACGCAAAGGCGTAAAGTGGCAGAGGCGCAAAGTTGGATGCGCTGAGGAATGGGACATGGGGCAAATACTCGGACAGAACCTTGGCGGTTTCGTATCTTCACGTCTTTGCGTTAAAAATTCCGGCCGCGCTCACTTGCCGACGCCGAAGGCGCGGAAGCCGAGGGCCCGGAGCTTGGCCAGATCGAGGATGTTACGGCCGTCGAAGGCGAACGCGGGCTTTTGCATTGAGGCGAAAATCTTCTCGTAGTCGAGCGCCTTGAACTCGTCCCACTCG
>CAIPZZ010000196.1 GCA_903869665.1 uncultured Opitutia bacterium | reverse complement strand
CTATCTGTTCCAGAGCAACGCCCTTTTCGACTCGCTCACCGTGCTGGAGAACGTCGCCCTCCCGCTCGAGTCCACCACGCAGGTGCCCAACGCCGAGATCCGCGAGCGCTGCCTCGAGGCACTGCGCCAGCTGGAGCTTGAGCGCTTCCGCGATGCGCATCCCGGCGAGCTCTCCGGCGGCATGCAGAAACGCCTCGCGCTCGCCCGCGCCATCGTCACTCGCCCCGAGCTGGTGCTCTTCGACGAGCCCACCGCCGGCCTCGACCCGTTGCGGCGCAACTCCGTCTTCGAGATGATCGCCAAATACCAGCGACAGCTCAACTTCACCGCCGTGCTCGTCACGCACGACGTGCCCGAAGCGCTCGCCGTCAGTGACCGCATCGCGCTGCTCGACAGCGGCCGGATGCGTTTCCAGGGAACGCCCGCCGAGTTTGCGCAGTCGGACGACTCGGCTGTGCGCTCTTTCCGCGACAGCGCCGCCGCGCTGCGCGACACCATCGCCGCCGTGCGCCGCGGCGAAGCCATCGTCTCGGAAGACTCACCATGAAACAACAAACCCGCATTGAACTCGCCGTCGGCGTCTTTGTCGCCGTCGGCATCACCGCCATCGCGTGGCTTGCCCTGCGGACCGGTTCCGGCGCGCTCGTCGGCGCCGAAAGCTACACCGTCACCGCCGAGTTCGCCAACGTCGGCAGCCTCAACCCCGGCAGCAACGTCCTCGTCGCCGGCGTCCCCGTCGGCCGCGTGGACAAGATCACCCTCAATCCCAAAAACTTCCGCGCCGTCGTGAGCCTCTTGGTGGAAAAAAGCGTGCTACTGCCCGACGATTCGATCGCCTCAGTCAAGACCGCCGGCCTCATCGGCGACAAATACATCGCCATCGCGCCCGGCGGCGCTCCCGACATGATCGCCCCCGGCGGAAAAATCATTGAGACCGAGTCCGACGTGGACATCGCTTCCCTCATCAGCCGTTTCGCCTTCGGTTCCGTGCAAGCCCCTCCCCCTGACAAAAAATGAAAACGCGCCCGCCCATCGCCGCTCGCCCCGTAGCCCGCTTCGGGAGAAGCGGGACTGCCGCGCTTGCTCTGCTCCTCGCGCTCGCCTCGCCAACCGTTCCCATATTCGCAGCCGCCCCAGCGACACCGCCGTCGGCCGCCGCGGCCGACCCGCAGGCCATGCTCCGTGGCGCCGTGGATGAGGTGCTCGCCGTCGCCTACCCGGAAAAGCCCGCCGACCCCGCCGCGCCCGCCCCCGCGCCGCTGGCCGAGCGCGTGCGCCCCGTGCTCGAAAAATATTTCAGCTTCGAGCTGCTCACCCGCAGCGCCGTCGGCCCCGGCTGGAATCAGACCAAGCCCGACGACCAGAAACGTATCATCACGCTCTTCACCGAGCTCGTCATCCGCACCTACTCCGACAAGTTCGAGCCCGGCGCGCGCCCCGCCGTCACCTACGCCAAGCCCGTGGAGATTGACGCCGCCCGCCGCGAGCTACCCACCTCCATCGCCTACGCCGGCAAGACCTACTCCGTCTCCTACCGCGTCCGCCAGCAGCCCGAAGGCTGGCGCATCTACGACGTGAACGTCGAAGGTGTGAGCATGGTCGCCAACTACCGCGCGCAGTTCACCCCGCTATTCGACAAAGGCGGCGCCGCCGCCATCATCACCGCCATCGAGAAAAACATCGCCGACTACGCCGCCGCCAAAAAATGAAACCGCTTTCCCGCCGCACGGCTTTCTGGAGCCGCGACGCCCTCGTCGCGTTCTCCTTTGTTACCCTACTCCTCGCCGCTGCACCCGCGACGTTTGCCGCGGACGCCGCCAAGTCACCCGCCCCTTCGACAAGCTCAGGGCAGGCCGACGAGCCCGACGAGTTCGCCGTCAAACCCGTCTCCGATCCGCTGGAGCCGCTCAACCGCGCCGTCTTCAAGTTCAACGACGGCCTCTACTCCCTCGTGCTGCGCCCCGTCGCGCACGGCTACCAGCGCGCCACGCCGCCGCCGGTCCAGCGCGGCCTGACCAACTTTTTCGACAACCTCCGCTTTCCCATCCGCCTCGTCGGTGATGTGCTCGCCGGCCGCCCCAAGCGCGCCGTGCAGGAGACGGGCAAGTTTCTCGTCAACACCACCGCCGGCTTCGCCGGCCTCGTCCGCGCCTCCGACTCCGTCCCCGCGCTCAAGGACGTGCCGCCCGCCGGCCTCGGCACCGCGTTCGCCGCGTGGGGCATCGGTCCCGGCCCGTTCCTCGTGCTCCCCGTCATCGGCCCCAACGACGTGCGCGACACCGTCGGCTTCGCGGGCGACGTCTATCTCATCCCCACGAACTGGACCGCCTTTGAGCGCATCGACGGCTACCACTGGTGGTGGCGCACCGGCATCCAGACGCTCGATGTGGTCCAGAGCAGCCCTGACTTCCTGAAAACCTACGACGACTTCCTAAAGTCCGCCCTGGACCCCTACCTCGCCGTCCGCAACGGCTACCTGCAATACCGCGAGTCGGCGGTGAAGAAGTGAGGCGCCACCCAATTCTGAAATAACCAAATCACTCATACCCCCAAGCCTCATGAATGGTTCCAAGCCAACTATCTCCGCCTCCACTACCGTTTACATCCTGTTGGCTCTCTATCTTGCCGGTTACGCTGTCATCCGGTTGAACTGCAAGTCGTTTGGCACTACCGTTGTCGTTCCTACTTATGTTTGCTCCAACACCCTCGGAGAAAAGACCCCAATTTATTGGACCTACAAGCCGCTTTTTTTCGCCGAAAGACAACTAGCGGGGCATCAGTTCACCTGGTCGATGTGGGCTATGCCTAGCTTGTGACCGGAATTATTGTCCCCTGATAGTGTTCAGTGCGACAGCGTGGTTTTATATCCGCCCGCGTTTCCCGTTTGCCAAACGCGCGGTGTAATTTTGTCTCGCACCATGCGAATTAGCGGAGGAGCCGCGCGGGGAGTCCCGCTCCAAGTGCCGAAGGGCGATGTGGTCCGGCCCGCGACCGACGGGCTGCGGCAGGCCGTATTCTCCAGCCTCGCCGCGCTCGTGCCGGGCGTGCGCTTCGCCGACCTCTTCGCCGGCAGCGGCGCTTACGGTTTGGAGGCGCTCAGCCGCGGCGCGGCGGGCGGCGAGTGGGTCGAGCAAAACGCCAAGGCCGCCGCCTGTCTCCGCGCCAACCTCGCCGCCGTGTGCAAAAGCCTCCGCCGCG
>CAIPZZ010000195.1 GCA_903869665.1 uncultured Opitutia bacterium | reverse complement strand
GTTCGCCTTGATCCAGCGCGCGGCCTCAACCTCGGCGTTGCCGCCGATTTCGCCGATGAGGATGATGCCGTGCGTGTCGGGATCCTCGTTGAAGAGCTTGATGACGTCGAGGTGGCTCGTGCCGTTGACCGGATCGCCGCCGATACCGACGGCGGTGGACTGGCCGATGCCTTTGGTCGTGAGCTGGAAGACGGCTTCGTAGGTGAGGGTGCCGGAGCGGGAGACAACGCCGACGTGGCCCTTCTTGTGAATGTAGCCGGGGGCGATGCCGATGCGGCAGCCGCCCTTGGAGCCTTCGCCGGTGCCAGGGGTGACGAGGCCGGGGCAGTTGGGCCCGATGAGGCGGGTTTTCTTGCCGGCGATGGCGCGTTTCACGCGGATCATGTCCTTGATCGGAATCCCCTCGGTGATGGCGACGACGAGGTCGAGGCCGGCGTCAACGCCCTCGAGGATGGCGTCACCCGCGAACGGCGGCGGCACATAGACGACGGCGACGGTCGCGCCGGTCGCAGCCTTGGCCTCGGCGACGGAGTTGAAGATCGGCACCTTGTGCGCGCCATGCTCGAAGAACTGGCCGCCCTTGCCGGGCGTGACGCCGGCGACGACCTGCGTGCCGTAGTCGAGCGAGAGCTTGGCGTGGCGACCGCCGAAGTCACCGGTGATACCTTGGACGAGGATCTTGGTCTGCGGAGTGATGAGAATGGACATGTGGTAAAGGGTGCGGAGGAGGAAAAGGGCTGAGAGCGATTCAGGCTTTGCGTTGATGAATCATGAGGCTGTTGCCGTCGGGATCGAAGATGCCGACCATGCGGCAGACGGGGCTTTCGAATGGCTCGAAACGGAATTTCACCTGATGCTGGCGCAAGTGCGCCACGGCCGCGTCGAAATCGGTGACTTCCAAGGCGACGGTGCAGCCGTCGGGGCTAGGTTTGAATTGGGGTGCGCAGCCGATGCTGAGCGTGCCGGCGCCGATGTCGTATTCGCCCCACTGCATGCCGCCGGGTTCGCCGTAAAGCATGGACGACTTGAGCCCGAGCACGCCTTCGTAAAAGGCGCGGGCACGAGCGAAATCCGTCACCGAATAGCAGGAGAAGGCGATATCCTTGATTTGGATGCTCATGGCGGGAAAAAGTAGTGAGGAGCTGGTAGCGAATAGGTCGGAGGAAAGAGCGGGGGATGGTTTGGTCTGCTCGTTACTCGCTAGTCACTACGCGCTACTGCTCGTGGCTCACGCCACGAGCTTCACGATTTTCTGAGCGGCGTCGGCCATGCTGTCGCCGGAGACGAGGGTGAGGCCCGAATTGGCGAGGGTGGCCTTGCCGGCGGCGACGTTGTTGCCCTCGAGGCGGACGACGAGCGGGAGCTTGAGACCGACCTCCTTCACCGCCTCGACGATGCCGGTGGCGATGACGTTGCAGTCCATGATGCCGCCGAAAATGTTCACGAGGATGCCCTTCACGTTTTTATCTCCGAGGATGATCTTGAAGGCCGCGACAACCTGGTCCTTCGAAGCGCCACCGCCGACATCGAGGAAGTTGGCGGGGGTGCCGCCGAAGTGCTGGATGATGTCCATGGTGGACATCGCGAGGCCGGCGCCGTTGACGAGGCAAGCGATGTTGCCGTCGAGCGCGATGTAGGAGAGGCCGAACTTTGAGGCCTCGATCTCCTTCGGGTCCTCCTCGTTGAGGTCGCGGAGGGCGACGATCTCGGGGTGGCGGAAGAGGGCGTTGTCGTCTAAGGAGACTTTGCCGTCGAGCGCGAGCACGTCACCGGCGGGCGTGGTGATGAGGGGGTTGACCTCGATCATCGCGGCGTCCGTTTCCCAGTAGCAGGTGTAGAGGTTGCGGATGAGCTTGGCGGCGTTCTTCGCCTCGGCGCCGGTGAAGCCGAGCCTGAAGATGAGGTCGCGCACCTGGAAGTCGGCGAGGCCGTAGGCGGGATCAATGACGACCTTGTGAATCTTCTCTGGGGTGTCGTGGGCGACCTTCTCGATTTCGACGCCACCCTCGGTGGAGGCGACGATGACGGGCCGCGACGTGGCGCGGTCGAGGAGGATGGCGAGGTAGTATTCCTTCTTAATGTCGCTCGCGACGGTGAAGTAGATCGTCTGCACCTTGCGGCCGGCGGGGCCGGTCTGGATGGTGACGAGCGTGTTGTTGAGCATCTTGCCGGCGATCTCCTTGGCGTCGGCCTTGGTCTTGCAAAATTTCACGCCGCCCTTGAAGCCGTCGGTGAACGTGCCCTTGCCACGCCCGCCCGCGTGGATCTGGGATTTCACCATGGTCGCGCCCTCGGGGAGGGCGGCGAGCGCGGCGTCCATCTCGGCAGCGGATTTGGCGGCGGCGCCCTTTGGCACGGGCACGCCGAATTTCTCAAAGAGGGCCTTGGCTTGGTATTCGTGGATGTTCATCGCGGGCGTAGAGTGAGCCACAAAGGGGCCGGGCAACGCACGAAAAAAATAAGCCTGACCGCAGGCCCATGCCGCGCTGCCGCCCGTTTGCGTTTGCCCACCCGCACCGGCGCTTGCCAACGCCTGCGCCGACCCGCACACTGCCCGCACCATGGACGCGCATGAAGTGATCAGGGACGTGCTGAAACGCACGAGCGCGAAGCACATCGCCGCCGAGCTGGGCGTGTCGCTTTCGCTCGTCTACAAGTGGGCCGAGCCGCCCGACGTCACCGGCGGTAGCGGCACGGGCAGCCCGCTCGATCGCACGGGCGAGTTGGTGCGTGTCACGCGCGATGCCCGCGTCGCCCAGTGGGTGTGCGAGCAGGCGGGCGGATTTTTCATCCGCAACCCGGCGGAGTTTACTCGCACGCAGCCGCTCATCCCGATCACCAACGATATCGTGAAGGAGTTCGCCGACATGCTCGCCACCATCGCCACCTCGTCGGCGGACAATGTGATCACGGACGAAGAGGCGAAAAAAATCCGCCGCCGCTGGGAGGATCTCAAGGCCGTGACCGAGGGTTTCGTCCACGCAGCGGAGCGCGGGACGTTTGGCTCGGAGTCGAAAGCCGTCGGCTAACCGCACCAGCCCGCTCAGATGGACGGTTCCCGCTCTTGCCGTGCGCCGGCGCACTCGGGGCACAGCCGTCTTTCCGGCGGGATGGAGTCTTGCGCGCGCAGCAGCTCGTCCAGGTTTTGCGCCGGCAGGGTGGCGGGCGGCACGCGGTTGCACGAGGGGCAGACGCGCAGCGCCGACTCCAGCCGCTCGATTCGCTCGCGGTCGGCGCGGCGGCCGCGTTTGCAGGTGTGAAAACTGAAGACGATGAGGACGTAGAGCGCGAGGTTCGCCAGCCCCACCTCCCAGAAAATCCATTTTTTTGAATAAAAGTGCTGCTCCCACCAATGGTCCACACCGCGTCGGACGAGCATGGTGATGACGCTGAGCCAAAGGCCCCAGCGCAGGCCGACAAACCACGCGCCGACGATGAGCGGTAGGACGAAGAGCGGCTGCACGTTGATCTCCGATCCGGTCACCACGTCCAGCCAGGTCGCCAGCGCGAGCAGCAGCAGCGTGAGCGACACAATCACGATATTTTGTGCCGGAGTTTTCATCCTCCGTTGGCTAGGGCGGCTGGGCGGGGCGGGGGCATGCCATGCACTCAAGCGCCCGGCGCGGAGGGCGGCAAGTGGCAACTGCGGAAAAACTTGGGCATTATCCGACTCTCACCGCGCCGCCACGCGCGTCACGGTGAACGACTCCTCGCCAAAGCCCTTCAGCCGCGCGGTCTCCTCGGCCACGCGGATTGCCCCGGCCTGCTCCGCGAGGTGCGCGGCGACCTCGGCGTCGGCACGCGCGGCAGCGGACAAAATCAAGTCAGTGCCGGTGCAGAGACCGCAGAGCCGGGCGGTGAGGTTGACCGTCGAGCCGAAATAATCGAGGCGGTCGTTTTGGTTGATGGCGAGGCACGGGCCGCAGTGAATGCCGGCTTTGAGCGCGAGCGGCTTCAGCGACGAGGGCGGCACGGTCACGCCGGCCGGCAGCGCCATTTCTGCCGGGCGGGCCAGCCAGCGCTGGGCGTGCTGTATCGCGCGCAACGCGGCGACGGGCCGCGGGAAGACGGCCATGATGGCGTCGCCCATTGTCTTCACGATGCAGCCGCCCTCGGCAGCGACGGCGGCCTTCAGGATCTCGAAATGCGTGAGCACGCGGCCGAAAGCGGGCGCGTCGCCGATGTCGCGGTAGAGCTGGGTGGAATTTTTCAGATCGGTGAAGACAACCGTCATGGTGCCGACGCTGATCTGCTCGCCGGGCCTCAGCACCTCGCGCGAGAACAGATCGCGGAAAAGCTGGAGCGATGTGACCTCGGCGGCGGTCGTGGATTGGTCGCTCCAAGCGATATGCTCGACGACGGCGAGGCGCGCGATCTCGGTGGCGTTGAGCAGCGTGAGCTCGCCGTCGGGCGCGACGGCCGGCTCGCCGAAAGGCGGATTCGACAAGCTCACCGCAGGCGGCCCGGACCCGTTCGATAGGCTCAGGGTAGGCATGCCAGCCACCGACGGCACGCCAAGGTCGAGCCGCAGCGCGCGGGCGGCGCCGGGCGCGACGCGGAAGGCGTGTTGCGCGGCCACGCCAGCGGCGCGCGCGCGGTAGCGGCCGGGCGCGAGCGCGAGGGGCAGCGCGCGCCGTTCGCCGGACGCGAGCGCCTGCTGCGCGACTATGTGCGGCGTGACCTGCGGGCCGCCGACGCAGTAGTCCACGCGCGGGACGGCGCGCACGGCGGCGTTGGGGGTGAAGGTGAGCTCGACGGACTGGTCGAAATTGGTGGTGAAATCCACGTCGCACGACGCGCAGTGCGAGACAGACGTGACGCCGGAGAGCGAGTCCTTGGGCTGCGGTGCGCCGCGACAGTGCGGGCAGATCACGTCCCAGCGGAAGTCGAGCAGGCCGGCGCGCGTGGCGTGGAGAAAGAGGTGGAGCGTGTCGCGGCGCGGCGCACGCCAATCGTCGGCGAGCGCGTAGGGGCGGATACGTGCGAGCGCGAGGTCGTCGGCGGTGGCGAGGTGATTGGCTAGCTTCTCCACGAGTGGCCCGGGTTGGGCGGCGGTGCCGACGAGGGCGAGGCCGGCGGTGGCGAGGCGCACGGGCGCGCCGGCGGCGAGCCGGGGCTTTTGCGCGAGCTGTGAGGCGCGCAGGCCGGCGAGTGCGAACGCGTCGTATTGTTGGAAAACGCGCTCAGTCGTCGCGCGAGCCTTGTTGCCGATGGAAAATGGGAGCGCGAGCCGGCCGAACAGCGACGACGGCGTGAGTCTCATGTCGTAAGTCAGCGTGGTGCCGCCGTCGGCTCGCGGGGCGAGCTCGCAGAACATGAGCATCTTTGCGACCGGGCCGCTGTGATAGGTGCGCTCGACGCCGTAGCGGGTAGGCGCGAGCCACTCGAAGGCGAGCTCGTCCCACTCAATGACGAAGCCCGCGACGCTGGCGCGGAGACGGCGGGTGTTGGTGACTTTTTGGTCTGCCCCCGGCGGGGCGGGCACGATGGTGACGGCCGGGTAGCCACAGTCGCGGTTGAAGCGGTCGGTGTTAGAGACGAGCGGCCAGAGCGCGGAGGGCGGCGCACGGAGCTGGAAGACCCAGCGGAAATGTTGCTCGGGATGCGGCACGGGGAGAAGAAACCAACCTTCAGCGTTCAAGATGGAACATTCAACTTCCAACGCTCAAGGGGGCCGTGGCAGGGCGTGGCGCGGGCATCCTGCCTGCGGGTTATACTCGGATCATGGGCAGGATGCCCATGCTACGTTAGAGCGGCCCACCGGCAAGCGGCCCCGCCTACATTTTCAAAAGCTGCTTGGCGAGAAACGCGGTCTGGAGGGAGGCGAGCTCCTTGAGGCCGGATTGTGCGAGGGCGAGCAGCGCGGCGAGCTGCTCGGGCGTGAACGTCGCCTCCTCGCCGCTGCTCTGCACCTCGACGAAACGGCCCTGGCCGGTGAGCACGATGTTCGCGTCCACTTCGGCGTCCTTGTCCTCGAGATAGTTCAGGTCGAGCAACGGCTGGCCGGCGACGAGACCGGCACTCACCGCGGCGACGGAGTCGGCGAACGGGTTCTCGGCGATTTTTTTCGCGTCGAGCAGCTTTTGCACCGCGAGGCGCGCGGCGAGAAACGCGCCGGTGATGCTCGCGGTGCGTGTGCCGCCGTCGGCCTGGAGCACGTCGCAGTCAATCCAAAGGGTGTTATGGCCGAGCTTGCGGAGGTCAATGACGGCGCGGAGCGAGCGGCCGATGAGGCGCTGGATCTCGACGGTGCGCCCCTCCTGCTTGCCCTTGTTGACCTCGCGCGATTTACGCTCGTGAGTGGAGTAGGGGAGCATGGAGTATTCGGCGGTGAGCCAGCCGCCGGGGACCTTCTGCTGCTTCATCCAGAGTGGGACGTTGTTCTCGATGGTGGCGGCGCAGATGACGCGCGTCGCGCCGAAGGCGACGAGCACGGAGCCGGTGGCGTGCGGCGCGATGCCGGCTTCGAAGCTGATGGGGCGGAGCTGGTCGGGACGGCGGCCGTCGGCGCGAGGAGTGGGCATGGTGCGGCCGAGTCAGGCGCGCGCGGCGGGGAGAGCAAGCTTGGAGCAAAGCGGCGCTCTCGCCCCCGCCGAGGTCAGACTTCAAGAAAGTTCCCCGGAAATTACCGGCCCGACAGAGCCGTGGGAGGCGCGGAAAATCTGGCGGTTGCGCTTGAAAGTGCCGTCCGCCCGTTCTCCGCCCCGAACTCGACAAAGTGGCTTGACCATCGTGCGTCGCCGGCATTCTTCTCGACGGCACCGCCCCGTGAAAACACCTCCCCCCATCTCCAACCAGATGGCAAGATCTCCCGCGACCATTCCAGCTGAACGATTCCTCGTTTCGCCGATGAAACGCGTGGCGTCGAGATGGCTGATGGCGGCCGGCGGTTTGGCCTGCCTCGTGCCGGTTCTTTTTCTTGGGCTCGCGCGGCTGGGGGCGGAAGGTTCCGCGCCCGCCGCGCTGGCCTCGGCTCCGGCGGCCGATGCGCCACCGGCCACCAAGCTCGCCGTCACGCGCTCGGTCTGGGAGGGCGTCTATTCCAAGGAGCAGCTCGGCCGCGGGCAGAAGGCCTACAATTCTCTCTGCGCCCGCTGCCACGGCGACAACCTGCTCGGCGGCGAGGAGGCGACACCGCTGGTCGGCAAGGAGTTTCTGAAAAACTGGACGGCCAAGTCGGTCGGAGCCCTCGTCGAATACACACGCAAGGAAATGCCCTCGGACGGCCCCGGCAAGCTGAGCCGCCAGCAGTGCGCCGATGTCACCGCCTTTCTGCTCAGCGCCAATAGCTTTCCGGCGGGCAGCGCGGATCTCGCGACTGACTTGGAAGTGACGAACCAAATCCTCATCAACGACAAAAAATGAAACCCCGCCTCGCCCGTCTCCCCCTCCTCACGTTTCTGCTGCTCGCGCTTGCGGGCGGCGCGCCGGCCCAGCAGGGCGCCCAAAACGGCGAATGGCGCTACTACGGCGGCGATGCCGGCAACACCAAATATGCGCCGCTCGACCAGATCAACGCCGCCAACGTGAAGGACCTCGCGATTGCGTGGCGCTGGAAGACGGAGAATTTCGGGCCCCGGGCCGACTACAACTGGGAGGTTACGCCCTTGATGGTCGGCGGCGTCCTCTACTTCACCGCCGGCACCCGGCGAGATGTCGTGGCCGTGGACGCCGCGACCGGTGAGACGCTGTGGATGTATCGCCTCGACGAAGGCGAGCGCGGCGACCGTGCAGTGCGCGCGCAGAACCGCGGTCTCGCTTACTGGTCCGACGGCAAGGGTGACAGTCGCGTGATCCTCATCACGCCGGGCTTTCAGCTCGTCGTGCTCAACGCCAAGAACGGTCACCCGATCCCTGGTTTCGGCAGGGACGGCATCGTTGATCTGACGGAGGGGCTCGACCGTGATGTCGTGAAGCCCGGCCAGATTGGCTCCAGCTCGCCGGCCATCGTGATTCGCGACGTGATCGTGACCGGCGCGGCCCTGCTCGCCGGCACCGCGCCCGCCTCGAAGGAAAACGTGCCCGGCTACATCCGGGGTTTCGATGTGCGCACCGGCAAAAAGCTTTGGACTTTCAGGACTGTCCCGAAAGCCGGCGAGCCGGGCGTCGAGACCTGGGAGAACGACTCTTGGAAATACACGGGCAACGCCGGCGCATGGGCGCCGCTCGCCGGCGACGAGGAACTCGGCTACGTTTACATCCCCGTCGAGGCTCCAACCGGCGATTTCTACGGTGGCCACCGTCTTGGCGACAACCTGTTCGCCGACTGCCTTGTCTGCCTCGACGCCAAGACCGGCAACAAAGTCTGGCACTATCAGGTGATCCACCACGACATCTGGGATTACGAGCCGTCGTCGCCGCCGCTGCTCATGGACGTCACGGTTGACGGGAAAAAAATCAAGGCCGTCGCGCTCCCGATGAAGAACGCGTTCACCTACGTTTTTGACCGCGTGACGGGCAAACCCGTCTGGCCGATTGTGGAAACGCCCGTGCTCCAGTCGAAAGTGCCCGGCGAGCGCACCTCGCCCACGCAGCCGTTTCCGACGAAACCCAAGCCTTTCGACCGGCAGGGCATCACCAAGGACGACCTCATTGATTTCACCCCGGAGCTGCGCGCCGAGGCGGAGAAAATTCTCGAGCAATACGCCTACGGCCCGCTCTTCCTGCCGCCGATGACACGCGAGGAACTCGGCGACAAGATCGGCCAGCTTTTCTTGCCGCACCACACCGGCGGCGCGAACTGGCCTGGCGCGTCCCTTGATCCTGAGACCGGCTATTTCTATGTCTCCTCGCTCACCAACACCGACGGCCTGATCCTGAGCCAGCCGGCACCCAATCGCTCCGACATGGACTACGTCGGCGGCGGAGGCGGGGCGCGCGGCGCCCGCGGCGCCGGGGGCCGTGGTCCGGCCGCCCCCCGTGGCGGTGCCGCGCCAGGCGGCGGCGTCATCAGCTTCGGCGGCGGGGAGGGCGCTCCTGTTGGGCGCGGAAGCATCGGGCCGCAGGGCCTGCCGCTCATCAAGGGCCCGTGGGGCCGCATCACGGCGATTGACATGAACACTGGCGACCACGCCTGGATGGTTCACAACGGCGACGCGCCCGACGCCGTGAAGAACAACCCGGCGCTCAAGGGTATTGACCTCTCGAAGGTCGGCCGCCCTGAGCGCACCTCGATTCTGGTGACGAAAACGCTGCTCTTCACGTCCGACGGCGCCGGCCTGTTCAACTCCGGCCCCGGCGGCGGTGGGAAAAAATTCCGCGCGCTCGACAAGAAAACTGGCGCGACGATCTTCGAGATGGAGCTGCCCGCCAACGAGACCGGCTCGCCCATGACCTACATGATGAACGACCGCCAATACATCGTCGTCGCCACCGGCGCGCGCGGCGTCCCCGCCGAGCTGATCGCGCTGGCGCTCCCCTGATTCCGCCATGCCCTGGTCACAAAATTACTCCCCCGTCGGCGGCAGCGGGGGCTCTGCTCTCATCGCGGCGATCCCGATCGTCGTGCTGCTCGCGTTGCTCGCGTTCTGGCACGTGCGCGCGCACCTCGCTGCGCTGTTCGCTCTGTTGGTGGCCGGCGCGATCGCGGTGCTCGTCTTTGGCATGCCGGCCAAGCTTGCCGTGGCCGCTGCCGGCTATGGTGCGGCGTTCGGCCTGCTGCCGATCGGCTGGCTGATCATCAACGCGATCTTCATCTACCAGCTTTCCGTCGAGACCGGCCAGTTTGTCGTCCTGCAACGGCAGGTCGCAGGCATCTCGCGCGACCGGCGCATCCAAGCGCTGCTGCTCGCGTTTTCGTTCGGCGCGTTCATCGAGGGTGCGGCGGGTTTCGGTGCGCCCGTGGCGATTTCCGGCGCGCTGATGATCGGGCTGGGCTTCAAGCCGCTGGAGGCCGCGAAGCTCGCGCTCATCGGCAACACCGCGCCGGTCGCGTTCGGCTCGCTCGGTATCCCACTCATCACGCTTGCTGACGTGACCGGCCTCGACCTGCGCGGGCTAAGCGCGAACGTCGGCTTTCATCTCACCATTTTCTCCATCATCGTCCCGTTCTGGCTGGTCGCCGCGCAGGTCGGCTGGCGCGGCATGGTCGGCATCTGGCCGGCCTGCCTGACGGCGGGGGGGACGTTTGCGGCCATGCAGTTTCTGATGAGCACTTTTCACGGCCCGTGGCTCGTGGACATCGTGAGCGCCGCCGTGTCCATGCTCGCGCTGCTCGTGCTGATGCGTTTTTGGAAGCCGAAGGAGGAGATGGTCAACGAGACTTCCGCCACCCCGGCCGCCGCCGCCGCGACCGCTGCGACCGCCGCGACCGGCCCCGCGTGGAAGGCGTGGCTCCCGTGGATTTTTCTCACCGGCTTCGTCTTCATCTGGGGCATCAAGCCCGTGAAAAACCAGCTCAACGAGTGGTATGCGCCGAAAATTCCGGTCCCGGCCCTCCATCTTGGCGTGCAAAAGATGCCCCCGGTCGCGCCCGTGCCGACGCCGGAAAAGCCTGCGAAGCCGGATGAGGCGATCTTCACCCTCAACCTCCTCTCGGCCACCGGCACCCCGCTGCTGCTCGCCGGCATCGCCTCGGCGCTGTGCCTCGGCGTGGGCTTCCGCCGCGCGCTCCGCATTTACGGGCAGACCCTGCTGCGGGTGCGGGTCTCGCTGCTCACGATCTCGACCATGATGGCGCTCGGCTACCTCACCAAATACGCCGGCACCGACACCGCCATGGGCCTCGCCATGGCGGGGACCGGCGGGCTGTTCCCGTTCTTCTCGCCGATCATCGGCTGGCTCGGTGTCGCCCTCACGGGCAGCGACACCGCGTCGAACGTCCTCTTCGGCAACCTGCAGAAGGTGACCGCCGGGCAGCTCGGGTTTTCACCGCTGCTCATGTGCGCCGCCAACAGCTCCGGCGGCGTGATGGGCAAGATGATTGACGCGCAGAGCATCGTGGTCGCCGCCGTCGCCACCGGTGGCCGCGAGGACAGCCCCGACGCCGGCACGGTGCTGCGCGCCGTCTTCTGGCACAGCATCGCGCTCGCGGTCCTCGTTGGCTTCCTCGTGATGGCCCAGGCCTACCTTTTCCCCGGTATCATTCCCGCCGCGCCCCTGCCGGTTCCCGCCCATTGAGCCATTTCCCGAAATTCCAGCCCGCATCCTCCCCTCCATGAACACCACCGACTCCGCCACCAATCCCGCCAACGACCCCGTCTCCGCCCCCGCTTCCGGCTCCCTCAACCGGCGCGACTTCCTCGCCGCCACCGCCGGCTTCGCCGCGCTGGCCTCGGTCGTCGCCGCTCAGCCGGCCGCCCCCGCCCCGGCCGCCCCGGCCGACGCTCCCCCGCCCGGACGTGGCCGCGGCCCGCGCGGCGGCGGGGCCGCAGTCAAGGCCGGTTCGGTGACCTTCAACACCGTCATCACCAAGCTGAAGGAGGGAAAACAAATCTTCAGCAACACCATCATGCAGCCCGACCTCGAGGCCGCAAAGAAGGCCTGCGAGGGGCAGGATTTCATCTGGATCGAGATGCAGCACTCCCGGCTGACGTGGCGGGAGTCCGAGGATTTGATCCGGGTGATCGCGCAGGCCGGCTGCATCCCCTTTGTCCGCGTGCCGTGGGCGAATCCCGGCGACATTCAGAAGGCGACCGATGCCGGCGCGCTGGGCATCATCGTGCCCATGGTGTCCACCGTCGAGGAGGCGCGCAACGCCGTGATGTTCGCCAAATGGCCGATTGGTGACCGCAACAACCCCAACGCCAAGCCTTGGGGCCATCGCAGCTCGGGCGGTGGGCAAGCGGGCAGCCTGTGGCCCAGCTACCAGTCCAACGCCAACAACAACATCCTAATCATGCTTCAAATCGAGAACCCGGCGGGCGTCGGGATGATTGACACGATTCTCGACGAGGTTGAGGGCATTGATATCGTCATGGTCGCGAGCAACGATTTCGGCTGGCAGGCGGGCGACCGCGATGGCGACGAGAGCTACAACGCCCGCGAAAAGCTCGTCCGCGAGTCCGTGCTAGCCCACGGCAAGATCCTCGCCGGCCCGTCGAGCTGGCAAAACCGCCCCGGCTACAAGCTGTTCCAAGGCCGCCGCAACGCGACCAACACTGGCTACGACGCGACCGGCAACCGGATTGGGAATTGATGAAAGCCAAATAAAAGCCTGAGCTCTAACTTTACTGCCTATTTGTCAATAGTTCACACATGACCCCTTCTGATTTGTCCCCTTCTGATTTGTCTTCCTGAAGGATAATTTTATATCACATGAAAACAAGCCGCGGCCCTATTTCACATAAAAAAATAACATTATGGATTTTGGTTTCTTGTGTCGCCGTAATTTTATTTAATTTAAAAAATTGGCGCCCCGCATTGGTTGTTGATCAAAATCCTTTTGGAACAAATTATGCAGTTGAAATACCTAACGAACAAGCAAACGAGTTTGATGCGCAGGTGATCTCTAAATCTGATGAGCAAAATTTGTCTATAATTCAGATTTTGCGCTTACCAGATGATAATCTATCAAAGAAAAATCTTTTATTTTCACATAAAGTAAAGGCTCTTCCAGGTTTATTGGAACCCAGATACGCATCGCTTTTTAATCGATTGGGATTATCTGGCGAAAATAAAAATGCTGTATTGAATACGGTCGTTCTCAGAGATTTGGTTATAGCTGCCGTTTTTGAACCTTTGAAAAAAACCGAGGTGTATGTGGATTATGAGAAATCCAGACCAAATGGGGGATCAATAATTGAAAAACTTACAGGAAATCTTGGTAACACAATCCAAGCCACAAAGGATGCGAATGCCGCAGCGGCCTTGGTTGATGCTGAAGTTAGGAAATATTTGTCAAGCGATGAAGATTTTCAAGCATATCTTGATTTTAATGCTCAGTTTCCATTCAGAAATAGGGTGGAAAATTATAACCAATATTTTCAAAAAAACAATCTTCCAATCATGACCGAATTTCAGGTTCAACGATTGGTTCAGGATCTTACTGCCGCGAATACTCCTCAAGTGTATGATAGAAATAATGTGATTTCTGATGGTGTATTGCAGGCAGCGACAACATATCTTTCATCCGAACAGTTAAAGTATCTGGAATTAAAACAAAAAGAGGGCTTGGATCGGGATAATGCAGTTGATGAGGCTATTAAAACAGGCCGTTATAATTCGCATCGGTAAACTTAGAGCGTAAAAGTCTTGACGGACTACCACCTGTGGACGGGCCGGACGGGGTCATGTGTGAACTATTGACAACCGTCCCTGTGACGGGGTGGTTGGCCTAGGCTGGATGCACGAGCATGCGGCCATGCCGCCGAACGCGCCGACGTAAGCGAACAGTTCAGGGTGGTTGTGTGCATTGCCCTGAAATTGGTTCTCGTTGCGAGTCCGCTTTTCGGCTTCCCTCACTTTCACCAATGAAACTTACCGACCTCAACCGCGATGGCGGCATCGGCGCGAATTCGCTCCTCCTCCAATTCGGCGACCTCCGCATCCTCGTGGACTGCGGCCTCCACCCGAAGAAAGCCGGCCGCGGAGCCACGCCCGACCTCGCGCGCCTGCACGGCCAGCGCCTCGACCTCATTCTCCTCACGCACTGCCATCTCGACCACCTCGGCAGCCTGCCCGTCGTCATGCGCGAGCATCCCGACACGCCCGTTGTGATGTCGCAGCCCAGCCGGATGCTCGCCGAGCGCATGCTGCACAACTCCGCCAACGTCATGCTCCGCCAGCGCGACGAGGACGACGTCAAGGACTACCCGCTCTTCACCCACGACGAGATCGAGCGCGTCGCGCGGCGCTTCACCGCGCTGCCGTTTGGCGTCGCCAAGAAATTCCGCGCCCTGAAGGATGAGATCGAGATCATCCTCCACCCTGCCGGCCACGTCGCCGGCGCGGCGGGCGTCGAGCTGCGGCACAAGTCGCGCGCCATCTTCATCACCGGCGACGTGCTGTTCGAGAACCAGCGCATTCTGCCCGGCGCGCAGTTCCCCGCCGGGCATTTCGACACCGTCATCATGGAGACCACGCGCGGCACGACCGAGCGCGTGGCCGGCCGCTCGCGCGCTGGTGAGATGGCCCGTCTCGTCGCCAGCATCAACGACACGCTCGACCGCGGCGGCTCGTTCCTGCTCCCCGTGTTCGCCCTCGGCCGGATGCAGGAGGTCCTCACCATCCTGCACGACGCCCGGAAATTCCACCGCCTGCACGACTGCCCCATCTACGCCAGCGGCCTCGGTCTCGATCTTGCCGACTACTTTGACGAGATCACGCGCAAGACGCGCTGCCTCCAGTTCAGCAAGGCCGCCATCCGCGAGCTCAAGCTCAAGCCCCTCCCGCGTCAGCTCAAGCCCGGCGAGGACGCGAAGCAGAACGCGCTCTATCTCGTCAGCTCCGGCATGATGGTCGAGCGCACGCCCAGCTACACGCTCGCCAGCGGCCTGATCGGCCACGCGCGCAACACCGTCGGCTTCGTCGGCTACTGCGACCCCGACACGCCCGGCGGCCACCTGCTCGCCGCGCAGCCGGGGGATGATTTCCTGTTCAAGACCGCCAACGTGAAGACCAAGGTCAAGGCGAAGGTCGAGCGTTTCCACCTCAGCGGCCACGCCGACCGCGAGGAGCTGCTGGAGTTCGCCGTGCAGACGGGTGCCCGCAGCATCGTGCTCACCCACGGCGACCCGCCCGCCCGGAAATGGTTCGCCGAGCAGCTCGCCGTCAAGGCCCCCGAGTCCAAGGTGCTCGACCCCGTGCCGGGGAAGGAATATCTGGTATGAAAGCGGAGCGGGCAGGGAGCGGTTTTCATCGCAGGAAAGTGCGCTTGCCAAGGCACCACGCTCGCCTAGCGTTCCCGCCATGACACACAAATTGCACGTCACGCTTTTGGAACATGAGGAAGGCGTTTCGGTGAGCTGCCCCGAGCTGCCTGGCTGCCACTCGCAGGGGGCCAACGTCGAGGAAGCGTTGGTCAATATCCGCGACGCCATCGAAGGCTATCTGGAGCTTTACGGGCAGCCGGACGTGCGTTGCCAAGTCCGCGAGATGGAAGTGGCGGGCGCGTAGCCATGCCTAAGCTGCCCGGCGTCCCCCACCTGCGGGCCGTGAAAGCCCTCGAACGGGCGGGCTTTCGTGTAGATCGGCAGAGCCGGCATATTTTTATGTCGAAAGGGCCGCTCAAGGCCGTGGTGCCGCGCAACAACCCGGTGGACGCCTACACGATGGCCGCCATTGTGCGCGACGCCGGGCTCACGATCGAGGAATTCAAGGAGCTGCTGTGAGCCCCGCCACCACGGATTTTTCCGCCCCAAATCCTGCCCGGCTGCTGCGTCGCATCCGGCGGGTGCTCGCGTTCTTCATCGTCGCGCTGGTGCTGAGCGGCGTGACGGCCTTTCCGCTGCTCCACGAGCTGGACTGGCTCTGCGCCTGGCTGGGCTATGGCGAGGGCGTGCCGGCCGCCGGCCACTCCGGCCTCGCCTACTGGCTGCTTCAGGTCCGCGCAGGGCTGGCCGAGCAGCACGCGCGCTGGCCGTTTCTCGCCTACGGCACGGACTGGCTGGCGTTCGCGCACATTGTCATCGCGTTCTTCTTCGTCGCACCACTGCGAGACCCGGTGCGGAACATCGCCGTGCTGCGCGCCGGCCTAACGGCGTGCGTGGCGGTCGTGCCGCTCGCGCTCATCGCTGGGGGCGTGCGCGGCATCCCGCTCTACTGGCGGCTGATTGACTGCTCGTTCGGCGTCTTCGGCTTCGTGCCGCTCTGGCTGGCGCTCAAGTGGACGCGGCAATTGGAAGCTCGGGCGCCGATTGTCTGAAGTAGCGCAGGCTTCCAGCCTGCGCTACGCTTTCATCAGCTCCCGCAGCCGCACGCACATCGCCGGGCTGCCGGCGCAGTAGATGATTTTTTTCATCTTCAGGTCGAACTGCCGCATCGGAAACTGCTCGCCGTTCAGGAAGCACACCTCGCCGCCCGCTGCCTGCACGAGCGGGATGGCGGCGGCGAGATCCCAAATCTTCACGTTGAAGTCCACGCAGCCGTCGAGCAGCCCGGCGGCGACATAGGCGAGGTGCAGGGTGGCCGTGCCGAGGCCGCGGATCTTGAACTGCGCGAGCACACCGGCGGCCAGCGGCAGGAGCGTCTTGTCGAACGGGCTGTGGAAGCCGATGAGCGTCTCCTTGGTCGGCGGCGCGGTGTTCACGCGCAGCGCGCGCTCGCCGTCCCACGCGCCGAGGCCCGGCCCGCCATGCAGCAGCACGCGGCGACTGAGGTCGTAGATAACACCGTAGGCCGGCACGCCGTTTTCCAGCAGCGCGAGCGAGATCGCGCAGTGCGGGATGCCGAGCGCGTAATTGTTGGTGCCGTCAATCGGGTCGAGCACCCATGAAAACCGCGCCGTGACCGCGATCGGCGCGCCGGGATCGGACAGCTCTTCGCTGAAAAACTGGTCGCTGGGAAACTCCGCCGCGAGCGCGCGGAAAATGTTCTCCGAGATCGCCACATCCACGGCCGTTACCCGCGTGCCGTCGGCCTTCCACTCGCTCTTGGCGCGGCCGAACTCGCGGTGCAGCAGCTCGGTCTGGGCGAGCACGGCAAGCTTGGCGGCGGCGACACGGGCGGTGATCTCGGGCGAGGCGGGCATGGGCGCGACTGCACGCCAATTTGCGCCGATGACCAGACAAAACTTGCGCCGCCCGCGCGCGGCGGGTTGGCTGCGCGTGCGATTTTCCCGTGAAAACCGACCCGCGTATTGACACCTACCTCGCCCAGGCCGAGCCCTTCGCCCGGCCGGTGCTGCGGCGGCTGCGGAAGGTGGTGCGCGCCGCCTGCCCCGAGGCGGAGGAGACGCTCAAGTGGAATATGCCGGCCTACGTGCTGGGCAAAAAAATCCTGCTCATCACGCCGTCGTTCAAGGCGCACTGCCGATGCGTATTTTGGCACTCCGCCGTGCAGGCGCTCATCCGCGAGGAGCTCGGCAAGGCCGGTCGCGGCATGGAGCTTCTGGGCCGCATCGCCAGCGTGTCCGACCTGCCACCCGACCGCGCGCTACTGCGATTCATCCGCGCCGCCGCCGAACAGGCCGCCCCGGGAGCGAAGCCCGCCCCGCGCAACGCCGCCAGCGCCCGCCCCGCCCCGCGCTCACGGCCCAATCTGGCCGCCGCGCGGCGAAAAAAACGACCGGGCCGCGAGACCCTTTGATGCGCCGCGCGCGCCTTGACGCGTGCGCCCGCCTAACGGCATCGTGGCGCTTATGGACTCCCCTCCGCCCGCGCGGCGCAAATTTCCCCGCGCCCTCGTCGTGAACGGTGCGCTCGCGCTGGCGGCTCTCGCCGTCGCCGCGCTCGTCTGGCACGATGAGGCGCGCGTGCTGGTGGAGACGGCGCGGGGGCTGGTCGGGCGCGCGGTGGAGGCGGCGGGCCGTGCGGGGCCGCTCCCGTTCTTCTGCGCGCTGGCGGTGCTGCCGGCTTTCGGGATGCCGGCGCTGGCGTTCACGCTCACGGCCGGGCCGCTCTTTGGGAAAACGCTCGGGATGCCGGCGGTGCTGGCGCTCACGCTCGCGGCGATGACCGTCAACATGGCGCTGGCCTGGTGGCTTGCGCGGTATGCGCTGCGCCCACAGGTGGAGGGGCTGGTCACGCGGCTCGGCCACCGGATTCCGCAGGTGCCGCCGGGCGACGAGACCGCGCTCATCGTGCTGCTGCGCGTGACCCCCGGGGTGCCGTTCTTCGTGCAAAACTGGCTGATGGGCCTCGCGGAGATCCCGTTTGGAAAATACATGGCCGTCTCCTGCCTGGCCGCCTGGCCGCACGCGGCGGCGTGGGTCTTTTTTGGCGAAAAACTGAAGGAAGGGCGCGGCGCGCTCATCCTGCTCGCCGTGCTGCTGCTCGCGGCCACGGCGGCGGGCGCGAACCTCGCGCGGCACCACTATGGGAAGAAGCGGCGGAAGTAGCCGCAATGTCTAATCCTGAGCGAAGGCGAAACACTTTGCGCGATGAGAAAACGGGCGAACCCATCCCAACCTGACGGCGGCGACGCGGCTGATTTTTTTCCACCGGGCGCTGGCGTGCCGCCGCGCGACCCGTCTGCCCCGGACGTTGCCACGCGCGCCGAGACCGTGAGCGAGTTCACGCGGCGACTGAAGTCGCTCATTGAGCGCGGCCTCGCGCCGTGCTGGGTGCGCGGCGAGGTCAGCAACCTCCGCGCACAGGCCAGCGGCCACACCTATTTCTCGCTCAAGGACGCGGGCGCGCAGCTCTCCTGTGTGCTCTTCCGGGGCGACGCGGCGCGGCAGGCGGCGGCGTTGCGCGACGGCGCGCAGGTGCTCGTGTTCGGCGAGGCCAGCCTCTATGAGGCGCGCGGGCAGTATCAGCTCATCGTGCGCGTGGTCGTCGAAGACGGCGTGGGCCGGCTGCGGCGCGAGTTCGACGCGCTCAAAGCTCGGCTCGCTGCCGAGGGACTATTCGCGGCGGAGAAAAAACGCGTTCTGCCCGCGTTGCCGGCATGCGTAGGCTTCGTCACGTCGCCGACGGGCGCGGCGCTGCAAGATTTCATCCGCATCCTCACCCGGCGCGGGTGGCGCGGCCAGCTCGTCGTGCTGCCGGCCAAGGTGCAGGGAGACGGCGCGGCGGCGGAAATTTTGAATATGCTGGAGTTCGCCCAGCGCCTGCGCCGCGCCCTCGACGGCGCGCCCATGCTCACCGAGGTAAACGGCCCCGCCTCCGACTCTCGGCTCTCAGCTCTCGACCTCATGCAGCCCGCCTTTTTCGACCTCCTCGTCATCGGTCGAGGTGGCGGTAGCGTCGAGGATCTGTGGGCGTTCAACGAGGAGCCCCTCGTGCGCGCCGTCGCCGCGTGCACGGTGCCCATCATCTCGGCGGTTGGGCACGAGATTGATTTCACGCTCTGCGACTTCGCCGCCGACGCGCGCGCCGAGACGCCTAGTGCCGCCGCCGAAATAATTTCGAGTGCCTTTGTCGCCTGCGCCGAGCGCGCGGATCAGGCTGGCGCGGCGATGGGCGCGGCGGCGGACGACGCAGTCGCCCGCGCCCGCGAGCGGCTCGACCACGCACGCTCGCGGCTGCGGCTGCTCACACCCTCCGCGCAAATCGAGCAGGGCTGGCTGCGCCTCGACGACACATCCAACCGTCTCGCCGCCGCGCTCACGGCGGCTGCGCGCGGCAAACGCGAGCGCCTAGCCACCGCCCGCGCCGCGCTCGCCGCCCGCTCGCCGGAGACGCGCGTGCAGCACGCCTCCCACCAACTGCTCGCGCTCTGGAAACGCCTGCATGCCGCGAGCCCCGCCTCGGTGCTCAACCGCGGCTTCGCCATTGTGCGCGACGAACATGGCGCGCCCGTCGCCCGCCGCGCCGCGCTGCGCTCCGGCCAGCGGCTCACGACGGAGTTCGCCGACGGCGCCGCGCCCGTGCGCGTGGAGTCGGGCGCGTGAGGCCATTTGATAAAGGTGGGGCCGGTCTGTGACCGATCTGAAAGCCAGTAACAGACTGGCCCTCCTCCACCGCGTGAGCGGCGAATTTTGCCCTGCCCTCTGGCTTTGGCTCAACGCTCGCGGCGTTGGCGTTGGCGGACGAGGGCGGCGGCGACCCCGCCGAGGCCCAGCAGCAAGGCGGACGTGCTGGGCTCAGGCACGGGCGAAAACGTGAGCGTGACGGTGAGCGGAGTGCTGCCGAAGAGAAAACTGGCGGGCGCACCGACGGCAAACCGGACTTGGTCGCCTGGGGCCAAGGCGAGGCTGCCGGTGATCGCGGGGTTCACGCCGGTGTCAGGAAAATAAACCACGGGCGAGGCGGTGTTGCCGTTGAGGACGATGGTGGCGTCGGTCCCGCCGATGTCGCCGACGAAGAACCGGGCGTTGAGCGCATACTGGCCCGCCGCCGGGGCGGTGAAGGCGAGGACAGCGAATTCTCAGGTCGGGCCGGGGTGCAAAATGAGATCGCCGGGAGCGGTGCCGCCGACGAACGGGCCGGTGAGCTTGAAAATGGAAGGTGCGCCGAGTGAGAGGTTGGTGGACCATCCAAAGGCCGTGGCGTCGGCGCCGTAGCTGGCGAATGGCGTGAGGGCGGTGCTGAGGTCGGTCGTGTAGCCGTAAGACCAAACGCCGTTCGGATTGGGCAGGCCGGGCGTGAAATCGGCGGTGGCGTCGTAGATCACCGGCTGGGCGACGCCGATGAGAGCGAGGCCCATGGCCGCCGCAGCGCACGCCCGGCGGAGAAGAAACGCGAGCCGGGCGCGAACTTTCATGGCGTGGTGCATTAGGCCAGTAGGGCGGCGGTTGGCCGCGCAGTCGAGTATCAATTGGGCGGAAGCTGGGGCCGGGACTTCCGCCGCGCGCTGCGCGAGCAGCGGCAGACGACGAAATTCGCCGACGGCGCGGCATCGGTGCGAGTGGAGTCGGCCGTGTGAGCGGCGCGCTCAGTTCGCCGGCTTGGCGGAGGCCGGCGGTGCGGCGTCGGGGGTGCTCTGCGGCGTGACCGTGCCATCTTTGGCGACAAGGAATTTCCAACTGTCGCCCGCTTGGTAGGCCGCACCTAGTCCCGGCGGCACCGTCGTGAGCGTGAGCGTGACGGAGTAGGCGTCTTCCAAGGATTGCGTGGTCCAAGCGACGGTCGGTTGCGGCCGCCTATCTGGACGGCCCTGTGGTGGTTCTTCTTTAAGATCTCGCACGGCAGCGGGCAGGCTTTGCCTCGCGAGCGACACCGCCCAGAGCACATTGCTCACCGGTTTGTCATTGAAGCGCAAATTCTGGAGCATCGTCCGCAGCTTGCCCTTCTCGTCGTCACTGACTGGGGAGCGAAGGAAGGCAATGCAGTCAAACCAGTGTCCGTGTTTGTAAAAACTGAAGCTCAGTCTAAAAAGATCGGGATTGGCGGTCGGCGCAATCGGGCTGGCGAGCCGTGCGTTGATTTCCGATACGGCGGTGTCTGGCTCCCGGTTAGTGCCGGGCGACGAAGCCAGTTTGAGCCAGATTTCTCCGGGACGAAGCAGTTGGAGGATTTCCTCGGGAGGTTTGTCCGGCGCACGAATCGGTCCGGCCGCAGCCATGGCAACGTTTCTCCAATAGGTGATATTCAACCCGGGTCGCTGATTGTTGACCAACAGCGTGTCGCCGCTCTTGCTCACCGACCAACCTGCGGGCACGTAGAACGCGAAGCCTTTGGCCGTGTCCTCATAAATTTGCGGGGCAGCGACCGGAGTGGAGGCGGGCGGTGCCGCCGCCGGCACGGCGGCGTGGCACGGCGTCAGGCACAGACCGGCGGAAAACAACACGAGCAGAGGCGCGAGACGGGCGGGGGTTTTCATGGTGGGGGGGTGGGGCTGCGATCTGGTTGGAGAAAAAGACGCCCGCGAGGCCAGCACGGTTTCGCGGCGGCGGCGGTGCCTTTCCACGCCTTGGGTCTTGCCAGCGCGCGCCGGGCCGCGCAACGTGCGTCTC
>CAIPZZ010000194.1 GCA_903869665.1 uncultured Opitutia bacterium | reverse complement strand
CGCCCCGATTTTTCCCAACCACCCTCCCCTTTCTCCTATGCGCCTCAACCGTCTGCTCCCGCTCCTCGCCCTTCTCGCCGCTCCTGCGCTGCTCCACGCCGCCGCCGCCCGCGGCCCCGGCGCCCCAGCTGCCCCGGTCGCCCCGGCCGATCCCAACGCTCCCATTTCCCGCCTCATCTTGCGTGACGCCCCCGTGGACATGGTGCTTGACCAGCTCGCCGAGCTCACCGGCCGCATCATCCTCCGCCCGCAGTCGCTCCAGGTCGGCTTTATCACCATCAATATCACCAAACCTGTCGCCAAGGACGAGGCCATCCGCGCCATTGAGAGCATCCTTCAGCTCAACGGCATCGCCGTTCTCTATATGGGTGACAAGTTCATTAAGGTCGTCAACAACCCCAATTCAATTCGCGAGGGCTTCGAGACTCTCACCGTCCCGGCCCTCAGCTTGCCCCCGAGCAACAAGATCGCTTCGAAAATATTCGAGCTCAAGTTCCTCACCCCGCAGAATGTCGTCGCTCAAGTCCAGCAGATGCTCACCCAAGGCTCGGGCCAGGCGCTCGCGTTCACCAACAGCCCCTTTTTCCAAGTCACCGACACCATCGCCAACCTTCAGCGCATCGAGACCCTCGTCAACAGCCTCGACCACCCCTTCACCGGCGGTGACGCCAAGCCGCGGTTCATGACGTTAAAATACGCCTCGGCCAGCGATCTGGCCCAGCGTGTCCAGGCTCTGGTGCAGAGTGGCAATAGCCCGATCTCCCAAGCGGTGTCAGGCGCATCCCTCTCCTTTGACCAACGCACCAACCAGCTCATCGTCATCGGCACCGAGGAGCAGTTCAATTTCTTCAAGGGCATCGTGGACCAGATTGACATCGTCGCCAACCCCACCACGAAGACTAGGACCTTCCCTCTCAGCACCGCTTCGGCTTCCAGCGTGGAAACGATGCTGCGCACGCTCATCCAAAGCACGCAGCAGGCGACCAACACCACCGCGCAGAATCCGAACCGCCAAGGTGGCGCGGCCGGACGTCAAGGCGGCGCCAACAATCAGGGCAACGCCAACCAAGGCACCAACGCACGCGGCGCGGCCGCCGGTGGAACCACGGCTGCTGCTGGCGGCGCGGCGGGTGCCGCGGGCGCGGGCGGCGCCGTTGCGGCGGCGGGTGCGCCTGGGCTCAATGTCGTCGGCACAGGCAGCGGCTCCGTTGGCGATTTCAGCTCCTCTCTCGCCTTCACCTCTGACACCCGATCCAACACCATCGTTGTCAACGGCACAGAGAGTGATCTCAATATCCTGGGCGATATCATCAAGAGCGTGGACAAACCCCTCCCACAGGTGCGCGTCGAGGTTGTCATCGCCGACGTTTCCCTCTCCGATGAATTCGACACTGGCATCGGCGCGCTCGGCCTTCAGCTGAAAAACGACAAGCTCGTCGGCATTAACGGCTCCACGGCCGGTATCTCCCTAACCGGCTCGGGTGCCATCTCCTCCACCTCGACCACATTTGGTATGTTGGGCTTGGTCACGAGCGCCTTGAGTCACAAAGGTCTGACTGGTGTCGTCAATATCGCGGACACGCCGCGCAAGGGCATCGCCAACATCATCTCCGCGCCCACCATCCGCACGCAGCACAACACCCCGGGCGGCCTGTTCGTCGGCGAGCAGCGCCCGTTCGCCAGCGGCTCGGTCACCGCCGGCGGCACCGGCGGCACCACCACCACCATCACGCAGATCAACATCGGTGTCTCGCTCACGGTCTCGCCGCTTATCGGCGCCGATGGCACGGTGCAGATGCAGATCCAGCAGTCCATCAGCGACCACGCAGGCGATGTGACGATTGACGGCAACCCGCAGCCCGTCATCAGCAGCCGCACCATGAGCGCCACCATCTCCTGCAAGAGCGGCGACATCATCGTCCTCGGCGGCCTGCGCCGCAGCGCCAACAGCAAGAGCACCAGCGCGCTGGCCGGCATCCCCTTCCTTGGCGACATCTTTGGTTCACGCCAGACCATCAAGACCACCAACGATCTCGTCTTTTTTGTCCGTCCGGTCGTTTCTGACGCTCGCACCGAGGACCAGAGCCCCGACATCGAGAAAAAAATCAATGAACTGGACAAGGATAACCAGAAGACAGTGCGCGATCTGTTGGGAATGCAGCCCCCTCCAAAGCCCGACAGCAAATCCTCCTCGCCGCCCGCCAGCACGGCGGTTCCGCCCGGGAGCACCACTTTCCCGTCCGCCCCTTCCACAACCACGCGGCCCAACTCGCGCGGCGGCCGCTGATCTCTCCCCGCCATGTCCGACGCTGCCACCCTTGATCCCACGTTGCCCGCCGAGCTGGCGGAGGGCCTCGACGAGGAGAAACGCCAGGCCATCATGGAGGCCCCGCGCGGCCGCCGTCTGGCCGAGCTCGCCTCCGCGCTTGGCGAGGATGAGGGCAAGCTCCTCACCCGCCTCGCCGCCCTCTCGGGCCTGCCCGTCGCCGGCAATCTCGTGGCCGACCAGCAATCGCTGCGCCTTTTCCCTGCGCGCCTCGTCAACGACTACCAGCTCGTCCCGATCCTCAGCCCTGAGGCCATCGCCGCCGCCGAGGCCGCCACCAAGGACGGCTCGCCTGCCGTGGCCGCGGCCGACGAAGTCCCGACGCCCCCCGACGCCCCGATCCTGCTCGCCACCGCCTGGCCGCCCGACGCCATGATGGGCGAGTGGATCCGCACCTTCACCACCCGGCCCGTCGTCTGGCATCTCGGCCAGCCCGACAAGATCCACTCGCTCATCCTCGACCGTTTCGGCGTCGGCGCGGGCAGCCTTGACGACGACGACGCCTTTGAACTCGCACAGGAGGAGCAGGTCACCGAGGACGTGGACGAGGAGGCGGCGGTCGTGCGTTTTGTCACCGACGTCATCACGCAGGCCGTGAGCGACGGTGCGACCGACATCCATTTCGAGCCGCAGGAGACGCAGCTCCGCATCCGCTACCGCGTGGACGGCCTGCTCGTCCACGTGCCCGTTCCGGAGAACCTTCGCCGCTTCCAGGCCGCCATCATCTCGCGCGTCAAGATCATGGCCAAGCTCAACATCTCCGAGCAGCGCCTCCCGCAGGACGGCCGCATCAACTTCCGCGCCGGCGGCGCCGTGCTCGACATCCGCGTCTCCACCCTGCCCACCATCTACGCCGAGTCTATCTCGCTCCGCCTGCTCGACAAGAAGAAGGACTCCTACGCCACGATGGAGAAGCTCGGCATGAGCGAGGAGGAGCAGGCTCCGATCCTCGAGGTGCTCGACTATCCGCACGGCATCATCTTGGTCACCGGCCCCACCGGCTCCGGCAAGAGCACCACGCTCAACGCCTTCCTCCGCAAGATCAACTCGCCCGACCTTCGCATCATGACGGTCGAGGATCCCATCGAATACGAGGTGCCCGGCGTCAACCAGACGCAGACCAAGTCTGAGATCGGTCTCACTTTCGCCAGCGCCCTCCGCAGCCTTTTGCGTCAGGATCCCGATGTCATCATGGTCGGCGAAATCCGCGACCGCGAGACCGCCGACATCGCCGTGCGCGCCTCGCTCACCGGCCACTTGGTGTTCTCCACCCTGCACACCAACGACGCTCCCGGCGCCATCACCCGCTTGGTGGACATGGGCATTGAGCCCTTCCTCGTCGCCTCCGCCATCGAGCTCGTGCTCGCCCAGCGCCTCGTGCGCCGTCTCTGCCAAGACTGCGCGAAACCCGAGCCCATCAGCCAGGTCAAGCTCCGCGAGCATCTCTCGGTGCTCCGGGTTGATCCGGCTCAGGCCGCTGGCGTCACCCACCTCAAGCAGCCCGTCGGCTGCGACCGCTGCCGCAAGACCGGCTACCGCGGCCGCGTCGGCGTGTTCGAGATCTTCCGTCTCAACAACGACGAGATCCACGAGCTCGTCCTCAAGCGCGAGAGCACCCGCGCCCTCGCCGACTGCGCCCGCCGCCACGGCATGAAGGCCCTCGAGCAGAGCGCCTGGGAGAAGGTCCGCGCCGGCTTCACCACCATGGACGAGGTGCTGCGCGTCATCACCGTCGTGGACAAAGGCTGAGCCGCCGCGCCATGCCCAACTACGCCTATTCCGCCCGCGCCAGCGACGGCCGCACCGTGTCCGCCGAGGTCGCCGCGCCCACCCGGCGCGACGCCCTCCGCATCATCCAGACCCGCGGCCTTACCCTCCTGCGCCTCAGCGAGCCGGAGACTGCGGTCGCCAAGGCCGCGCCCACCGCCAAGGCCGTCCGCCAGCAGGCTGAGGCCGCCGACACCGGCGGCGTGAAGCTCGGCCGCAAACACCGCCTGCCTTTTCTCACCTCGCTGCACGAGCTGACCAGCGGCGGCCTCTCCGCCGGCGAGGCCATCCGGCTGCTTGCCGCCCGCGTGAAGGATCCCGCGATGGGTGCCCTCAGCAACGGCATCTGGACCAACGTGAGCGAGGGCGCCACGCTCTCTCGTGCCTTTGCCGCGTTTCCGCAGGTCTTCGACGAGAACAGCATCAATCTCATCCAGGCCGGCGAGGCCACCGGCAATCTCAACGAGGTCTTCGAACGCCTGATCGCCTACCTCACCGAGCAGCGCGAGCTCCAGCGCGCCCTCCTCCTCTCCCTCGCCTACCCAGTCTTCCTCACGATCGTCGCCTTCGGCGTCGTGCTGTTCTTCCTCTTTTTCCTCCTGCCCCGCCTGGAGGTGCTCTTCAAGTCTCTCCATGGCGAGCTGCCGTTTTCGACCAAGCTCCTCATCAACATGTCCGGCCTCGCGCTCTCCTGGTGGGGCGCCGGCATCATCATCGTCGTCGTGGTGGGCGTGATCAGCTTCTGGAGCTGGCGCCGCACCGACTCTGGTCGCCTCGTCACCGACGGCTGGCTGATTCGCCTGCCCAT
The DNA here is from genome assembly GCA_903869665.1 of uncultured Opitutia bacterium. GTDB lineage: Bacteria > Verrucomicrobiota > Verrucomicrobiia > Opitutales > Opitutaceae > CAIYUN01. Next base: position 6,016 of record CAIPZZ010000194.1, on the reverse strand, counting down.
TATCGGCCCGTTCTTCGTCGCGCGCACTGTGCTCGCTTTCACCCAAAACCTTGCCGTCCTTCTCGCCAACGGCGTCACCACCGCCGACGCCCTCCGTATGACGGAGAAGCAGATCTCCAACCGCGTCCACCGCGCCACTTTCGACGAGACCACCAGCCGCGTGCTCGAGGGCGAGGCACTCTCCAAGGCCCTTGCCCGCACTGGTTGCTTCCCCGACCTCGTGCTCGACCAGCTCGCCATCGGCGAGAGCAACGGCAATCTCGCCCCCAGCCTCCGCAAGATCGCGAACGGCTTCCAGCGCACGCTCACCACCCAGCTCAATCTTTTCACCAAGCTGATCGGCAGCGCGGTGCTGATGGGTGTGTTCGGCTTCGTCGGCTTCATCGCCTTTGCCATCGTCCAGGCCGTCTTCTCGATGAGCCAGCAGATCCACTAAGCGGCGGCGGCCGCGTGGTTCGAGCGGTCCCGGCGCTCGGCGCGCCCTTCGGTCCATGGAAAAACTTGATATAAAGAAACAGCTCCCGCTGCTCTACCAGGTTTCTAGCAAGGAAGTGGTCGAGGTGGACGTGCCGCCGTTGCGTTACCTGATGATGGACGGTGTGGGCGACCCGAACACCTCCCCTGCCTACGCCCAGGCCGTGGAGGCGCTATTCTCTGTCTCCTACACTGTGAAGTTCGCCGTTAAAAAGGGCGCCCTCGGCCTTGATTACGGCGTCATGCCTTTGGAGGGATTATGGTGGGCCGATGACTGGTCGGTCTTCGCGACCGCCGACAAGAGCCAATGGCATTGGACGATGATGATTCTGCAGCCGAATTTTGTGCCGGAGGAAGTCGTGCATCGCGCCATCGGCGATGTGATCGCCAAGAAGGGTCTGGTGGCAGCCAAGCAGCTCCGGTTGGAGAAATTTCACGAGGGAAGATGCGCTCAGCTGCTTCACATCGGGCCGTTTTCCGAGGAGGGGCCTAACATTCAGCGGGTGCACGATTTCATCGCGGCCCGCTCATCCAAGCGAGGCAAGCACCACGAGATTTACCTGAGCGATATCCGCCGGGCCGCGCCCGCGAAGTGGAAGACCATCATTCGGCAGCCGATGGCCTGAGGCCCGCCCGGCCGAATCAGGGCGAACCTGATTCGGAATTGAACCACGGATTGGCAGATGTCGCTACGCTCGGTGGCACGGATGGGCGCCGATAAAATCCCATCCGTGCTTATTCGTGTGATCGTGGTAATAAAACTTCGGGCGCCGCGCTCAGTAGCGCGGCGCGTCCACGCCGGGAGTGTTGAGCGGGCGAGGCTGGCCGGTCACCGGCTCGCGGCGCAGCTCGCGGGCGCGGCGCACCAGCTCGGTGAACTCCGCGCGCAGGCCGCCGGGATCCTGGCCCAGCGCGCCCTCGGCCCAGGCGAGCACGTCGGTCAGCGTCGTGCCGCCCCGGTAGGGCGACTCGCGCAGCACCATGCCGAAGCCTGCCACCGCCGCCGCGAACCGCAGATCCGCGCTCGCCTGCTCGAACCGCACGCCGCTGTCCGTATAGGGAAACTCCAGCTTCTCGCTCACGTCGGAGGTCGGCTGCTTGTAGCGCACTTTGACGGTGAGCAGCTCGGGGCTGTTCGCGCCGGCGGCCGGGCGCGGCGCGTCGGCGGGCCGGGTGGGCACGGTCGTCTCGGTGTAGCGGGGCGCGTCCGTGCCGGGCGTGGTGGGATAGCCGTAGTCCGCGCCGGGCGGCACGATCTCGTAGAGCGCGGTCACGGTGTGGCCCGCGCCGATCTCGCCCGCGTCCACCCGGTCGTTGTTGAAATCCTGCGCGGCGAGCAGCCGGTCCTCGTAGCCGATGAGCCGGTAGGCGGCGACCCGTGAGGGGTTGAACTCGACCTGGAACTTAACGTCCTTCGCCATGTTCACGAGCGTGCCGCTGAGCTGGTCCACGAGGAGCTTCTGTGCCTCGGCGCGGGTATCAATGTAGCCATAGTGGCCGTTGCCCCGGTCGGCGAGCTGCTCGAGGGTGGCGTCGTTGAGGTTGTTCATGCCGAAACCGAGCACGCTCAGGAACACCCCGCCGCGCGCGCGCTCCGTCACCATCTGCGTGAGCGCGGCGCCGGTCGCCCCGACATTGAAGTCGCCGTCGGTGCAGAGGATGACGCGGTTGACGCCCTCCTTGTTGAGATTTTCCTGCGCGACCTGGTAGGCGAGCTGGATGCCGGCCGCGCCGTTGGTGCCGCCTTCGGCATGCAAGCCGTCAATCGCGTCGAGGATCGCCGTGCGGCGCTCGACTGGCGTGGGGGGTAACGCGACGCCGGAGCCGTTGGCGTAGGTCACGATGGCCACGCGGTCGTCGGGCCGCAGGCGCGAGAGCAACAGGCGCATGGACTCCTTGACGAGCGGGAGCTTGTTGGCCGCGTCCATCGAGCCGGACACGTCGAGCAGAAACACGAGGTTGGCCCGGCCGCGCTGCTCGGGCGTGACATCGCGGGCCTTGAGCGTGACGCGCACGAGCCGGTGCGAGGGCAGCCACGGGGCGGGGGCGGACTCGATGGCGGTGGTGAATGGCGCGGGCGGTGGCGGACTGACGGCAGAGCGATTGAGAACCCCGCCACCAACACTGAGATCCCCCCTAAACGGCAAGGTGGTCGAAACAGACGATGTATACGGAAAGTAATTCACCATCTCCTCGATGCGGACGGCGTCGGGCGGCGGCAGGCGGTTCTGCCCCTGGAGGAAGCGGCGGATATTGGCGTAGCTCGCGGTGTCCACGTCGGCGGAGAACGTCGAGAACGGCTCGCGCGCGGGGTCGGTGAACGGGTTGTCGCGCAGGCGGGCGTATTGCTCGCCGCCGGCCTCGCGCGGCGCGGGCGTCGGCGGTTGCGGGCGGCGGATGATCACGTCGGGCGCCGGCAACGGGTAACGGTAGCCCGCGTCGGGGTCGTAGCCGACCCTCACCACCACGGGCGCGTTAGCGGTGACAGTCACGGCCCCGGCGGCACGCCGGCCGCCACCGCCGCCACGTCCAGCGCTGCCAGCGGGCGCGCCGGCTCCGGGGCCAAATCCGCCGCCGAAATTATTTCCAGCCAGGCCCTGCGAGGCTTGGCCACCCACCGCCCCGCCTGCACCCCCGCGTCCGCCGCGCCCTCCGGCGGCAGCACCGGCTCCCGCCCCGCGCGTGGCACGCCCTCCGACGCCGGGAGCGGCACCAGCTCCTGGCGCGAGTGTTCCAACCCCGCCGGTGTTGGTGTTGCCTCCCGCTAGGGTGACAGTGCCAGCCGTCGTTTTCGGCAGATCGAGCCGGTCGGCTGACTGACCGGCGACGGGCCCACCCCCGCCGGTGATGATCCGAGCGTCGTCGTAGGAGCTGGAGCTGACACTGGTGAGGGACGGCGGAGTGGGAGCAACCGGCGCGGCAGGTCGGGCCGTGGAAACTGCGTCTTTGAGCGCGGCGATGCCGTCGGCGGCGACGGTGACGCCGGGCTGGTAGCGCGGCTGGTCAATGCCGTTGCTCGTGGTGGGTGCGGCTGGCGCGGGCGACGGCTCGACGCGGGCGACCTGCGGCGCTGGCGGCAGCAACGGCCCGGACGGATTAGGAGGCGACTGCACCGGTGCGGGTTCCGGTGTCACGGCAACCTGCGTCTCCACCGTGGCGGGCGCAGACTGCGGGCGCGACGCGGCGACTTTCTCGGGCGCGGCGGGTGCGGACGGATTTTTGACCCACACGAGGAGGGCGAAGCACGCGGCGGCGGCGGTCGCCAGCCAGTAAAACACGGGAAAGCGGAGAATGTTCTTCGCCCGGCGTTGCGCCTCGCGGGTTAGAGCCTCGTCGGGCTTGCGCCACTCCTTGCCGGAGATGATGGCGGCGTGGGCCTGCGGCGCTGCGGCCGGGGCGGGCGAGTTCGACCCCTTCGACGGGCTCACCTCAGGCAAGCTCAGGGCAGGCAGGCTCACCGCCGGTTCGGCGGCGAGCGCGGCCTGCATCTGGCCGGCGAGGGTGCGGATGTTCGTCACTTCGGCGGCGAGCGCGGAGTCGGCGGCGACGGCGGCGGCAAGTTTGGCGTGCTCCGTGCCGGACAGCTCGCCAAGGGCGAAAGCGGTCAGGCGCGGGTCATCGGGCGTGATTTTGTCGGGAAGGGGGGCGGGCGGGTTCATGGTGCGGTGTCTCCGGTTGCGCGGCGGGCGCGCGAGTAAGTTTGGTGGATATTTCAGGACTGCTGGGCGGCGAAGTCCGCGCGCAGGCGGCGCACGGCAGTGTGGAGGAGGAAGCCGACGTTGGATACCGAGAGCGCGGTGATGCGGCTGATCTCCTGGTAGCTGAAGCCGTTTTGGAACTTGAGGCGGACGACCTCCTGCTGGCTGGGTGGGAGGCGGCCGATGTGGCGCAGGAGCGCAGCGTGCGTCTCGGCGCGCTCGGCGGCGGCGGCGGGCGGTGGACCAGAGTCGGCGGGCAGCGCGTCGGCGGGGAGGGTGTCGAGGCTGGTCATGCGGCCCTCCTTGCGCAGCACATCCACGGCGCGGTGGCGGCAGACGGTGAAGAGCCATTCGGCGAGATGGCCGTCCACGCGGCCGGGCGGCTGGGCGAGGAGCTTGGCAAACGTGTCCTGGACGATGTCCTGGGCGCGGTCGGGGTCGCCCATGAGGCGGGCGGCGTAGCGGAGCAGCGGCGCGTGGTGGCGCGCGAACGCCCCGGCGGGGGAGTGGTCTCCGGTGGTTTCATGGTCGGTGGTGGTGGGCATGGGGTCGGTGTCGGAACTGACCTGCACAGGAGAAGACGGGCGAGGGGCGGGTTTCTTAGAAAATTTCTTAAATATTTTCTCGGGGCATGGCAAACGCGCTCCGCACGCCCGGCCGGCTGGGCTTGGCAAGCGCGCGGTTATTGCCCTTGCTCCCGTCATGCGCCGCCCCGTCCTCCCGCTGTTTTTTGTTCCTGTCCTGCTGCTGTTGCTCGGCCTGCCCGCCTGCGCGCGGCGCGAGGCCGCGCCGGCTGGCGGTGCTGGCGCGCCCGCCCAAAAAATCCTCCGCGTCGGCAACAGCTCCGAGCCCAAAGACCTCGACCCGCAGACGGCCACGGCCTACACGGAGTCCACCATCTTGTGCGCGCTCTTTGAGGGGCTGACGGCGCTCGACGACGCCACCGCGCAGCCCGTGCCGGGTGTTGCTGAGCGCTGGGACATCTCCGCCGACGGCCTCACCTACACGTTTCACCTGCGCGCCGACGCCAAATGGAGCAACGGCGATCCACTTACGGCGCAGGATTTCGTGTGGTCATTCCAGCGCATCCTCTCGCCGAAGCTCGCCTCCGAGTATTCCTACATGGTCTGGCCACTGAAAAACGCACAGGCCTACAACGAGGGGAAAATCGCCGACTTCGCCCAGGTCGGCGCGCGCGCCGTGGACGACCGCACGCTGGAGCTGACGCTCGCCGCGCCGTGCCCGTGGCTGCTCGCACTGGCCGCGCACCAGGCGTGGTATCCGGTCCACCGCGCGACCATCGAGAAATTCGGCGCGGCCGAGCGCCAGGGCACACCTTGGACGCGACCGGAAAACATGGTCGGCAACGGCCCGTTCACCCTTAAGGAGTGGTCGCCCAACGCGCGCATCGTCGTCGCGAAAAACCCGCGCTACTGGGACGCTGCCCGCGCGAAGCTCGACGCCGTGGAGTTTCAGCCCATCGAGAACCTCGCCACCGAGGAAAAGACCTTCCGCGCCGGCCAGCTCCACGTCACCTACGGTCTGCCGCCGGCAAAGATCCCCGCGTGGCGCGAAAACAAGAGCGAGCGCGGACAACTGCGGGTGGATCCGTTTCTCGAGACATTTTTCCTGCGCTTCAACACCACCAAGCCGCCGCTCGACAACGCCAAGCTTCGCCAGGCGCTCGCCCGTGCGATTGACCGCGAGGCCATCGCGCGCGACGTGTTGCGCGGCAGCGTAACGCCTGCCCGCGCGCTCACGCCGCCCGGCACCGCCGGCTACACGGCGGCCGCCGGCCCGGGCTTCGATCCCGCCGCCGCGCGCGCGCTGCTGGCCGAGGCGGG
>CAIPZZ010000193.1 GCA_903869665.1 uncultured Opitutia bacterium | reverse complement strand
TTCGGGCGCGTGGTGTTTGTGATTCGCGAGGAGTTCGCGGCGGAGTTTCGCGCGCGTGTCGCCGCCAAATACGCCGGCCGCGCGCCGGTGGACTTGGTTTTCCAGTCCACCGCCCTGCTGCCAACGGGCTGCGTCGTCCCGCCGGGCCGCGAGAAACCTTGGGGCACCGGCCACGCGGTGTGGTGCGCACGCGCCGCCGTCGGCGGGCCGTTCGCCGTCATCGGCGCGGATGATTTTTTCGGCCGCGACGCCTTCGCCCAGCTCGCCACCTTTCTCTCCACCACTCCGAATTCCGCCATTCAGCACTCCGCACCTTGCACTCCGCCATTCGCGCTCGCGGGCTACCGTCTCGCCAACACGCTCTCCGAGCACGGTGCGGTCGCGCGCGGTGTGTGCGCCGTGCGCGCGGACGGCACGCTAGCGCGCGTGACCGAGCGCACCAACCTCCGCCGCGATGATGTGGGACCCGGTCGCGAGTTCAACGGCGACGAGACCGTCTCGATGAATTGCTGGGCGTTCACGCCGGAGATTTTCCCTGCGCTGGAGCGTCAATTGGTTGAATTTTTCCATGCCCACGGCCACGAGCCCAAATCGGAGTTCTATCTGCCCGAGGCGGTCTCGGCGCAGATCGCCGCCGGCGAGGCCGAGGTGCGCGTGCTGCCGACCAGCGCGACGTGGTTCGGGGTCACCTACCGCGAGGATAAGCCCCGCGTGCAGGCCGCGCTCGCCGCGCTACACGCCGGCGGTGAGTATCCGGCGCAACTTTTCTGAGCGACCGGCACTCCCCTGAGTTTGCCCTATCTCCATCCTCCGTGAGCACCAGCCGCCCCATCGTGCCCAAATATTCTTGGATGCCATTCGCGCCGGTCGCCGGTATGCCGCCGTTCACGCCTTCCGTGCTCGCGGAGATCCTCGATGGCGGGCAGGCGTTCAGATGGCACGCCGAAGACGGTGGCACTTGGCTCGGCCAGTGGGCTGGCAACATCGTGCGCCTGCGGCTGGACGAGCGCGGCTGCCTGCAAGTCTCCGCTCCCGCCGCGCTCGCGCCGCAGGCCGCCCGCGAGCTACCTCGCTACCTCGCAGCCGACCGCGACTGGGCCGGGCTCACCGACTCGCTCCCGTGGCGCAGCGACGCGCATCTCCAAAATTGCCTCGCCGCGTTCCCCGGCCTGCGGATTTTGCGCCAGCCGTTCGGCGAGACGCTCCTCGGTTTCCTGTGCAGCGCCACCAAGCAGATCGTCCAGATCAAGCAGATGCTCGCCCTCCTCGCTGAGCGCCACGGCGCGGAAATTGGTAGGGCGGGGTCGCCGAACCCCGCCGAAAATATTGCCCGAAGCCACGCGCCGGGCGGCGCCGGAATCAGAAAGGCGGGGTTCGGCGACCCCGCCCTACATCAACTCCACCGCCTGCCCACCTGGCCCGAACTCGCCGCCATTCCCGAAGCCGAGCTCCGCGCCTGCCAACTCGGATTTCGCGCGGGCTACATTTCCGAAACCGCACGCACTCTCGCTGCGCGCCCCGGCTGGCTCGACGAGACCGAGGCGCTCCCCTACCCCGCGGCCAAGGCCCGCCTGCTTGAACTCCCCGGCGTGGGCGAAAAAATCGCCGACTGCGTGCTGCTCTTCGGGGCGGGCCGATTGGAGGCTTTCCCGGTGGACACCTGGATTTTGCAGGCGATGGCCGCGCGCTACGGTCTCGTCGGCTGGAAACCCGCGCAGGTCGCCCAGTTTGGCCGTGCGCACTTCGGCCCCCTCGCCGGCCTCGCCCAGCAATTTCTCTTCGCCCACGAGCGCCGATCCGCCAAGGCCCTGCCAGATTAGGCAACGGGATGTTATGCGACATTTCTGTCGCCTTGGCAGGCATCGCATGGCGGGCGATTCCGGCTTAACCCTTTCTCGACGAGTGAAATTGCTCTTGCCCGCCCACTCCTGCATCCCATGTTTGGCGACATGAACCGCACCACCCCGTGTCGCTCAATACCATGTTAGGCGTTTCCGCCCCACCGTGGCCACCGACGCGAAAATACAAGACATCGCACTGACCTACATTCGCAAGGCAGTTGCTGGCGGATGCAGTAGATGGGCTTCGACCACAATCGGCGTGCTACACCCTTCTCTCACAGGCCACTTGTCGCTCATCAATGGTGAGTTGGTATTAGCGAGTGCGTTCTTCTCTCCGGAGAGTTGGTATGCCTTTACCACTCGGCGCATTGCCAGCCAGTTTCGTGGTGCGTTTCATTCACTTGACCCATCTCACGGCATTCGCAACGACTTCGGAAATTTCAAGGGTTACGGTCCTGACCGTGGTGAGGACACATTGCCAGAGGTTGGCGTTGTGCGTCGCGAGGTGGCGACCATCACGGCCATAGAGTCGCAGTCGGTCGTTCGCTTTGAGTTCGAGACGTGGGAGGCATCCATGATCCCGATATACGCCGCCCGCTATTGGGTTGTGAAGCACCCAGCCATTGATAGGCTCATGACGACAGCAGAACGTGAGAGTTACAGAACCAGAAACGGCTAACCAAGCGCGAGTTCGTGTGAAAACTCCCTTGCGCGCAATTCAGGCCGGCGCGCGGCGGACCTGATGATTTTTTGGGCGGACGACGATTTTTGCCGGTTTTGCCCTGCGCCCGACGGGGCTGCG
>CAIPZZ010000192.1 GCA_903869665.1 uncultured Opitutia bacterium | reverse complement strand
TTCGGAGTGGCGCTGGTGGCGCTGCACGCGGCGTTCGTGAACTCCCGCCGCGCGCGCGCGGCGAGCTGGCGCGAGATTTTCCACAAATACAACCACGCGGCGGCCTTTCTCTTGATCGCAGGCACGGCGACCCCGTTCCTACTGAGCAGTGTGCGCGGCGCGTGGGGCTGGAGCCTCTTTGGCGTGGTGTGGGGCCTGTGTCTCGTGGGTGCGGGCTGCCGGCTGCTCGGCACGCATTGGGCGCGGATGGTGTCGCGCGGGGCCTACGCGGGCCTGGCGCTGGTCGGCCTCGTCGCGCTCAAGCCCGTGCTGACACGGGTGCCTGAGGGCGCGCTCTGGTTGCTGGCGGCGGGCGCGGCGTGCTACCTCGTGGGCGTGCTGTTCCACCTCTGGCAGCGGGTGCGCTACCATCAGGTCATGCGCTCGGTCTTCACCCTCGGCGGCGGCGCGTGCCACCTGCTGGCGGTGCTGCTCTTTGTGCTGCCGGCGCGGGGGTGAGGGGGCGCTCAGGGCAACGGGCCGTTGAACGCGACGCCGTTGGCGGCGATGTCGGGGTCAAGGATAATCAGGCGGCGCTCGCCGTCTATCTCCGCGATCGTGCAGCTGCCGGGCGGGAAATAACTCATCAGCTTTTCCTCGCTGATGTAGGACGTGTGGGGGCGCGACTCCGAAGCCAGCGCCACGGGAGCGGCGCCATCCGGCCGCGGGAAAAACTTCTGTGCGGCGAGCGCCATCGCGCACGCGGCCACGGCGGAGCCGCCCCAATGGAGCAATGCGCGCTGCCGGCGGCGGGCGCGCAACGCTCCGAGGGCGCGGCTTTTCACGGCGGCGTTAAGCGCGCGCCACTCCTCGTCCGCGAGCACGCCGTCGAGGAGCGGGTTGCGGTCGGAATCGTCAGAAGGCGTTTTCATGGCGGAGAAATTTCAACAGGGCGGCCTTGGTTTTCTGGCGGAGGCGGGCAAGGCGGCTTTCGACGGCCTTGTAGCTCTCGCCGCGCTCGGCGGCCAGCTCGCCGAGCGGTCGGGCGTCAATGTAGGCGGCCTGGAGCAGCTCGCGGTCGGCGGGCGCGAGTTCGGCCAGGGCGTGCGGCATGGCCTCCGCCCAGAGGCGTGGCGGCGCCTCGGTGGCGAGGTTGTCCGGCAGCGGCGCGGTCAGCCGCTCGCGGCGGGCACGGGCGCGGCAGTGGTCAAGAAAGGCGTGGCGCGCGAGCGTGGCGCACCACGCGCCGAGCCGCGCCTCGTCGTCGAACACCTCCATCTTGCGCGCGAGCTTGAGCGCGACGGTTTGAAACACCTCGCGCGCCGTTGGCTCGTCACCCCGGGCGAGGGCGAGGATGTGCTGGTAAAGGCGCAGGCTGTGGCGGTCGTAGAACTCGGCGAACGCCATCTCGTCGCCGTGCCGGACGGCCGCCGTGAGCCGGCGCAACGCGCTGGCTTCGCTCGCGGCCGGAAGCGGCCGGTTCGACGCGGCCAACGCGGCGGGGGCGTTCCAAGCGGCGGCTTTCATGCGAGTAGTTTTCTCCGGCGCGGGAGCGTTGTCCACCGGTTTCATCGCGGGCGGCGCGCGGTCACTAGTTCTTGGCGCGGTCGGCCTCCGTGCGCTTAGCGGCGACGAAGGAATCAATCAGGTCAATGTAGTCCTGTGTGCCGATGACGAGCAGCACATGCGCGCCGGGGCTGAGCTGCACGCTGCCCACAAAGCGGCGCGGCGCGCCGGCAGGATCAACCTTCGCGGCGAGGGCGGCGGTATTGTCGTTGAGCTCGGCGATCTCGCCGGGCATCTTGTCCCAAAGCTCGCGCGGAATACCGGACAAAGAGAGCGATCTCGCGCGCAGAGACGGTGCGGCCACTGCGGGTTGACTCATAACAAACATGAGCAAATCTGGCTGAAGACCATTGACACCCTCGACGATCCATTTGCCGAGCGCAGGTTGCGATGCCGCGATGGTATTGTAGAGATTGAGAACATCTCGGGCATATTTGCGCTGCGATCCGTTGGCGGATTTGAGGTTCAGTTGAATTTTTGGCACTCTCACCTCGTCTGCTTCAGGCGGAATGCTTGCCACTTGCTGATAATAGGCCAGAAAGTAGGCATCAATGGCCTTGAGGAATTCCTTGGGTGTTCCGCCTTCAAAGCGAAATTCATCCGCCATGATGCTAATTTTGTCTCCGGCAGAAATGACGTAATTTGTAGGCGGGCGAGGCCCGAAACCGGCGCTGTTGTTTCCCGGAGCTGAAGCGTTGCTCCGAAGAACCGAATCTTGCAGAAGCTCGCGGGTAAGATCGACCCGAACGCCAGTTAAGCCGCCATGTATTCCCCCAACCGTGAAATTAATCGTAACTCCGGTTCGATCGGCATCTGACGTGGTGCCTCCGGCGAGCTTGATGGCTTCAGTGAGCGTGAGGCCGGGCTTGGCCGGATAGAGGCCCGGCTTGGAGATGCCGGGGCCGTAGATGGCGAAAGACTCGGCGATTTGGGTGCGCAACTGTTGGGCACGGTTCTCCAATGCTACACGCTCTGCGACTTGCGGTCTGAATTTTTCGGCGTCGGTCTCGGCCTTTTGCAGCTCGCGTTGGGCGACAGCAAGCGGGTCGTTGGGCGCATATGATTGGGCCGTGGCGGTTCCGGCGGCGCAGCCAAGAGCGAGCAAGGCAAGGGCGAGCCGCACGAGGGCGGAGAGCAGGGCGGGGATTTTCATGCGCGTGTTAATGAGGGCAAATGGCCTTACTCCATAGACGCCGGCCGCCCGCCCAATCCCTCGAAAAACCTTTCGCCCATCACCCGATGCGCGAGGCGGCGGGGATGCGGCGGTCGAAGGTGGCGAGCGTCAGGCCGTGCGCGGCGGCAAGTTGCGCGAGGTAGGCGTCGCTGGTGTGCGCGGGCGACACGGCCCAGTCCGCCAGCCGGGGCGATGGCGCGTCGGCCAAGAAGCCGCCGCACTCGGCCTTCGTCGCGGCGAGCGCCTGCTGCGCCTGGGCGAGCGTGTAGTGGAACGCCTGCATGGAGACGCGGATGAAGCCCAGCTCGGTGTGCGCGCAGGTGTGAAGATTGGGGCGGCCCATCTGGTCGGCCCAGATGTGAAAAGGTAGGTGGTGCGGACTGTCGGCGTGGTGCCAGCCGATGAGCGCGTTGACGTCGAGCAGGTATTTCACGGGTAGTCGGCAAGGGCGGCGTCAATCTGCGCCTGCGTGACCATGGGGCCGGGGGCGGCGTTGTAGGTCAGGCCAGAGATGGGGTGCTTCTTGAGCACGATGCGGCGTTTGGCGGGCGCGGCGGGCAGCGCGTGTGCGCGGATGTAGGCGGAGACCGTGGTCTTGGCAGCATGGGCAGAGGCGCGCAGCGCGCGGGCCTCGGCGGGGGTGACTTTGAACGTGAGCGTTGGCATGGCGGTATTACTGTATGCCCGGCGGTGTTGGTCAAGCGCGGCGGGGCTGCAGCCGGATGCCGGCGCTCACTCGCCGGGCCACGCGGAACCGGAGCAAACCTTGCGGCTTGCGTGCGGGCGGCGGGGCGGCGCAAATGGCTGCGTGAAAATTATCCGTTACCTCGACCGCGCCGGGCAGGCGCATTTCGCCAGCGAGCAGCCGGACGGCTCGGCGCTTGTCATCGCCGGCGACATCTTTGGCGCGCATCGCGTGACCGCCGAGCGCGCCGAGGTGGCGAAGCTCCTCGCGCCGGTCGTGCCGGCGCAGATGGTGTGCATCGGGCTCAACTACCGGAAGCACGCGGCCGAGACCGGCTCGAAAATCCCCGCGCACCCGGTCGTGTTTTTCAAGAACATCGCCTCCCTCCAAAACCCCGGCGATCCCATCCTACTGCCCACGCATCTCGCCAGCGGCCAGGTGGACTACGAGTGCGAGCTAGTGGTCGTGATCGGCAAAACCTGCAAGAACGTCTCCCGCGCCCGCGCGCTCGACTACGTGCTCGGCTACACTTGCGGCAACGACGTGTCGGCCCGCGACTGGCAGCGTGACTGGGGTGGCAGCCAGTGGTGCCGGGGCAAGTCGTTCGACACCTTCGGCCCGCTCGGCCCCCGCCTCGTCACCCGCGACGAAATTCCCAATCCCAACGCGCTGAAAATCTCCACCCGCGTGAGCGGCGAGCTGCTCCAGGACTGGAACACCGACGACATGATCTTCGACGTGCCGACGCTGATCGAATTCCTGAGCGGGAGCACGACGCTGCCGGCCGGCACGGTGATCTTCACCGGCACGCCGCACGGCGTGGGTTTGTCCTATAACCCGCCGCGCTGGCTGCGCGCGGGCGACACGGTGACGGTGGCCGTCGAGAAAATCGGCGAGCTGACGAACCCGGTCGCGCTGGAAACGTAGCCCGTCTCGGGAGAGGCGGGAGAGCTGGCTTGCGTCGCTTGTCGCGCAGGTCGGGCTTTATACCAACGTCTGTTGTGATGCAGGCTGTCGGGGTGATCGGAAGCGCTGTTGGAATTCCCTGCGGACGGCCCGGCGGTCGTCCCTACCGGCGCTATCTCGCCAATCAGTCAGAAACCCGAGAGGGCGTTGTATGGATTCCTGATCCCGGCTCTCACGAGCCGGGCTACATCGGAGCAAAGGCGGCGGTGTTCGCTGAGCGGTCGGCGACATGGCCACAAAAAACCCGGCTCGGAGGAGCCGGGTTTTTTGTGGGGATAAGGCAGAAGAGAAAATCAGGCGATCAGCTGTCAGCGAGCCAAGCCGCTGGTGGCTGGCGTGGCGGCGGGAGCGAGGGTAGCTTGGGTGCTAACGGACGTGACCTGCCCGTTGGCATCGTAGGCAGTGGTGGTGCGGGTGCCATCGGGGTTGGTGACCGTGGTCGTGCGCGCGGTGGCGGCGGTGATGGTGACCCCCGTGTTGCCGGTCGCGAGCTGCTGCGTCTGCCGCTGGATGGCCTGCTCATAGGCCTGCACGGTGCGCGGGTCGGCGTTGGGATCGTTGCGGACCGCGGCCAGGCGCGCGTTAAGGGCGTCAATCTGGGCGGCGGCGGAGGTGGCGGCAGTCGTAACCGACCCGGTGGTGAGGACGGGGGTGTTGGTGGAGAGGTTGGAGGCGTCCTGCAAATTGATGCGCTGGGCGGTGCCGCCGGCGGGGGTAAGGATGACGGTGTCCTTTGTGTTCTTGTTGGCGGGATCGGCGGGCTGGAACCCGACGGTGTAGGTGCCAAATTGCTTGCCGACAACGACCCACTTGGCATCGCCGGTGTTGGGGTTGTAAAGCGAGACCTTGGTCTTGCCGTCCTGCACGATGAGGCCGTTGAACACGATGGGGCTGGCGCTGTAGCCGAAACCGCCGCCGGCGGTGCGCCCACCTTGTGCGGCGAGCGGGGAGAACGGGGCGGCGAGAGCGAGGAGCAGGGGGAGGAGCTTTTTCATGGCGGGTGGCGGTTGAAAAGTAGGGGGCCGGGGGAAGATTTTAGCGGATGATGAGATCTGTGGCCCCTTGGGTCGGCGGCGGAGGCACGGATCTAACATCATTTAATATAATGTCCGGTTGCGGGGCCGGGGCAGCGGGCTTCACCGCCGCAGTGCTGGTGCTGACAGCATTGACCGGCAGCGTGCTCACCGGCGCGGCGACCTCCTCAAGGCGGAGGATCGTCTCGGCCCCGCGACCGTTGCTGGGGATGAGGACGATGTAGGGGTTGGCCACCTTGGCGGCGCAGGATTTGACAATGTAGCCGCCGGTCTTGCCGCCGACGGGGATCCATTTGGCGTTGTTGGTGGCGAGGTTGACCAAGCAGACCTTGATCTCGTCGCCCTGCATGATGACGCCCTTGAACTTGATGCCGCTGACGCCGGCCGTCTGGGCAGACAGCTGGGCAGCGGCGAGGAGGGCGATCAGAAGCAGGAGGGGACGGCGGAGCATGGCGGAAAGATGGGCGCGGCAGCCAGGTGTGGCAAGCCGGTTGTAATGACGCCGCCCGGGGTGGGCAGGTTTCGATCAAAAATCGGCCGACACCTCGTGCTGGTGGCCGGGCTGGAGAGTGACGGCGGCGGGCGAGGGGCAGGGGTCGCGGTCGTTTTTGTAGAGCTTCACGTTCAAGGGCGCGGTGGCGTCGGCGGTCTCCCAGCGCCATTTGCCAATGGAGACAAACTGGAGCGGGACGCCGACATCGGGGCGGAGGCCGGGGCCGTCGCCGCGTAAGAAGAGCTTGTTGCCGATGCCGATGTAGGCCGTGACGATGAGGCGGGTGAGGCCGTCGGAGGCGAGGGCGGTATCGGCGGCAGGCTCAGAGTCTCCAGCGGCGGGCTTTTCGGTCGGGGCGGCGGCAGTCGGCGGTTTGGCAGGCGGGACGGCTTCAACTGGCGGGGCGGCGGGGCGGCGGCGGGGTGCGAACGGTGGCGCGGTGGGCGCGCTGAGGACGGCGGCGGTCGGGTAGTCGCCCTCGGGGGAGAGCGGGGTGTCGTCGCTGATGCCGAGCTCGAGAATGGGGTTGGTGTCGTGGGTCTTGCGACCGGTGGCGGGAACGGCGGGGTCTGAGGCGGGCTCCTGCGAAGCGGAAGCGGCATCGGGGTCGTCGGCCGGCTTGGGCGCCGCAGATTTGGCGCGCTTGCGGCGGGGCGGGGGCGAGAGCATCCCGCTCTCAGGGCCGGAGGAGATTTCGGTGGCGACAGGCGGGGTGGTTTCGCCGGGCCGGGGACGCGGGCGCATAGGAAACGGGGCGATCGTCTCGGTGATTTCCTCGGGCGGAAGATCGCGGACCATCGCCTCGGCGGCGGCCAGCGCGGCGGCGACGGATGTCGGGGAGGGGGCGGTTGACGCTGAAACCGTTGCCGCAGCCTCCGAAACGGCGGGCGCTGAAGCCACCAAGGAAACTTGAGGCGCGGGTGCTTCGACGACAACAGGCGAGGACGCGGAACCAGCGTGGGCCGGCACGGGCGCGGCGGGTTCCGGCTCCCCGGAGGCTGAA
Source organism: uncultured Opitutia bacterium (assembly GCA_903869665.1). Taxonomy (GTDB): domain Bacteria; phylum Verrucomicrobiota; class Verrucomicrobiia; order Opitutales; family Opitutaceae; genus CAIYUN01. Next base: position 5,030 of record CAIPZZ010000192.1, on the reverse strand, counting down.
GACTCGTTCGCGGCGGGCGCGGCGGTTTTGGCGGCGCGGGAGGGTTTGAGTGCCGACGGGTCGGACGCGGTCAGCTCGGTGGCGGCGCGGGAGATTTTTTCGGCCGCAGCCTCAAGCTTCGCGGTCTCGGCGGAGCGCAGGGCGGTCAGCTCGGCGCGAAGCGCGTCAGCTTCGGCGGACGCGGCGGTGGCGCGGCGGGTGTCGAGCGCGGCGATTTTTTCCTGGAGCTGCTGCGGGAGATGCTCGGCGTCCTGAACGCTTTTGCTGAGCTGCCCGGCAATGTTGTTGAGACCGGCGGCGGCGATGCCGATCTGCTCGGCAGTCTCGGCGCTGGTGTGGGCCAGGGCCTCGAGCGAGCGCTGGCGCTCGTCGAGCGCGGCGTTCTGCTCACGCGCATAGTCGGCGACAAACGGATAGCAGAGCGCGGCGGCGGCCGTCGCCACGAGGACGGTGATGGCAACGAGCGGTGCGGCGGCGAGCGGTTTGGCGGCTTGGCTGTAAACGATCCAGGCCGTGAGCCAGAGGGCGAGGTTGCCCACGATGAAAGGCAGCTTGGGGAGCTTGGGCGTCTCGGGGGAAAGTTGCATGGGAGAACGGGCGTCACAATGTGCGGGCCGCGCGCTGGCTCAAGCGGAAACCGCGGGTGGGCGCTGGTTGTCGCCCAGCTCGCTGAGCTGGGTGACTTGAGCGGGGCGGAACATTCTCGGAGCCAGGTCAGCGACCTGGCCTACAACCGAACCGCTCCCCGATGGCCACGAGCAGACGCGCCCACTCGGCGGGGGCGAGGTCGTCCTTGCGGCCGGGGGCGATCTGGCGGTGGTCGGTCATGCGCTCCGGCGTCCAGCCGTGCTCGGCCCAGCGCGGGGCGAGCCATTCGAGGGCCGACGCGATCTGCTCGGCGGTGAGCGGCGCATGGTAGGTGTCGCCCGCGAAGGCGAGGCCGAGGAGAAAATCGTTGCACCGCGTCCGCCTGAGAAACGTGGACGCCCCCGCGTGCCAGGCGATGTGCTCGTCGGCGACGAGCGTGGCACGGGTGCCATCGGATGCGATGAGGCAATGGTAGCTCACTTCGCTCGCCGGGTCGGTCAGGCGCGCGAGGGCCGCGTCGAAATCCAGGACGCTATGGTGAAAGCACACGCCCAGCCGCTCATGCGCCGGCGCAGCGGTAAAGTTGGGCGAGGGCCGGGAGATTTCGGGGTAAGGCATCTGAAAATACCATTAACGCAAAGACGCGAAGCGGCGAAGGCGCAAAGAAAAGGCTCTGGGCATGGCTTGGCCTAGGCTTGGCGGCTCTGCCTCTTTGCGCCTTTGCGTTAAAATTCCCCCTCACTCCCAAAACCGCCCGCGCCACTCGGGCTTGGGCAGTGGGCAGGTGGCGTCCCACTTGCCCCAAATTTTGTAGCGCGTGCGGGCGACGCAGCGGTAGCCCCAGTCGCGCAGCGCACGCGGGAGGACGCGCAGCCACGCGAGCGCGTCGGCCCGCCGGCTGCCGCAGAGGCGCAGCGCGGCGAAGACCCCGTCGCTGCGGAGCAGAAACTCCGGCCGGTCGCGCCGCGCCCAGTTGGGCACAAGGACCATCGTGTCGAAGTCGTTCGTCGGCAGGCCGTGGGCGCGCAGGTAGCCTTGGGCGTTCGGCCCTTGGAGCGGGGCGAACCGCAACACGCCGCGCCGGTCGAACGCGAGCAGCAGGCGCACCGTGCGGTTGCACAACCCGCATTCGCCGTCGTAGAACAGCACCGGCACCGCGTCGTTCGCGGGCGCGGCGGGCTGGTTGGCGGAGGTTGGGCTGGCGTTCACGGGCCAAATGAAACCCGTCCGCGTGCGCGCCGCAAGCCGCGCGACAAGCCAGCAGCCGGGGTAATGGAATCGCGAAGAATGAGAAGGCTCACAACGCTTGCTGTCTTTTACCGCCGCCGTTGACACCATATCGGCTGGTTGCCTTTCTGCGGCCCTCCACCCCTCAACCCACTTGGCCTGACAACATTTTCAGAAAATATCCCACATGGACTGGCGCTACAATACGATCTGGTTCGACCAAATCGACGCGGCCAAAGTTGCCGTATTCGATTGCGCGAAAGAAACGCCCTGCGATTTCGGGGCGCTGGAATATGTCACACTATGGCGTTACAGACAGGCGAACCGATCTCTGGACAGTTTGCCGATCTCCTCGTCCGTCGTATATCTTGAGCTGAATTTGGGCGGCACCAGCGCGCTGACGGGATTGAGTCGTTTGAGATCGCTCCGCAGACTTGAGTTGCATCACTGCACCAAATTGGAGTCTGACATCGGACTGGCGGAAATTGCCGGATCCATCAAGCACCTCCATGTGTCGACCTGTAGTAAATTCACGATCCGAGGTGATTTGCTGGCCCTTTCTAACCTAGAAGTTCTTCGGCTAAATCAGTGCGGGGATTTGGAGAATATCGATTTCATCCACAGCCTCCCAAACCTGATCGATTTTCGTTTTGTCGGCACCAATGTTAAGAGCGGTAGGTTGGCACCGTTACTGGAGCACAAGACGCTGCGGAGCGTTGGTTTCATGGATAAGCGACACTACGATCTTAAAGCGCAAGAGGTGGACGCTCTTTTAGCCGCCAAACGACCCGACCCTTATCAGGAGTGGGTGCAGAAAGGGCAGTGGCAGACATTCAGATACAATTCGTCGGTAACCTAATGGTCTGCATCACTCCGGCTCGCCAAGCCCGCCTCCGTCCGCCAATCCTCCGCGCATGGTTTCCTCGCCGCCCGACCTCTCGCCACTCGCCGCCCAGCTGGGCGGGGCGTTGCACACGGGGCGAACGATGCGTGCGCTCTACGCGACCGACGCCTCGGAATACCAAGAGCTGCCGCTCGCCGTCGCGTTGCCGCGTGACGAGGGCGATGTGCGCGAGCTGGTCGCGTTTGCGGCGCGGACGCGCGTCGGCCTCATCCCGCGCGCGGCGGGCACGTCGCTCGCCGGGCAAGTCGTGGGGAGCGGCATCGTCGTTGACCTCGGGCACCATCTGAACCGCATCGTCGCCGTGGACGCCGGCGCGCGGCGCGCGCGGGTGCAGCCGGGGGTCGTTCGCAACGCCCTCAATCTCGCGCTCGCGCCGCACGGGCTGTTTTTCACGCCCGAGACCGCCACCGCCAACCGCGCGATGATCGGCGGGATGGTCGGCAACAACTCCTGCGGCGCGAACTCCATCGTCTATGGCACGACGCGCGAGCACCTCGTGTCGGCGCGCGGTTTCCTGAGCGACGGCAGCGAGGCGACGTTCGGGCCGCTCACGCCGGAGGAGTTTGCCGCGAAATGCGCCGGGGCGGGCGGCGCGGTCACTCTGGAAACGAAAATCTACCGCGCCGTGCGCGACCTGCTCGGCGACGCGCGCAACCGCGTGCTCATCCGCGCCAATTACCCGAAGCCGACCGTCACGCGCCGCAACACCGGCTACGCGCTCGACCGGCTGATGGAGTGCGCGGTGTTTGATCCCGCGTCGCCGCAGCCGTTCAACCTCTGCCGCCTGCTCGCCGGCTCGGAGGGCACGCTGTTTTTCGGCGTGGAGTTTGAGGTCAACCTTGAGCCGCTGCCGCCGCCGGGCGCGTTGCTGTGCGCGCATTTTCCCGACGTGCAGTCTTCGCTCCGTGCCGTGCTCGTCGCGATGCGCCACCGGCCACACGGCTGCGAGCTGATGGACCGCACGCTGCTCGACGGCACGCGCGACCACCCTGAGCACGCGCGCAACCGCTTTTTCCTCCAAGGCGACCCCGGCGCGGTGCTCATGATCGAAATCCGCCGCGAAACGCGCACCGCCGTCGAGGCGGAAATGCAAGCCATCGAGACGGAGTTGCGTGCCGCTGGCCTCGGCTACGCGTTTCCCGTGCTCTGGGGCGACGACTGCGAGCGCGTGTGGGCGCTTCGTCGCGCCGGGCAGGGGCTGACCAACAACATCGTGGGCGACGACAAGCCGCGCGAAAACGTCGAGGACACGGCGGTCGCCGTCGAGGATCTGCCGGACTACATCGCGGAATTTGACGCGCTCATGCGCGGCAAGCACGGCGTGGCCTGCTCCTATATCGCCCACGCCGGCGCGGGCGAGCTGCACACCCGCCCGCTCTTCAACCTGAAGACGCCCGAAGGCGTAAAAAAATTCCGCGCCATCGCGACCGATGTGGCTGCGCTTGTAAAAAAATATCGCGGCTCGCTCTCCGGCGAGCACGGCGACGGCCGGCTGCGCGGCGAGTTCATCGAGTTCATGGTCGGCCCGGAGTGCTACGCGATGATGCGGCGGGTGAAGGAGACGTTTGACCCGCACGGCATTTTCAACCCCGGCAAGATCATCGGCACGCCGCCGATGGACACCTCGCTCCGCTACCGCGCCGACGGGAGCGCGCCCGAGCACAAGACCATCTTCGACTTCTCCGCCACGCAGGGCGTGTTGCGCGCCGCCGAGAAATGCACTGGCGCCGGCGAGTGCCTCAAGTCCGCCACGGTCGGCGGCACCATGTGCCCGAGCTACATGGCCACCCGCCGCGAGGCCGACAGCACGCGCGGCCGCGCCAATCTCCTGCGCCAGGTGCTCACCACGCCGCGCAACGTGACCAACCCGTGGGACAGCCCCGAGGTCGCCGAGGTCATGGACCTCTGTCTCGCGTGCAAAGGCTGCAAAACCGAGTGCCCGTCCAACGTGGATGTTGCGCGCCTCAAGGCCGAGTGGCAACAGCACTGGCTCGATACGCACGGCGTGCCGCTCCGCACGCGACTCGTCGCTGGTTTTGGCCGCGCGATGCGCTGGGCCGCGAAAGCGCCGGGCCTCTACAACGCGCTCGCCGGCTCGCGAGCGGCGGGCGGGCTGCTGAAAAAAATCGCCGGTTTCGCGCCAGAGCGTAGCTTGCCAACGTTGCACCCGACGACGCTCCGCGCATGGCATGCGAAGCAGGCCAACCCCGGCTCGCTCTCTTATCCGAACGGCCGCGTCCACCTCTTCTGCGACGAGTTCACCGACACGCTCGACGCCGCCATCGGCATCAAGGCCGTCGAACTGCTCAAC
>CAIPZZ010000191.1 GCA_903869665.1 uncultured Opitutia bacterium | reverse complement strand
CGATCCCACCACGAACGGTTATAGATGGGGTCGGTGATGTATAGGCCGCCGTCGGGGCGCACCCACACATCGTTGGGGCCGTCGAGGGGCTTGCCCTCGTAGCCGGCGGAGGAGATGAGGACGGTGTGCGTGCCATCGGGAGCAATAGACCAGAGCTCGTTTTTCTGGTCGGCACAGGCGATGAGGTTGCCCTTGCCGTCGAAATACATGCCGTTCGAGTAGTTGGTGGGCTCGAGGAAAAGGGAGACCTTGTTTTCAGCGGCGCTCCATTTGTGGATGCGGTTGTTGTCCTGGTCCACGAAGTAAACGTCGCCGGTCTTGGCGTCGGTGGCGTTGCCCTCGGTGAAGCGGAAGCCGCCCTGGACGTTGGTCACGGTGGCATCAGCCGCGATGGTGGGGCCCATGCCGATGTTGGAGGCGGTGAACTCAGCCGGGGTGACGGCAGGGGCGACATTGCTATCGGCGGCAGCAGCGGGCGCGGCGGAAGCCGGAGCGGCCGGGGCGGCGGGCTGCGCGGCACCGAGGAGCGGCAGGGCCGCGAGCGAGGCGAGGAGGGGGAGGGAGCGGAGCGATTTCATGGGGAGTAAGGCGGTGACAATCAGGCATCGGGCCGAAACGTCAAGGCGGAGTTAGGGCTGTGGCACTTGTCGAGCCATGCCTTTGATGCATCGCTCATGTCTGAAACACATTCTGTCGATGCCACTCAAAGTAGGGTTCGGATCCGTCGCTGTGTGCGGGGCAGCGACGCCCCTTGAGATGCGATACGAGCTTTACGAGATCACGTGAGCGACAACGGCTGGATGCGGCTATCTTGCCGGATGGCGACACGGCGATAAACCCACGTTCAAATAGTTTGTCGCAACCGATTAAGCAGATCGGCATGGCGACGTGTGAAAGATCGCGTTTTTCGGCTGCAGAGCAGCGAGCCCGAGGTTTGATGTGCCCCACAACCATCAAGGAAGTTGGGAGCCGCCGCCCACAAAGACTGCACTCGGCAATGTCACTCCCACCAAATTGAAGCTGGCGGAGCTTTGCTTGCTCAAGGCGACGATAACCGATAGTGGGAGCGTCAAGTTCCCCTTGTTTGGGAAACTCAGTTGCAGGCTGCATGGCGAGCCTCGCGTCACTACGCAATACTTCGATTTCGAATCCGGCGATGTATGGATATTCAGTCACGGAGTGACCTTCAAGAAGACGGTCGAGATCGTCCGAGAGAATGATTGCGAGGTCTGATCCAAAGTGGATTTGTTCGACCGCCCGCGCTTCCTTTTCCCCGAATGAACCGTGCTTCCACACAGGAGACGCACCGCGAACCAAGAGTTCGGTTTGTTCGGTGACGTCAGCGCGGCCGTTCGCAACGTGTCCGCCGCTTTTGACGATCAGGCGAGTGAGCTTAGCGCGAGGCTCAGAGCATTTCCCCGTTAATGCAACGTTAAGCCCACGAAGTGATTTGATTCGCCTCATAATACCCGGGCACCTTCACTTACCGACACCGAACGCGCGGAAGCCCAACGCCCGGAGCTTGGCGAGATCGAGGATGTTGCGGCCGTCGAAGGCGAACGCGGGCTTCTGCATCGCGGCAAAAATCTTGGCGTAGTCGAGCGCCTTGAACTCGTCCCACTCGGTCAGCACCGCGAGCGCGTGCGCGCCGGCGCAGGCTTCCTCTGCGCTTTTCGCCACGATCAGGCGCGGGTTGGCGTGACCTTTGGCGCACACGTCGGCGACGATCTCGGCGGCGGGAACCTTGGGGTCATAGACGACCACGGTGGCCTGCTCGGCGAGCAGGTCACGGCAGACGCTGATGGCGGCAGATTCGCGCGTGTCGTTGGTGTCCTTCTTGAACGCGAAGCCGAGCACGGCGACGCGTTTGTCGGCGACGGTGTTGAACAGCGTGCGGACGATGCGCGCGGCGAAGCGGTGCTTCTGCCAGTCGTTCATCTTCACGACGCCCTCCCAGTAGTGCGCGACCTCGGGCAGGCTGAAGTGCTCGCAGAGATAGACGAGGTTGAGGATGTCCTTCTGGAAACAGGAGCCGCCGAAGCCGACGGACGCCTTGAGGAATTTCGGGCCGATGCGCGAGTCCTTGCCGATGGCGTTGGCGACCTCGTCCACGTCGGCCCCGGTGGCCTCGCAGAGGGCGGAGATGGAGTTGATGGAGGAGATGCGTTGCGCAAGGAAGGCGTTGGCGACGAGCTTCGAGAGCTCGGACGACCAGAGGTTGGTCGTGATGATGCGCTCGCGCGGCACCCAGCGGGCATAGACCCCGACGAGCGTCGCCATCGCGGCCTCGCCCTCGGGCGTGCGCTCGCCGCCGATGAGCACGCGGTCGGGGTTGAACAGGTCAACGATCGCGGTGCCCTCGGCGAGGAACTCGGGGTTGGAGAGCACCTGGAACTTCACGCCGTGGGCGTTGGCGGCGAGAATCTGCTGGATGGTCTCGGCGGTCTTCACCGGGATGGTGGATTTCTCGACGATGATCTTCGGCGTCGTTGCGACCTCGGCGATGGTGCGGGCGACGGACTCGATGAAACGCAAATCGGCCGCGCGGCCCGCGCCGACGCCGTAGGTTTTGGTGGGGGTGTTGACCGCGACGAAGATGATGTCGGCCTCGGCGATGCCGCGCTTCACATCGGTCGAGAAAAACAGGTTGCGCCCGCGGGCGGCGCGCACGACCTCGTCGAGGCCCGGCTCGTAGATGGGCAGCGTGCTGGAGTTCCACGCCGCGATGCGCGCCTCGCTCATGTCCACAACCGTGACTTGGATGTCAGGGGCTTTTTGGGCGATGACGGCCATCGTAGGCCCGCCGACGTAGCCGGCGCCGATGCAGCAGATTTTCATAGGGATGGACGCAGCTTGGGTCTCGCGTGGAAGAAGGCCAAGCGCAGAGTTAACCACGGATTACACAGATGCGCACGGATTCATGGCAGATCATCGCTGTAGCGAGAAACGCCGATGTAACTGTCGAATTTGCTCTTTTCCTGCTCAGGCACATGAGCACGCGCAACCCTGATGGTGAAACCACCATAAAGAGTGCCATCATCAACGTTGATCATCCAATCCTCAATTTTGTCGGGAGTGAGCACCACGCGTTCATCTGTGCGCAGTCCTGTAAAGCCTTTGGGCAACTCGAATGACTTACAGACATAACCATCATCAGTCAGTTCTCTGACCCAAAGCCAGAGATGCGCTCCCTCGCTGCCATTTGCCTCGGGAATGTAAGCCTTCAAATTGAAAAATGCAGAGGAAAACTTGCCCTCAAGAATCGCCTGCTTGAATCTCGGCAGAGTTTCGCTGGCGCGCTTTTTCGCGGCAACAAGCTCGGGGCTGTCGCCTTTGAGAGCCATGAAAATTGGCTCATCGTGTTTTTCTTCGTAGGTGCTCATGTCAGCTTTGCCGCATCCTCAATCCCGTGACAGCTCCTCGCTGCGGGCGGTGGCGGCGAGGACGGTTTCCGTGATGAGACCGCGGAAGTCGCGGGCGGCCATGCGCTGGAGGCCGGCGTAGGTGGTGCCATTGGGCGAGGTGACTTGGTCGCGTAGCGTCTCCGGCTCAGTGCCGCTGCGGGCCATGAGGCGGGCGGAGCCGAGGATCGTTTCCATCGCGAGCTGCCACGCGGTATCGCGGGGCAGGCCGGCGGCGACACCGGCGTCGCGCAGGGCAGCGGCGAACTCGAAGACGTAGGCCGGGCCGCTGCCGCTCAGGCCAGTGACGGCGTCGAGCTGCGGCTCGGCGGCCTCCAGCACGCGACCGAGCGCGCCGAGGATATCGGCGACCAGCGTGGCGTCGGCCGGAGCGAGCGGTTGGGCAACGCTCCACGCGGTGACCCCGGCGCCGATCTGACCGGGGGTGTTGGGCATCGCGCGGACGCGGGCGCGGGCGCGGGGGAATACCTTGGCGAGGCTGGCGAGGCGTTTGCCGGCGAGGATGGAGAGGACGAGCTTTCCCGTGGACAGGTCGGCAAGGCGCGCGTCGAGGCCAGCGAGCTGCTGGGGCTTGCAGGCGAGAACCAAGGCATCGGCGTCGCGGAGTAAAGAGGAGAGATCGGGGGCGACCCCGATTCCGGTGCGCGCAGCCAGTGCGACGGCGGTGCCGTCACCGCCGTCCACGCAAGTGAGGTCGGTGGGCGCGCAGATGTTCTTGGCGAGGAGTCCGTCAACGATGGCGGAGGCCATGCGGCCGGCTCCGAGAAAGGCGATTTTGGGCATAGGAATCGGAAAGGTGTGAGCGCGCTGAAATAATGGATAGCACTGAAATATTTAAACTGGAAGCCATGACGCCCGAAACGAAATTCGGTTTATCGGTTTCATCGCTACGAAAGTGTCATCGGTCGGTGCCGGAGAAAAACTCCCAGCTCCCGCCCCACGGTCAGCCAATAGGCGGAGCACTGACCCCGGGTTTACGGGCGGGCTTTTCCAGCGGGTGAAGGAGCGCTGCGACCGTGCCGCCGCCGGGGCGGTCGTGCATCGTCACCTCGCCCCCGAGATTGCGGAGGGCTTGGCGCGCGACCGTGAGACCCATGCCGACACCGACGGTGCTTTTGGTGCTGATGAAAGGTTCGAACATCTGGTCGCGCACGGCGGGAGCGATGCCGTGGCCGGCGTCCTCAATGGCAAGACGAAGCGACGGCAGGCCGTCCTTCTCGCTGGTTGCGACCTTCAGCCAGATGCGGCGCGTGGCGGCGGGCGCGTCGCCATAGGCCTCCCAGGCGTTGAGGAGGATCTTGCCGAGCGCGTCCTCAAAAATCTCGACATGGGTGTCAATCGCGAGCGGGCCGAGGGAATTTTCGACGGCGACGGGCGGGTTGAGCCGGTGCTCGTGGCGGAAACGGGCAATCGCGCCAGCGAGGAGCTCGTCGAGGCGGCAGCGGACCAGGGGCAGGCGGTCGCTGACGACCAGGGAGTTGAGCTGGCGGATGATGCCGGCGATGCGTTGCACGGCATCCTCGGCGTGGCGGGCGTTTTTCTCCACGGACTCGGGGTGATCGGCAGAGGCGCGGATGAGTTCAAGGTAGCCAAGGACGACGCCAAGGAGATTGTTGAGGTTGTGCGCGATGCCCTGAGTGACCGCGCCGATGGTGGCATGCCGGCGCGACTCCTCGAGGCGGCGGGTGAGCGCGACGAGCTGGCGGTTAATGGCGACGAAACGGAGCTGCGTCTGCACGCGGGCGAGTGTCTCGTCGAGGTCAATGGGCTTGGTGATATAGTCCACCGCCCCGACACCGAGTCCCTCCAGCTTGCCCTCCTTGGAGGAGCGGGCGGTGATGAAGATGACCGGGATGGAGCGGGTGTCTTCGTCCGCCTGCAAGCGCTGGCAGACCTCGATGCCGTCCATGTCGGGCATCATTACGTCGAGGAGGATCAGATCGGGGCGATCACGGGCGACCAAGGCGAGGGCGCCGCGGCCATGATAGGCGCTGATGACCTGCAAACCCTCGCGCTCCAGCTTGCGCTTGAGGAGCTGCACGTTGACGGGTTGGTCGTCAACGATCAGGATCTTGGGGGCGGACATCGCGGGCAGGAAGAGGACAAAGCGCATGGCTGGCAAGCCCATGCTGCGGCAGCATTTGTCACCGCCCAGAGATGTGGCGGCACCGCAAACCCAAGGGGCAAAACGACGGGGCGACGCGGCGACGCGCTCCCACCTCCTCTGCGGCCCGGCTCAGGCGACCGCGCGGCGAGCGAGCAGGCTCGGCGCGCCGCGGCGCTGCGCGGCGGTTTCCATCGCCAGCGCAAAGACGCCGGTGAACAGCAGGTCGCTCACAAAGGTGTTACGGAAAAAGGACAACGTGGAGGGAAACCCCGGATGGCCGGAGGTGAGCGCTTGCACCCAGCCGGCGAAGGTCTTGGCGTAAAACTCGTCGCCCGCCCAGGCGGCGGTGTTGGTGACGAGGTAAAACAAGATCGAGCCGCTGAGCGCGCCCGTCAGCAGCGTTACCCAGGAGCGGCGGCGAGCGACGAGCGCGCCGAGGCCGAGCGCCGCCGCGAAGCACAGCAGGCGCGGCAGCGACTCCGCGATGGCAAAGCCGTAGCCGCGCTCAAGGTAAAATCCGTTCAGCCACAGATCCGTGCCGACTAGCGCGAAAAACGGCGCGAGCCACATCGCGCCGCGCCGGAAATACACGGCAGCGCAGAAGGCAACGGCCATGAGCGGGGAAAAGTTACCGAGCACGGCATTGCCGGCGAACAGCAAGCGGCAGACAGCACCGAGGAGAAGAAAGGCGAGGGCGAGCGGCATGATGGGTCGCAGCGTGGTGCGTGCGGCGGCGGTGGGCAAGCCCCGGTTTTGCTGCACGGTTGAGCGAGCGGGCGGGTGCACTGGACGCAAAAAAGCCACGCGGCGGGCGCGTGGCTGGTCTAGTCGTGGAGGCTGTTGACGCGGCCCGCCCGCTTACTTCGTCGGGGCTTTGGCGAGCTCAGCGTCGAGGCGCTTCTGCACCTCGGCCAGCTTGGCGAGCAGCTCGGTCTCCTTTTTCTTTTTCTCGGAGCTGTTGAGGATGCTGAGCTGCGAGGCGTCTTTCAGCACGTTGGCCGGAAGGGTGAGGATGCGGGTGAGCACGCCCTGGTCCTTGAACGAGCTGAGGTAGAGCGCGCCGAGCTCGTGCGAGAGGGCGAGCGAGTCGCGGGCGACGGCCTGGGTGGACTGGAGGTTGCTGTTGAGCTGGGCGTTTTTCGCGAGCTCGGTGGTGAGGACGACGCTGACCTGGTCGGAGATTTTCTGGCTGTAGGCGGCCAGGGAGTCGCGGGTCAGGTTGCCCTGGTCACGGGCCATCTGGGCGAGGATGGGCTGGATGCGCTCGTTCAGGCGGGAGGAGACCTTGTCCACCTGCTCGTTTTGCGTGCGCTCGGCCTCCTCGGGGGTCTTGGGGAGCGGATTGAAGGGCTGGACTTTCTTCGCGATGGCCTCGGCGAGGGCGTCCATGCGCTGGGTGTCGAGCTTGGCGACTTCCTCTTGGGTGCGGAACATGTCGGCCTCGCGCTTGGTGACGGCGTCGGAAAGGAGCTTGTTGAGCTCGGCGATCTTCTTGAGGTTCTCGTCGTTGGCGGCCCGGAGCGACTTGGCGTGCTCATCACGGAGGTCGGCGATCTCCTTGGTGCGGCGGGCCTCGCGCTCGGGCTCGACGACAGTGCGGTCATAGTAGGCGTAGCCGCCGACGATACCGCCGATGAGAAGGACGGTGACGAGCACCGCCGGGATTTGTTCCGTGAGTTTGGACATGGTGAAAAGGATGGTTGGATCGGGAAGATGGCAAAAGCCGGCAGCAAATGCAATGCCGCAACACCGGCGGGAGGATTGAGGTTGTCTTTCCCACTACGGGCCACAGGGTTGCGGCATGAGCCTCAATCGCGCCGGGCAGGCGGTCCACGACTACATCGCGCGCCACCCCGAGGAACTACGGCACTGGCGGGACAAGGTCGCGCGTCTCGCCTCCGCCGCGCCTGATCCGCACGCGGCGGCGGACGCCGTGGCCGACGGGCTGGCGGACTATTGCCGCGAGCGCGCCGGGGCGGCGGTGGAGTTTCGCGACTTGGCCGCCCCAAACCGCCTCATGCTCCGCAGTCTCGCCGAGCTTTACCTGCGCCAGTGGGGGCCGCCCCGGGCCAAGAAAAGCGTGCCCGCCACCCAAATGTAACCGGCTGCTGAGCGAAAATTTTGCCGGTTTCCCACTTCCGGCATGGACAACCGGCCAAAGCCCGCCACCGTTTGGCCCAGCTCATCCACACCAACGATGCCGATGGAAACTCCGGTCGGGGCCGTCACCTCCAAGTCCAGGCCCAAGCTCAAGGTCACCGCGAAGGTTAAAACCTACGTCTTGGACACCAACGTCCTCCTGCACGACCCGCAGAGCATCTTCAAGTTCGCCGACAACAACCTCGCCATCCCGGTCGAGGTCTTGGAGGAGCTCGACGCCATCAAGGGCGAGCAGTCCACCGAGCGGGGCCGCAACGCCCGCTGGGTTCACCGCCTGCTCTCCGAGCTGCTGCCCGACTCGCGCTCGATGCTCGAGGGTGTGCGCCTTGAGACTGGCGGCACGCTCTCTGTCATCATCAATCCGCTCCTCGCCGACCCCGCGCTCGCCGGCTCGCCGATCCTGCACCAGCTCCGCGCCGTGCTGCCCGACCTCGCCAAGAAGGACAATCGCATCATCGCCGCCGCGCTCTACGTCAAGTCCGCCTACCTGCCGCCGACAATCCTCGTCACGAAGGATGTGAACGTCGCCCTCAAGGCCCGCGCCCTCGGCCTCGAGGCGCAGGATTACCTCAACGACAAAGTCCCCGCCGGCGAGGAGGAGGACGCCCACCACGTGATCCCGCTCACCGTCTATGAGCTGCAACGGTTCTGCTCGGAGGGCGCGTTTGACCTCGCCGACGCCGCCGCGCGCGGCCTCGCCCTCAACGACTACATCCTCCTCCGCTCCGACGAGGGCAAGACCATGCCCGCGCGCTTTTATGGCGACGGCCTCGTGCGCCGCCTGCGCCTGCCCGATTTCGTGAAAGCCCCCGGCGGCATCCCCATCCGCCCGCGCAACCTCGAGCAGCAGTTCCTCATGGACGCGCTGCTCGACGACTCCATCTCCCTCGTCACCTGCGCCGGCAAGGCCGGCACCGGCAAGACCCTCCTCTCCATCGCCTGCGCGCTGCACCAGACCCACGACGAGCACGCGCGCTACGACGGCGTGTCCATCACCCGCCCCGTCATCGCGCTCGGCAAGGACATTGGCTTCCTCCCCGGCACACTCGACGAGAAGATGAAGCCCTGGCTCCAGCCCTATTTCGACGCGCTCGAGGTGCTCCTCCCCTCGAAGCCGCCCAAGGACCCGCAGTTCGCCGCCAAAAAAGTCTCCAAGAAAAACCGCCACGACCACACCGCCGTGCCGCCCGCACCCGCCTATCCGCCTATCACCTACGCCGGCGGCGGCAACGGCGGCGGCCTCGCGCCGCTCAAGCCCTACGAGCGCCTCATCCGCAGCGGCCTCGTCGAGATCGAGGCGCTCGCCTTCATCCGCGGCCGTTCCATCGCGCGCCGCTTCTTTATCCTCGACGAGGCGCAGCAGCTCACGCCCCACGAGGTCAAGACCGTCATCACGCGCATCAGCGAGGGCTCGAAGATCATTCTCCTCGGCGACCCCGCGCAGATCGACAACCCCTACGTGGACTCGCGTAGCAACGGCCTCGTCTACGCGCAAAACCGGATGAAAGGACACGCCCTCTCCGCGCATGTCACGTTGACGAAGGGCGAGCGCAGCAAGCTCGCCGAGCTCGCGGCGGATCTGTTGTGAGGGATAACTTGGCTGACTTCCATCGGGTCATGTCTCTCCGCGCCTTTTTTGCCCTAACCCTCTCGCTTGCGGCCGCCTCTCTGCGTGCGCAGTCGGCGGCGGGCATTGAGTTCAACGGCGTTCTAGTCAGCGGCGGCAAGACGACTGTCTCCCTTGTCAACCCCGCCACCGGCGAGTCGCGCTGGATCGCCGTCGGCCGCAAGTTTGGAGACCGCACTGTTACCGCCTACAATGCCGCCGACGCGAAGGCCGGCCGCCCCGCCGACACCGTCGTCCTCACCCGCGACAGCGACGGTCGGAGCGAGACCATCACGCTTAAGGGCGCGCCCGTCGTTACAACCGCGCCCACCGCCACGCCATCAGGAGCCGGCGCAAATGCTCCGGCAGGCAGGGCTGTGGAGACTATGGCCCAATTGCCTCCAGGAGCACGGCTGCTTAAACCACTCGACCCCACACGTCCGACTGAGATCGGCCAGACGCTTTACAGCGAGCAGCCGGCTTCCAACGGAACGATTCAATTAACCGCAGTTTCCCTTGAAGGCTTCGCGAAGATCGAAGATGGAAGCGGCGATTTTGTTTATCAGCCAATCTACAGCATAAGGGAAATGAACCTTGCTTCCGAAGACGTGGCCAAGCGGAAGGCCGCAGAGGCGCAGCTGCGATCTTCTCCCGCCACACCTCCTCAGCCGACGACGTCGCCTGCCAAGACGCCGTGAGCGTTGCCCATCCCGGCTCTCCCGAGCCGGGCCACATTGCCGAGGTAGACCGCTTCGGGAGAAGCGGGATTTTTTTGCCGTGAACTCCGCCCGCGCTTCCGCCAGCCTTGCAGGCGTGAATCCGCCGCCGCCCGCCCACCACGCCGCCGTCCGCGCCCGCGCCCACGCGGGCGCGAAGCTCGTGTTGCGCGGCATCGCGCTCAACGCAGCACTTGCCGCCGTGAAGTTCGCCGGTGGTATCCTCGGCCATTCCTACGCGCTCATCGCGGACGGCACGGAGTCGCTGCTCGACATTTTTTCGTCGCTGCTTGTCTGGGCGGGCTTCCGCGTCGCGGCCGAGCCGCCCGACGCCGACCACCCTTACGGCCACGGCAAGGCCGAGCCGCTCGCGGCGCTCGCGGTGGCGGTGCTGGTGTTTGCCGCGTCGGGCTGGATCAGCGTGCGCGCGGTGCAGCTCATCCTCACGCCGCACCAAGTGCCACACGCGTGGACGCTGCCGTTGCTCGCGGGCGTGGTCGCGCTGAAGCTCTGGTTCTCGCGCCGCATGAACGCCGCCGGCGCCGCGCTGCGCAGCACCGGGCTGGAGGTCGAGGCATGGCACCACTACTCGGACGCGCTCACGTCGGCGGTGGCGTTCGCCGGTATCACGGTCGCGGTCGTCGGCGGCCAGGGCTGGGAGGCGGCGGACGATTGGGCGGCGCTGGTCGCGGCGGCGGTCATCGCGTTCAACGGCGTCGGGATGTTCCGCCGCGCGCTCGGCGACGTGATGGACACGGCGGTGCCGGAAAACTTCGAGCGTGAGATCCGCGCCGTCGCGCTCGCGGTGCCCGGCGTGCGCGCGCTCGACAAGTGCCGGGTGCGCCGCAGCGGCCTCAGCCACCTCGTGGACATCCATGTGCGGGTGGACGGCGACCTCACCGTGCGCGAGGGTCACGACATCGCCCACGCGGTCAAGGACGCGCTCCTCGCGTCGGTCCCGCACGCCATCAGCGACGTGTCCGTGCACATCGAGCCGGCGGGGTGAGTTTTTGCAGGGCGCAGCAAGACTGCGGCCCTACGGTTGCGAGCCGAAATTCTTATCGGCACCCTTCCTGTCCCCGCGTTTCGAAACTCAATCGCCGAGCCGACGCGCAATCTTCCAGCCCACGAACACACCGATGAAGCTGCCCAGCCCGCTGAGCAAAAAGGAGCCGATGTCGAACATCCCCCAGCCGAAGACGCCGCCCAACGCCGAGCCGGCGATGCCACCAAGCGTCATACCGGCGAAGATGCAAAGTTTCATCATGCCCCGCAGAAGAAATCATAACCCGTCCGCGGCGCAATCGCCGATTGCAGTCCGCCCGAGCCCCCTGCAATCTTGGCTACGGACCAATCCTCTCGCCCAACTTTTCCCATGAGCCCACGCGATCCCGCCCAACCCCTCAGCGCCAACGCCCACCTCCTTCGCTGGGTCGAAAAAATGGCCGCCCTCACGCAGCCCGCCGCCATCCACTGGGTGGACGGCTCGCAGGAGGAGAACGACTCCCTTTGCGCCCAGCTCGTCGCCAGCCGCACGTTCACCAAGCTCAACGAAAAGCTCTGGCCCGGCTGCTTCCTCGCCCGCAGCGACCCGGGCGACGTGGCGCGCGTCGAGGACCGCACCTTCATCTGCTCCAACTCTCGCGATGGCGCGGGTCCGACCAACAACTGGGTCAACCCTTTCGAGATGCGCAAGACGCTCAAGGGCCTCTTCACCGGCTGCATGGCGGGGCGCACCATGTTCGTGCTGCCATTCAGCATGGGACCGGTCGGCTCGCCCATGTCGCAGCTCGGCGTGCAACTCACCGACTCTCCCTACGTCGTGGTCAACACCCGGATCATGGCCCGCATCGGCCTCCCGGTGATCCGCGAAATTGACAAGGCCGAGAAACGCGTCGTGCCCTGCATGCACTCCGTCGGCGCCCCCCTCGCGCCCGGCGCCAAGGACGTGCCGTGGCCCTGCAACAAGGAGAAATACATCGTCCACTTCCCCGAGACCCGCGAAATCTGGAGCTACGGCTCCGGCTACGGTGGCAACGCCCTGCTCGGCAAAAAATGCTTCGCCCTCCGCATCGCGTCGGCCATGGCGCGCGACGAGGGCTGGATGGCCGAGCACATGCTCATCCTCGGCGTCGAGAATCCCGAGGGGCACAAGCACTATGTCGCGGCGGCTTTTCCCAGCGCGTGCGGCAAGACCAACTTCGCGATGCTCATTCCGCCCGCACATTTCCAAAAGCAGGGCTGGAAACTCACCACCGTCGGCGACGACATCGCGTGGCTCAAACCCGATGCCCACGGCCGCCTCCACGCCATCAATCCGGAGGCGGGCTTCTTCGGCGTCGCCCCCGGCACCGGCCTCAAAACCAACCCCAATGCCATGGCCTCGCTGGCGAAAAACACCATCTTCACCAACTGCGCCCTCACCCCCGAGGGCGGCGTCTGGTGGGAGGGAATGACCGACGAGCCGCCCACCGAGTGCGTGGACTGGCAGGGCAAGAAATGGACCCCCGCCCTCGCGAAGGAAACCGGCGCCAAGGCCGCACACGCTAACGCCCGCTTCACCGCCCCCGCCAAGCAGTGCCCCACGATGGACTCCGACTGGGAGAGCCCCGAAGGCGTGCCCATCAGCGCCATCATCTTCGGCGGCCGCCGCGCCACCACCATGCCCCTCGTCTATCAGGCCTTCAACTGGTCCAGTGGCGTTTACATGGGCGCGACGATGGGCAGCGAGATGACCGCCGCCGCCGCCGGCACCATCGGCAAGGTCCGCCGCGATCCCATGGCCATGCTGCCCTTCTGCGGCTACAACATGGGTGACTATTTCCGCCACTGGATCAACATGCAGCGCCACCTCAGCGAGAGCCCGCGCATCTTCCACGTGAACTGGTTCCGCAAGGACAAGGACGGCAAGTTTATGTGGCCCGGCTTCTCCGAAAATATGCGCGTGCTCAAGTGGATCTTTGACCGCGTGCGCGCCGGCGGCCGCGCCAAGGAGACACCCATCGGCTGGGTGCCGCGTCACAAGGACATCGAGTGGGATGGCATGGATTTCCCCGAGGAAAAATTCGAGGAGCTGCAAGCCTTCGACCGCGCCGGCTGGCGCGCGGAAATCCTCGGCCACGAGGAACTCTTCATTGACCTCCACACCCACCTGCCGAAAGAGCTGATCTACGAGCGGGAGCTGCTCATCTGTCGGCTGTGATCGCTTCGCAGGCGATTAACGCTCACTCAAATCTCAGCGCCTCGATGGGGTCGAGACGGGCGGCTTTCCACGCAGGATAGAGGCCGAAGGTGACCCCGATGCCGGCGCACACGAACAGGCCGGCGAGCGCCCAGCCCCACGGAAACACGATCGCCATGCTCAGCACCACCGCGACGAGGTTGCCGCCCACCACGCCTGCCGCCACGCCCGCCAGCCCGCCGAGCAACGAGAGCGCCACGGCCTCCAGCAGGAACTGGGTGAGGATGGTTTTGCGCCGCGCGCCGATGCTCTTGCGGATGCCGATCTCGCGCGTGCGCTCGGTCACGCTCACGAGCATGATGTTCATCACCCCCACGCCGGAGGCGAGGAGCGCGATGGCGCTGATGACAAACGCGCCGATGGCGACCACGCCCGCGATCTGGTCGAAAGCGGCGATGAGCGAATCGTTGGAGGTGACCTCAAAATCGTTGGGGTCCTCGGGCTGGAGGCCGCGCACCAGCCGCATGAGGCCGACGGCGCGGTCAGCCTCGGCGGTGAGCACCATGGCGTTGGGCGCCTGCACGGAGATTTTGATCGAGCGGTTGGCGCGGTTGTAAATCTGTAGCCAGCGCGTGATCGGCGTGAGGACAAAATTGTCGCGGCTCTGGCCGAACGAGGCGCCCTTCGGAGCCAGCACGCCGATCACGCCGTAGGTCTGGCCATTAAGCCGGACCGTCTGCCCGATCGGGCTGTCGTCGGCGAAAAGCGACTTGGCGACTTGCGCGCCGAGCACACAAACCGGTCGGCCAAGGTCCACGTCGCCGGCGTTGAGGTCGCGGCCGGCGGCGAGCGAGAAGTCTAGACTGGCGAGGTAGTTCTCGTCGGAGCCGACAAGGGCGATGTCGGGGTTGGTCTTGCGGTCGAGGTAGGCGGCGACGAGGCCGCTGCGGGCAATCTGGAGGCAGACTGGCGCGGTGTCGCCCATGAGCTCCTTGAAGCGGGTGGCCTGCGCGTAATCAATATTGCGGCGGTTGGCGAAGCGCGAGCGGTCGCCGTTGCCGCGGTCAAATGTCGGGGTCTTCTCAAACTGGAACGTGTTTGCGCCGAGCGTGCTCAGGCCGGCCTCGATCTGGCCGCGCAGCCCGCTGATGACCGTCATGACACCAATGACCGAGAACACGCCGACGGAGATGCCGAGCATCGTGAGCGCCGAGCGGAGCTTGTTGGCCCCGAGCGCGGCAAACGCCAGACGAAGAATCTCGGAAAACCTCATGAAGAATGCGGAGTGCGGAGTGCGGAGTGCGGAGTGGCGGCACGGACGCGGGCGGTGCGAATGGAGGTGACCGCGATGGCGGTGAGTTCCCCTGCTTCAGTGCGGAGCGCGGCGGTTTTGGCAGTCGGGAGCAAGCCGGCCTCCGTGATGAGCTCCAGCCACAGGCCGGTTTCATCTGCTTCTTCCTCGACGATACCCATCTTGGCCACGAAATCGGCGCGCGATTTTGCACGGCAGGCGGAGCGGTAGTTCGCCGCCACTGAGGTGGCCGAGCGCACGATCTGGCGGCTCAGCACGTCGGCCGTCATTTTTTTTGGCAGCGCCTCGCTCATACGAATCACCCGTAAGGCAAATGCTTTAGTCCGTTGTTTGAGGTCGTCGTGTTTCATGGTTTGGAATTCCGCACTCCGAAATCCACATTCCGCATTACTCATATCGGAGCGCCTCCACGGGATCGAGTTTGCTGGCCTGGACGGCGGGGGCGAAGCCGCTGATGATGCCGGTGGCCATGGCCGCGCCGAGTGCGAACACTACCAGCCAAGGCGGAAAGAGAATCGGGAACGCCGGGGCCGCCGCCGCCACCGCTGCCGTCAACGTGCGGGTGAGCACCAGCCCGGCCACGCCGCCGACGACGCAGATGGACACCGCCTCGACGAGAAACTGCAGCAGGATGGTGCGGCGGCGCGCGCCGAGAGCCTTGCGCGTGCCGATCTCCTTGGTGCGCTCCTTCACGCTCACGTAGGTGATGTTCATGATGCCGATGGCACCGACAAAGAGCGACAGGCTGGTGATGGCGAGGCCGCCGATAAAAATGCCGTTCTTGATCGG
>CAIPZZ010000190.1 GCA_903869665.1 uncultured Opitutia bacterium | reverse complement strand
TCCGAGACATCCGCAACGCCATCGCGCGCGAAAAGCAGATCAAGGCCGGCTCCCGCGCTAAGAAAATCGCGCTGATTGAAAAGGAGAACCCCGACTGGCGCGACCTGAGCGAGGGCTGGTTCGCCTGAGCGGGCCGGCCCACCCTCTGTCATTGCGAGGAGCGCGCAGCGCGACGCGGCAATCCATCTGCGATCCTCCGTCTGCGCGTGGTGGGAGAGTCCTAGATTGCTTCGTCGCTATGCTCCTCGCAATGACAAGGGGGGCTGGACGCGGCGATGTTCAGTAAGCGGGGCGGCTGGCCACTCACTCTTCCGCGAAATAGTCGGAATCAATCCGTTTCACGTCGTAGCTGGCTTCCAGCGTCACGCCGAGGCCGTGGTCAATCATCAGCGTGGCGAGCTTCTCGCCGTCAATGAGCACGATGCGGGCGTCGTGTTTGGTCGCGGAGGCCAGTGCTTCCTTGGAAAATGTCGAGGTGGTGATGAACACGCCTTTCTTCGCGCGGTGCTCAGCGAGCGCTCCGGCGAATTTTTGGATTTCGGGTCGCCCTACCGATCCTTCCCAACGCTTGGCTTGGAGGTAGATGCTATCCAAGCCGAGGCGGTCTTCGTTAATGATGCCGTCAATGCCGCCGTCGCCGCTGCGGCCGATGGCTTTGCCGGCGTCCTGCCGCGAGCCTCCGTAGCCCATCTTCAGCATCAATTCGACGACGAGGCGCTCGAAAAACTCCGGCGGCGCGGCGTGGATCCGTGTAAGCAGTTCAGAAGCGAGCGCGCGCTTAAGTTCGGCGTGTGCCGATTCAATCCGCTCCTCGGGGCTGTCCTTGGATTCAATCAAAAGTTCCTCGGTTCTGCTCGATGCGGGATCAGCTTCATCCGTATGCCGGAGATTTTTGAATTGGACGAAGCTCGGAAACCGGCGAAGAAACTCCACGTCAATGCGCGCAGGTTTTTCGGCCAACACCTTTAGTCCCGCTTCCGAAATTTTGAAGTGTCCTCGTTTAACAACCGTGAGCAGTCCCGCCTTTGACATATAAGTCCGCGCCCAGCCAAGTCGGTTGAGAAAAGTCGCTTGGCGGCCGCTCGGTAAAAGTTGACGAAGCTCCTCATCGGTAAGTTTGAATTCACGAGCGAGACGGTCCACAGCCTCACGCAAGGAATGCACTCCGTTGTCTGAATAAAAATTCAGCAACCGTAGCATCGCGGATTGGTAGTCAGGAATAGGCATGGCGGCCTCACAGCCCCCGTGCCGCCGCGACGACGGACTCAGCGGTGATGCCGAGCTCCTTCATCACGGTGCCGCCGGGGGCGCTGATGCCGAAGCGATCAATGCCCACGACTTTGCCGTCGAGGCCGGTGTATTGGTGCCAGAGGCCGGTCACGCCGGCCTCGATGGCGACGCGCTTGCGGCACGAGGCGGGCAGCACTTCCTCGCGGTATTCCTTCGGCTGGCGATTGAAGCGCTCGAAGCAGGGGATGGAGACAACGCGTGTGCCGGGCCCGATGACCTTGGCGGCGGCGATGGCATGCTGCAGCTCGCTGCCGGCGGCGAGCAGGATGTGCGTGAGCCAGCCCGTCTCCTTCACGGCGATGTAGCCGCCCTTGAGCGCGCCTTCGCGGCGCGTCTGCACGGGGATGTCGTTGAGCAGCGGCACGGCTTGGCGGGTGAGGGCGAGTAGGGTGGGGCCGTCGGTGCGGGCGAGCGCAGCGGCATAGGCGCCGGCCGTCTCCTCGGGATCGGCGGGGCGGATCACGTCGAGGTTGGGGATGACGCGGAGGCCGGAAACGGTTTCCACGGGCTGGTGCGTGGGGCCGTCTTCGCCGACGCCGACGGAGTCGTGCGTGTAGATGTAAATGACGGGGAGCTTCGACAGCGCGGCGAGGCGCATCGAGGGGCGCGAGTAGTCGGCGAACACGAGGAACGTCGCGACGCTCGGGCGGAACACGCCGTCGTAGGCGACACCGTTGGCGATGGCGGCCATGCCGTGCTCGCGGATGCCGTAGCGGAGATTGCGGCCAGCGCGGTTGGTCGGGTCGAAGTCCTTATCGGCGGCGAGGTAGTTGAGCGTCGAGCCGTGGAGATCGGCGCTGCCGGAGATGAGCAACGGGAGCGCGGCGGCGAGCGGCTGGAGCACGGCCTGGCCGGCGGCGCGGGTGGCGAGCTTGGCGTCGGTGGGGAAGGCCGGGATTTTAGCGGACAGCGCGGCGAACTCCTGCGCGTTGCCGGCGGAGGAGAGGAGGAGCGCCTTGTCGGGATTGGCCGCGCGCCAGGCGTCGCGGAGCTTGAGCCATTTTTTATAGGCGCGGACGAGACGGGCCTTGTGTGCGGCGAAGTAAGCGCGCACGTCGTCGCTCACATAAAAATGCTGGTCGGCGGGCAGGCCCAGGCCGGCGCGCGCGGCGTCGGCGAACTTCGCGCCGCCCTCGCCGTGGCCCTTCGGAGTGCCGGCGACCTCGGGGATGCCCTTGGCGATGATGGTCCTGGCGATGATGAGCTGCGGGCGGCCGTGCTTGTTCTTACGCGCCTTGTTGAGCGCGCGGAGAAACTCCGCCAAGTCGTGGCCGTCCACCGTCTGAGTGTCCCAGCCCATGGCCTTGAAGCGCGCGGCGGTGTTCTCGCTCTGGGTCTTGTTGGCCATCGCGTCGAGCGTGACGTCGTTGGAGTCGTAGATGAGGATGAGGTTGCCTAGCTTCTGATGTCCGGCGAACTCGACCGCCTCCATCGCCACGCCCTCCTGCATGCAGCCGTCGCCCGCGAGCGCGAAGACGTTGTAATCAAAGAGGGTGTGCTCCGCGGTGTTGAAACGCGCGGCGGCCATCTGACCGGACAGAGCGAGTCCGACGGCGTTGGCGATGCCCTGGCCGAGCGGACCAGTGGTGCATTCGACGCCGGGCGTCTCGTGGAACTCGGGGTGGCCGGGGGTTTTGCTGTGGAGCGCGCGGAAATTCTTCACCTCCTCGAGCGACAAATCGTAGCCACTCAGGTGGAGCCACGAATAAAGGAACATCGAGCCGTGGCCGGCGGAGAGGACGAAGCGATCGCGGTTGGGCCAGCGGGGGGCATCGGGATTGTGCGAGAGCGCGTGGCCGTAAAGAACGGCACCGATCTCGGCGCAGCCGAGCGGGAGGCCGAGGTGGCCGGAGGAGCACTTGTGGACGGCGTCAATGGCGAGGCCGCGGGCCTGATTGGCGGCTTGGGCGAGGAGGGCGGTGTTAGGCTTCATCGGTAAAATTGTGACTGGTTTGAGGGCAGGCTGGCGGCTCCAAGCGCGGCGGGAAAGGAAGAAATCTTTGGCATTCACCTGGGGGCCGAGGTGGTGCAGGCTGGCCTCAATGCCAGAATCCGTGGAACCGCCAGCCACCGCCACCGCCGCCGCCTTCGCCAAGATGGGCCTGGCCGGCGCGCGGCGGCACGTTTTCCTCTGCGTCGGGCCGGACTGCTGCGCCACGGTGGACGGGCTGGCGACCTGGGAGACGTTGAAGACGCGCCTCGCCGCGCTGGGTGTGCCGGTGCTGCGGACTAAGGCGGCGTGCCTGCGCGTGTGCTCCGGCGGCCCGTGGTTGGTGGTCTATCCCGACGGCGTCTGGTATGGCGGCGTGACTCCTGAGCGTTGCGAACGAATTGTGCGTGAGCACCTGGCCGGCGGCTGGCCCGTGGCGGAGTGGGTGGCGGCAGCCCGGCCGCTCGGCGGCAAGCCGCTGGCGGAATAAAATTTTTCCCGGCTAGCACGCCGCCTGCTAAACAAGCCTATCTGGCCCTATGCCGCCCGCCGCTCCACCTCCCGCCCCCGCCGCCCCACCTGGGCCGGCTATCGTGACTTCGCGCTCCGTCCCGGTGCCGAAAGGCTTCTTCAAGCCTTATGACACCGACGGTTTTTTCGACGAGGTGCTCGCCGCCGACGGCCAGGCATGGCCGCATTATGCGCGGTTTCTCGAAAAATTTTCCGGGCTAAAGGAAGGATGTCGGAATATTTATTTCCGGAAAAGACTTCAAGGGCGATGTAACCGAGTTACTCGCATCTCTCAAGTTGGCCGATCCAAAGAGCAAAGATCTATATCACTTGGCCACAATTG
>CAIPZZ010000189.1 GCA_903869665.1 uncultured Opitutia bacterium | reverse complement strand
GAAAATGCCGAGGCCTACCTTTCGGCCCAGAACACCGCGCTTAGCCAGAAGCAGACCGGGTACAGCCTGCGCGGCGGGCTAAACCTGCACTTCTAAGCGCCCACTGCCGGCCCGGAGTCCCGCGATCGCGGTGGCTCCGGCCGGGGCACCCCGGGGCAACGAGGCGCCATCAAGCGCCGCAGCGGAGGTGCGCCCGCGCCGGCGGGATGCGGTCCAGTTTGGCCGCGCATGTCAGGGCAAGGCGCGGCACCTTCCGGGAGCAGACAGGCGGGACCCGTTCCAGGGGCCCGAGTAGGATTCGGCCCCCGGCTGTAGTTTCCTAAATCAGGACTTGGGCTCGAAGATATAACCTTCTTCGCCGTGGTCTGAGATATCCAAGCCATTGTGCTCCTCTTCGATGGTCGGCCGAAGTTCCATCAGCGCTTTGACCAGCGCGGCGATGAGCACGGTGCCGACCACCGCCCAGACCAACGTCAACCCGATGCCCTTGAGTTGCTCGATCCACAGGGTGTGCCCGACGACTCCGCTGAGATGGAGGCGCAAATTTGCATTCACCGCCGTGGTCGCAAACCAGCCGGTGAGCAAAAGCCCGACCGTGCCGCCGACCCCATGCACCCCGAAGACGTCGAGCGCATCATCGTAGCCAAACATCCCCTTGAGCTTGGTGCAGGCCAGGTACGAGACCGCCCCGCCCAGCACGCCGACGACGACCGCGCCGGTCGCATCCACAAAACCACAGGCCGGCGTGATCGCGACCAGGCCCGCGACGGCGCCCGAGCAAAACCCGAGGACACTCGCCTTGCCCCGCACGATGCGCTCCAGCAGCGCCCAGGTCCCGGCCGCAATCGCCCCCGCCAGGGTGGTCGTCATGAACGCATTGGCCGCGATGCCATCGGCCGCAATCGCCGAACCGGCGTTAAACCCATACCAGCCGACCCACAGGAGCCCGGTGCCCAACACGCAGAGCACCAGACTGTGCGGCGGCATCGGCGTCCGGCCATAGCCGTGACGCTTCCCCACGAGGAGGCAGAGCACGAGGGCGGAGTAGCCCGAGGCCATCTCGACCACCATGCCGCCCGCGAAGTCGATCGCCCGGATCGTGGCCGCGGGATTGAACACGCCATTCATGAGGCCGTTGCTGCCCCAGACCATGTGGGCCAGCGGACAATACACGACGAGCACCCAGAGCGAGACGATCACCAGCACGGCCGAAAACTTTACCCGCTCGACGATCGAACCAATCGCCACCGCAGGGGTGATGATGGCAAAGGCCAGCTGGTACATCGCAAAGACGTTGTGCGAAACCCAGAAGGAATAGTCGGGGTTCGGCGCCGATGTCACCCCGCGCAGGAAGAAAAACTCCGAGCCCCCGAGAAAGGCGCTGTGAAAACTTTTGCCGAAGACCAGGCTGTACCCCACCGCCCACCAGAGCACGGTGACCAGGCTCACAATGCCAAGGCACCAGGCCATGACGGAGAGCACATTCTTCGTCCGCACGAGTCCGCCATAGAACAGGCCGAGCCCGGGCAGCGTCATGAACAGCACCAGCGCCGCGCTCACCATCATCCAGGTGTTGTGGCCCGGGCCAGACGTCCCCACCTCCGGTGTGGTCAGGCCGGCGGGAACCCGGCCGCTTGGGTCCTTCAACGCCGCCGCCGGATCGGCGTTGGTCATGTACGCCTCAAGACTCGCCAGACGTTGCTCCACCGAAGCCTTGGGAGCGGTGGCGGGGGTCGGGGTTTGACCGAGGGCGAAAACGGTGCCGGCCAGAAAAAGACCGAGCGCGAGAAAAAGACGGGGCGGAAAGGAGAGGGCGGGAATCATGCAGGAGGGGGCCCATGAGAAGCATCCCTCCGCTTCATGCAATCCATGAAATGGCTGGGCCCACCCGTTCTTCCGCAAGGCGGTGGGTTTCGCCGAAATGCGGCGCGCCGCGCGGGCGGCGCGAAACAGGTCAAGTCTGGCCCGACCTGGATCCAGGCCGGGCTCGCACCCCCAGTGTTGCGATCGAGAATGAGCCCGGCTTCAGGGCGTCACTTCGCGTCGTAATTCCACATGTCGCGGATCGCCTTCCATCCGCCGTTGGGCTGCTTTTTCCAGACGCAGAGAAATTTTCCGGTGGCATGGGTGACCTTGCCGTCCGCGCCCTTGATTGATTCGGCGAACGTGCCTGAGGTGAACCCGATATCTCCGCCCGTCGCGATCTGCGCATCGGCTGCGCTCCAGGAGAGCGAGTAGTTCGGATCCTTGATCCCTTCCCAAGCCTTGTGGATCGCAGTGAGGCCATGGGCCACACTGTCACCCGGAGGGAAGGCGATGGCGTCGGCGGCGTAGAATGAGACGAGCAGCTCGAGGTCGCGGTGGACGGAGGAGGCGGACCAGTCGTCATCGAGCTGGGCGAGCACCTTGGCTTCGCCCTTGAATTCGGCGGCTAAGGTCCGGGTGGCCGGAGAGAGGACGGCGCAGAGTCCAATGACGAGAAACCAAGGGGTGGGGATTCGCAGGTTCATGGGGCAAGACACGCCTCCTTCGCAAAGGGCAGTCAAGCCTTCATGGGTCTCAGCCCCGGCATTCCGGAAACCCTTCGCCGATCGCACTCGCCCCGGAAAGCCCGATTACGAACGGAGCGGTCGGTTGCGGAAGCGCAAATGATCACTCAAAAAAATACCGCCGGTTCCGGCACCCGCCCATATTTTCGCCCCCGTTCACCCCCGGGCTCGCGGAGGTCTGAAAAGGATGGAATCGGTGCGAGTTGAAATCGGACGGGTGAATATCTAGCTCCGTGTGGTTTACCGGGCGCCAGCGGTGCCAGCGCGAAGACCGGCCACCAGGCTTATGAATGGAAGGGAGCTGGACCGCCTGAAATTTGCGCACAGCAAATAATCAGGATTATCCAGGAATTCCCATTTACTGGCGGCGGAGGGGAAGCCGGTCTGAACGGCCCCGGGATCGAGACCTTCGCAGGCGACCTTGGAGGGTCCCTTATCCGTGCCCCCATAAGTGACGGGCGGAACACGGAGTTGAAAATGGTGGCGAGTCCCGGAATCGAACCGGGGACACAAGGATTTTCAGTCCTCTGCTCTACCAACTGAGCTAACTCGCCGACTAAGGAGGGGCGAACAAAGAGCCGCCCCCCGGGCGCGTCAACGGGAAATTCCGGGTGCGCCGGAGCCGGCCTAGTGCCGCTCGCAGTAGCTTTGCGAGGCAACATGGCTCCAGCCGCGCAGGACGAGCTTGGAATTGACGTGGCCGTTGGTCGGCTCGATCTGGTCCTGGCCGGAGTGCAGCTGCACCAGCACGTTCTTGCGGACGGCGTTGGAGCGGTTGGGCATTGAGCCGTGGATCGTGAAATAGTGGAAGAACAGCACGTCGCCCGCCTCGGCCTCGATCACGGTGGCGCGCTCGAGCGGGTAGTTTTTCTCCATGAACTCGGAGTATTCCTGTCCGCTGGTGTGCTGGAGCCGGCCGAGCTTGTGCGTGCCGGGATAGACGCGGAGGCAGCCCATCTGGTCCGTGGCGCGCGTGACCGCAATGGTGCCGCCGATCATCGTGTCCTTGACCGAGGGAAAATACGACCAGTCCTGGTGCATGGGGAAGGGCGCGCCCTTCTCGGCGGGTTTCTGGAGGAGCTTCGTGTGGTGCAGTACGATGTCGGGGCCGAGGATGGCCTCGGCGACGTCGAGGAACGACGGGTGCATCAGGGCGCGCAGCCAGGCGGCCGAATAAAAATGCACCTGATGCGTGTGGAAAAAAGAGGTACCGCGGACATTGAGGCGCTCCACGGCCTCGCCCGCCCAGATTTTGTCGGGGGCGTCCTTGAGCCGGATGTTCTGCGCGACGATGCGGTCTACCTCCCGCTCCAGTTCGGCGATTTCGGCGGGTTTGAAAACGCCGCGAGCGAGGTAGTAGCCGTTTTCGTCGAAGAAAGCCTTGATCTCCTGGGGTGTGGGCATGGGCCGAGATTGGCGGCAGATGGCCGGTAGGCGTCAATGCAATCACGTCGCCGGCCAAGCCGGCGCTTGGCAACCGCCAGGTCTTAGGGGTCGGCACACGGACAGGAAGGAAGGCCGGGATTCACCGGCGGTTCCAGGGGTGGCTTCGTCGAGGTGATCGGTGGCGGCGAGGACAAGTCCCCCAACAGGGTGAAGCGCGGTATTTTGCCGCGGTGCTCAAGTTCTTGGGTGGCGACAAGGCCACCCTCGTGCACCGCCTCGCGCGCACGGAGCTGGACCACTCCTGAACCCCGGCCTAAATCCGGGATGATCTCCCGGCCTTTCGCCTGCTGGCGAAGGGCCGGTTTATTTTCCGGGCGGAAGGCGCAATTCCTGCGGGGACATTCCCGCCCGTCTCAGGACGAAAGCAGCGACTTCAGGTCGCTCAGGGAGAGCTTCGCGGCGGCGGCGTCGCTGGCCTCAAACACGTCGGCGAGCAGGGCGCGTTTCGTGTCCTGCAGCGCGAGGACCTTCTCCTCGACGGTGCCGGTGGCGATGAGCTTGTAGCTGGTGACGAGCTTCGTCTGGCCGATGCGGTGGGCGCGGTCGGTGGCCTGGGCCTCGGCGGCGGGGTTCCACCACGGATCGAAATGGACGACGGTGTCGGCGCCCGTGAGGTTGAGCCCGGTGCCGCCGGCCTTCAGTGAGATGAGGAAGACGGGGACGTCCGATGAATCCTGAAACCGGTCGACCGCGGCCTGGCGCGCGCGGACGGGCATCGAGCCATCGAGATAGCAATACGCGGTGCCCTGGGCCTCGAGTTCGGCGCCGAGGAGGGAGAGCAGCGAGGTGAATTGAGAGAACACGAGGACGCGGTGGCCGTCGTCAATCGCCTCGGCGAGGAGTTCGCGGAAGGCCTCGAGCTTGGCGGAGTCGTCGGCGGGGGCCTCGGGCGCGACGAGCCGCGGGTCGCAGCAGATCTGGCGGAGACGCAGGAGTTGCGTGAGGGCGGCAAACTGCAGGCGGCCCTCCGTGGCGCCGTCGGCGGCGAGATTCATCAGCTCGCGTTCGCCGGCCTGCTGTTGGTCGCGGTAGAGCTTGGCCTGGGCGGGGGAGAGCTCGCACCAGAGAATCTGCTCGAGCTTGGGCGGGAGCTCGGGGGCGACGGCCTGCTTGGTGCGGCGCAGGATGTAGGGCGCGGCCTGGGCGCGGAGCCGCTGGTCAAACCAGGCGCGTTCCTCGCCGCGGAGGCCCGCGGGCATCCGGTCGAGGTAGCCGGGGAGCAGGAATTCAAAGAGCGAGCGCAGGTCGTCGAGCGAGTTTTCCAGCGGCGTGCCGGTAAGCAGGAAACGGCTGCGGGCGGTCAGCGAGCGGAGCGCGGCGGCGTTCTGCGAACGGCGGTTCTTGATGTGCTGGGCCTCGTCGGCGATGACGCACGTGAAGTCCACGCCGGCGAACAGTTCGCGGTCGCGGGCGAGGGTGCCGTAGGACGTGATGATGAGGTCGAAACCGGCGGCGGCGGCTGCGGCGGCGAGCCGGGACGCGCCATGGTGAACAAAGACGCGGAGCTCCGGGGCGAACTGCGCGGATTCGCGCCGCCAGTTTTCCACGAGCGAGGCGGGGCAGACGACTAGAGACGGAAGGTTAAAAGTTGAAGGCTGAAGGTTGAAAGCGGGAGTGTCAGTGGCGGCGGGGTCGGAGTCTTTCAACGGCGAGCTTTTGACTTTCAACTGCGCCTGCGCCTGCAGCGCGCTCAGGAGCGCCAGCGCCTGGATGGTTTTGCCGAGGCCCATTTCGTCGGCGAGGATGCCGCCCAGTTGGTGGCTGTGCAGGTGCCAGAGCCAGGCGGTGCCGAGGCGTTGATACGGGCGGAGGCGGGTCTCCAGGCCGGCCGGGATGGGCGCGGGGGCGAGCGTGGAAAGCCGGCGGAGCGACTCGCTGCGTTCCCGCCACGCGGCGGGCGGTTGGAAACCGGGGGAGAGCGCCTCGATGATTTCCTGCGCTTCGGCTGTGCGGGCGGCGCTGACGCGCTGGGTGCGGCGGGTGGCGACTCCGGCGCTGGGCTCGCCCGCGAGGGCTCGCTGGGCCGTGGCGAGATGGTTGAGTTGGGCGGCGTCGAGCAGGTAAATCTGACCGTCGCTTTCGACGTAGCCGCGATTGGAAGCGACGGCGGTGCGGATGGTGGCGTCATCGGCGCTGCCGGCTTTCAGGCCCAGCGTCACGTCGAAGTCCTCGCCGGCCGCAGTCGCGGTGACCGTCAGCTCGGCGGGGCGAAGGTGCGCAGTGGCCTTTTCAAAGGCCGGGGTGAACTGGGCGTCGAGGCCGTCGCGGAGCCGGGCGGCGTGGGCGGCGAGAAAGTTGAGGGTCTTGTGCCGGTCGCGCAGCCACCACTTGCGGTTGGAAGGCTCGAGGATGAAGCCGTGGGACTTCAACAGGTCGAGGGTGCCGTCGTAGGCGGGGTGCTCGCGCGAGGGCAGGGTGATGGCGAGATAGTGTTCCGTGCCATCCACGGCCATCGGCGCGGCGGCGGACGATGTGGCGCGCGGCGGGGGCGAGGCGCGGGGCGGAGTCGGCGCGGGGGTGGCGACGGGGGCGGGAGTCTCGCGGAGGTGCTCGGACACGCCGATGAGCAGGGGCCCGAGCCAGAGGAGCGGCGAGGCCGGGGCGTTGAGGAGGAAAAACACCGGCTGGCGGTGCAGCGCGGCGATGAGCGCGCGGAGCTGCGCGCGGGTGAGCTGGAGAAAGGCGGGCGGCGTGGGCGTGTTGCACCAACGCTGGAGCAGGGCGAGGCCGGGCAGGATCTCGGGTGGCAGGGCGGCGGCGGGATCGAGCTGCACCTTCACGGCAATGGCGTCCCGCGGGGCGGCGGCGGCGAGATTGGGCGGGAGGAGCAGGCGAAGCATGTTGCGGTGCGTGATGTTTCCGGGAATAAACCGGCCCCGACGCAACTCTGAAACTTGATGAGTAACGAGGTCTTTACGCAATTGGTGGATGCGCATTACGCGCCGCTCTACCGTTTTGCCCTCAGCCTCGCGAAGCGCCCGGCCGATGCGGGCGACCTGGTGCAACAGACGTTTTTCATCTGGGCGACCAAGGGACACAGCCTCCGTGAGACGTCGAAGGCGAAATCCTGGCTGTTTACGACGCTCTATCGCGAGTTCCTGCACGGCCGCCGCCGCGACATTCGAGTGACCTCGCTGGAAGACCTGCCGCCGGGGGAGTCGGAGGTGGCGGCGGAGGATGTGGACCGCGCGACCCAGATGGATGCAGCGACCGTGGTGGCGGCGCTGCAGACGGTGGACGAAGTGTTCCGCGCGCCGCTGACGCTGTTTTACCTGGAGGATCTTTCGTACACGGAAATCGCCGCGACGCTCGGCGTGCCGATCGGCACGGTCATGTCGCGGCTGTCCCGCGGCAAGGCCCAGCTCCGCGCCGCGCTGGCGCAGGAGGAGACGGCGGCAAAATCCAAGGTCGTGCCGTTCACCGGTGCGCAGGGGAGGAAACAATCATGAGCAACAATGAGGCAAAATTTGTGCTGGGGGCCTACCGGGCCAATGGCCGCGACGCGGAGGACGCGACCTTCGGCGCCGCGCTGGCCCAGGCGAAGAACGATCCGGCGCTCGGCGCGTGGTTCGCCCGTGCCCAGGCTCATGATGCCGCCCTCACGGCGAAGCTGCGGGAGATCGTGCCGCCCGCCGGGCTGCGTGAGGCGATTCTGGCGGGAGCGCGGGCAAGCCGCGCGCCGAAAATTGAGCGCCGTTTTCCGACGAGGTGGTTCGCACTGGCGGCGAGCGTGGCGGTGCTGCTGACGGCAACGCTCGCGCTCTGGCCCAGCCGCGCGGCGGCGGGGACGGCGCAGCTGGCGGCGTTTGCGATCAATGACACGGCGCACGCGCAGCATGGCAGCCACGGCGAAGCGGCCGGGGCGCTGGAGGTGATGCTGAGCCAGCCGGCGAACCGGCTGAGCGCGGGGCTGCCGGTGGATTTTACGGCGTTGCGCGCGACGGGGTGCCGCACGTTGAATTTTGCGGGCCACGATGTGCTGGAGGTGTGCTTCCAGCGCAATGGCGCGTGGTTTCACTGCTACATCGTGAACTGCGCGGACTTTCCCGCGATGCCCACCGGGACCGGCGCGGACTTTGACCAGCAGGCGCAGTTCGGCAGCGCGTCGTGGTCGGACGGCGTGCACCGGTTTGTGGTGGTGAGCAACGCGGGGCTCGAGGCGGTCAAGCGGCTGCTCTGAGGCGGAACCGAAGTGGGCGCAGCCAGTCCGCGACCCTGCAAAAGTTCACCCCCGCAAGGGGTCGGCCCTTTTCTTGCCACCGACCGATCCCATGGGCACGTCCCGCGCCGCCGCCCTGACCGCCGAACAGCGCCGCCTTGCCGAGGATTCCAGCCGCGCGAAAAACTGGAAGCGATGGGGTCCCTCCTTGCCGAGCGGCAGTGGCGCATGGTGCGCGAGGATGGGCGCGGACCGCGAGGGCCGGCTGTGTTCCGCCCTGGCGCGGTGGAACGAGCGCGATTCCATCCTGAAGGACCGGCTGTTCGGGCCGAGCGGCCCCGAGGGCAACCCCGGCAAGGATGTGAAGGAGTGTGATTTCTATCTCGAGGGCACGCCGACGCACTCGTGGCTCCATGAATACTTCCATGGCGAGACCGGCCAGGGACTGGGGGCCAGCCACCAGTCCGGGTGGACCGCGTTGGTGGCCAGACTGATAGAGAATTTCCCGGGATAGTGCGTTTTGCATGGTGGTTGAGGTTCCGCCGAAATGCCGGGTTTAGTTTGGCCCAATAACGAACAGCCGGAAGGGGGGTGGGTCTTGGGCGGGGATGAACTCGACCACCTTTCACCCGATTCCCTCGCGCCGCGGGCTTTTACTCGCGGTGGCCATGCTGGCGTTCTCCGTCCTGGTGCCCGCGACGCTCAAGGCGTCTGAGCGCTGGGAGACCTTGGAAGCCATTCACTGGATTGAAAACCCGCGCAACTCGCCCCGGCCCGGCCTGTACGGCGAACTGGGAGCCTACCAATTTCGCGAGGCGACGTGGCGGATGCACACGGCCGTGCCGTTTGCGCGCGCTGTGGACCGGGGTGTTTCGGATGACGTGGCCATCCGGCACTACGAATGGCTGAAGCAGGGTCTCATCCGCAACGGCCTCGAGGCGACACCGTATAACATCGCTCTGGCGTGGAATGGCGGCTTGCGCGCCACCGTGCGGGGCACCGTGCCGCCCGCGGCCCGGGATTATGCCGAGCGCGTGCTCAACATCGCCCAGAGCCTGCATCACACAGAGGTGGCGAGCGCCCGGTAGGGTAGTCCAAAACCCTGCCGGCCGGGTGGGCGGCCAACGGGTTCGCCCCTCCCGCTCGTCAAATGCGTTCCCACCGGCTTGGCGCAATCCCCGGCGCCTCGGTGCTCAAGTGGAGTGGCTTGATGGGATGGTAGCAATCAAATCCACTGCGGATATTCGGATCGGTGAAGAAGCGCCGCGCCTCCTCCGGG
>CAIPZZ010000188.1 GCA_903869665.1 uncultured Opitutia bacterium | reverse complement strand
CTCAACAGCGGCGTGTGCATGATCGGCAACATGGGCAGCCGCACGCGTTTCAACTACACGATGATGGGCGACAACGTGAACCTCGCCGCCCGCATGGAGAGCGGCGCGAAAAGCTGGGGTGCCTACACTATGGTAGCCGAGGCCACCAAGCTCGCCTGCGAGAAGCACGGCGGCGACCGGGTGGTCTTCCGCCTGCTCGGCCGCATCGTCGTCAAGGGCCGCAGCACCGCTGTGCCGATCTACGAGATCGTCGGCCTCAAGGAGCATGTCACGCCGCAGACCCGCGAGTGCCTCGGGCTCTTCGAGGCGGGGCTGGCGAAGCACTTCGCACGCGACTGGGACGGGGCCATCGCCCTTTTCCAGCAGAGCGCCAAGATAGAGCCAAACATCCCTGGCCAGACCCCCGGCGTCGTCAGCAACCCCTCCCTCGTTTACATCGGTATCACCGAACACTACAAGGAGGAGCCGCCCCCCGAACCTTGGGACGGCGTCTATCACATGAAGGAGAAATGAAACATTCTTGTGACCGGCCAACCTTGATCGGAATGGGTCTTGCTTTTGTCCAAAATAGTGTTTGCGCTGTGGGTGTTATTGGTTTGCATTTTTCCCTCTCACGTCCAGCCCCGACCTGTTTTTTCCACGCCATGAAAACCTCGCTCCTCCGTCTCCTGTCCGCCGCTGTCGCCGTCCTCGCGCTCGGCACCGCCTCCGCCCGTGCCGCCGCCGCCGCCAATGAGGCCACTGTGCTCGCCATCACGGGCAGCGCCACCGCGATGTTCCCCGGCGAGACCACGCCCCGCACCCTGAAGGCCAACGACAAGATCCCGGAACACGCGACCATCACCACCGGCGCGGGCGCCACGGTGCAGCTCCAGCCGTTTGCCGGCGCGGTCACCACCATCAATCCCAACACCGAGGTGAGCCTCGACAAGCTCTCGCTCGACACGACCGGCGGCAAGGTCACGAAGCAGACCGCCCTCCTCAAGCTCAAGTCCGGCAACGTGGTCTCGATGCTCGACCCCGGCAACAGGGACATCAACGACTACGGCGTCAGCACCCCGAAGGGTGTCGCCGCCGCGCGCGGCACGCAGTTCTCCTCGCTCGTGACGGCCGGCGATGTGACCATCTCGGCGAATGCCGACACCGTGCAGTTCACCGAGGCCAATGGCACCACCACCCCCATCTCCAAGGGTCAGGTAGTGGTCACTCCGGCGCCCATCAACGGGGTGGCACAGCCGGTTCAAACGATGTCGCTCGCCTCGCTGGCATCCAGCAACACCCCGCAGGCGGTCGCTGCCAGGGCCGCGATTCAGTCCGGCGTGACGGCGATGACTCAGGTGCTGAGCACCCCGGTGCTGGTCGCCACGGTTGGCGCCGCCTCCACCAATCTCGCCGCGCAGGTCATCAGCGTCTCCAACGTGGCGGCCCCGGCTTCGGCTGCGGCCAACACGGCGGCCATCGTGACGGCGGTCAGCGCGAACAACGGCGGCGCGACGGCCGCCAATTCGTCGTCGGCGGTCGCTGCGGTCATGACGGCGGCGGTCAACGCGGCCCCCACGCAGGCCTCGGCCATCACTTCCCAAGTTGTGACGCAGGTTAGCGCCAGCGGCCAGTCGGCCACGTCCGTGACGGCCGCGGTCAGCAGCGCGGTGCAGGCGGCGGTTATCGCGCAACCGGCGCAGGCCTCGGCCATTGCCACCGGAGTCGTGACAGCAGTGACGACGGCGGCGGCGTCGGGCGCGGGCGGCGGCACGTCGGCTGCGGCGGTCGCGGCCACCGCAGCGACGGTGACCAACGTGGTGCAGGCGGCGGTGACGGCGGCCCCGACCCAGGCCTCGGCCATCGCGACCAGCGTGGTGACGTCGGCCGGCAGCAGCGGCGCGTCGCAGGCGGCAATTCAAAGCGTGACCTCGGCCGCGATGAGCGGCGCGGTGAGCGCGGCCCCGACCCAGGCCGCGGCCATCACCACCAACGTCGTGACGGCGGTGGCGGCCACCGGCGGCGCGGCCGCGGCGGCCACCGTGACCAGCGTCGTACAGGCGGCGGTGAGCGCGGCCCCGACGCAAGCCCAGGCCATCACCACCCAAGTCGTGGCCTCGGTCAGCGCCAACACCAACGGCCAGTCGGCTGCGGCGGTCAACAGTGTCGTCGGCGCGGCGGTTTCCGGCGCGGTGAGCGCGGCCCCGACGCAGGCGACCCAGATCACCAACAATGCCGTTACCACTCTCACGGCAGCCGCCGCCAGCAGCGGCCAGTCGGCGGGCGCTGCCACTACCGCGATTCAATACGTGGTCGCTGCTGCGGTGGTCGCGGCCCCGACGCAGGCCGCCGCCATCACCGGTGGCGCGGCGGCGACTGCGCCGACGCAAGCGGGCGCGATCACAGCAGCGGGCGTCGCAGCGGCTCCTCCTGCCGCCGCCGCCGCCATTAGCAATGCCGTGGTCGCCTCCACCGGTATCTCGGCTGCGGCTTTGGCAACTGCGGGT
>CAIPZZ010000187.1 GCA_903869665.1 uncultured Opitutia bacterium | reverse complement strand
GTGGCACGCGCCGCCGCCGAGGGTGAAGACCGAGCGCATGACCTGATGGTAGCGCACCCGCTGCCAGAGGTGGAACAGCACGCCCACGAGGTAGCACGCCGCGCCCGCCGCGAGCAGCCAGAGCGCGCCTGCCGGCACATGGGCGAGCAGGGGCTTCAGCGCGACCAAGCCGAGCAGCGCGAGCAGACCGTAGGCGACGCGCGACACCAGCCGCGCGCCTTCCGACCCGGCCAGCCGGCATCCCGCGCCGACGAGGCACAGGCCCCAAACCACGCCGAATAGGCTCCAGCCCCACGCGCCGCGCACACTGCTCAGCAGGAACGGGGTCGCCGTGCCTGCGATCAAGAGAAAGGCCGCCGCGTGGTTGTATTTGTGAAAAATCTCGCGCCAGCTCGCCGCGCGCGCGCGGCGGGAGTTCACGAACGCCGCGTGCAGCGCCACCAGCGCCACTCCGAACGCGATCGCCCCGCCCAGCTCGCGTCCGCCGCCGCGCACCGCAGCAAACGACACCAGCAGCACCAGTGCCGTCACGCTCGCCGCCAGCCCCGCCCCATGGGCGAACGCCTGCGCCACGCGCTCGGCCCGCGTGTAGGCCGCCGGCGGCGCGGCCGCGAGTTCGCGGCGGCGTTTGATCAGCGCGTCGCTCTGCTCGTCGCACCAGCGGATAAAAGCGCACGGGCGCGGGCTGACAAACTCCTCCGGCTTCCATTCCGAGCCGTCCAAATAGAGCGATTTCGGCATGATGTAGGTGCCGAACACCCAGTCGGCCACCGGCAGCGTGAAAAAGCCCGAGATGGCCTCGTTGCAGTCAATCACCGCGTGATGCCGCAGGTGGAAGCTGTAAACCTTGCGCCAGAACCAGCCCGTGCGCGGACGCTCGATCAGCGGCAGCCACTTCTCCTCGAACGACCAGTGCTCGATGGCGTGGAACACCTCGTAGAGCGTGAGCGAGGCGGCGATGGCCGCGTAGCCGGCGAAAAACCACGGGAAAGCCGGCGCGAGCCATTGCAGCACGATGAGCAGGGGCGTGACGAACGCCGCGAAGCCCAGCAGCGTGAACCAGGGGAAGAACGACGCCTCGCCCTGTTCCGGCGTGGTGATCGGGTAGATGTTCTCCACGACCGGCACCTCGCGGCCGCCCGGCGTGCGCCGCCGGCCGATGCGCGTGAAATTATGGTGCAGCGTGTGCTGCTTGTAGAGCCGGCTGAGAGGCGGCACCACGGGCTTGTGCAGCACATAGCGGTGGAAGAAATGCTCGACGAAACAGTTCAGCATCGTCATCGCCAGAAACGCGCCGGCCAGCGCGCCCCAGCCGGAGCTGAGCTGCGCGCGCCAGACCGCCGCCGGCGCGGCCAGCCAAAGCAGGCCGGCCAGCGCCGTGAGCGAGACGGTGATGGTGAGCAGGAACAGCGGCAACGAGAACTTCTCCTCGACATGCGCGCTGGGCGCGGGGGATTGGGACATGGCCGGAAATCGTGCGCCGCCCGGCGAGCTTGGCAACCCCGGAAACCGGAAAAGGGTGCGCAAAATTTGCGGTCAAAATTGAACGCGGGGCGGGCCAAACCTCCCCGCGCGGCGCTTGGGCGTTGCCAAGCCGCGCCGGGTCGGCGACAGAAGGCCTGTTTCCATGCAAGAAGCTCTCCGCAACATCTGGACCGGCCTCACCACGGCTGCGCCGCTCGACCAGGCAAATCTCGTCTTCGGCGTCGCCGGGGTGTGGCTGATGATCCGGCGCAGCCTGTGGGCGTTTCCGGTCGGGCTGGTGGCGGTCGCGGTGCAGGGCGTGCTGTTTTACCGGACAAGATTTTACGCCGACGCGACCGTGCAGGCGTTTTTCTTCGCTGCACTCGCCCACGGCTGGGGGCACTGGGTGCGTGCTCGCGGCGACGCGCCCGAGCTACCCGTGACCGGACTGTCCTGGCGTGGCCGCGCGCTGCTGCTGCTGCTGGTGGGTGCCGGCACCGCCGGCTGGGCGCTGGTGGAGATCAAATGGACCGACACCACTATGCCCTGGCGCGACGCGTTCATCGCCGCGTTCAGCGTCGCCGGGCAGGCGCTCCAGTCGCGGAAAAAATTGGAAAACTGGCCCGTGTGGGTCGTGGTCAACCTCGTTGCTATCGCCTCCTACTGGAAGGCTGACCTCGCCTACACCGCCTTCCTCTACGGGATCTATCTCGTGATGGCGTTCGCCGGCTGGCGCGCATGGCATAAGGCAATGGTCCGCCAGCCTGGTGCGGGTAGGCCGGCCGCTTCGCCATGAATCTCATCCTCTTCGAGCCGTCCGAAACCGCCGTGCCGCTCCCGCGCGCCGACCCGCGCGCGCGGCATCTGCTCGACGTGCTCCGGCGGCGCGTGGGTGACACGTTTGACGCCGGCCTCGTCAACGGCCCGCGCGGCAAGGGCACGCTCGCCGCCATCAGCGCGGACGCGCTCACGCTCACCTTCGCGTGGGGCGACACGCCTCCGCCGCTGCCGCCCATCACGCTGTTCATCGGTTTGCCGCGCCCGCAGACG
Organism: uncultured Opitutia bacterium; assembly: GCA_903869665.1. Lineage (GTDB taxonomy): Bacteria > Verrucomicrobiota > Verrucomicrobiia > Opitutales > Opitutaceae > CAIYUN01. The sequence goes on along the minus strand of CAIPZZ010000187.1, from coordinate 335 downwards.
GCGCGCGACCTCCTGCGCGACGCCACCACGGTGGGCGTGGCTGCGCTGCATTTTGTCGCGACGGAAAAATCCGAGCCCAGCTACGCGGGCAGCACCCTCTGGACGAGCGGCGAATGGCGCCGCCACGTTCTCGCCGGCGCGGCGCAGGCATTTGACACGCGGCTGCCGGAGGTCACGTGGACCCGCACGCTCGCCGAGGCGATCGCCTGCCTTGAGCCGGGTCGAAAGGCCGCCCTGCCCGCCGGCACGCTGCGCCTCGCGCTCGACAACTACGAAGCCACCACGCCCCTTGGAAAGTGTGACCTATTAGGTGACACCACCCCAGGGAATGTCCC